>JBEKFH010000189.1:0-8875 GCA_050013415.1 Streptosporangiaceae bacterium | reverse complement strand
AGCACGCGAAGTGGCTCAAGGTGACGCGGGGCATCCCGTGGCGCGCGCCGATCGCGTCGCTGAACTACCTGCTGTCCTCGCACGTCTGGCGGCAGGACAACAACGGGTTCTCCCACCAGGACCCCGGCTTCATCGACCACGTGATCAACAAGAAGGCCGAGATCGCGCGGGTCTACCTGCCGCCGGACACCAACACGCTGCTGTCGGTCGCCGACCACTGCCTGCGCAGCCGGAACTACGTGAACGTTATCGTCGCGGGAAAGCAGCCCGCGCTGACCTACCTGACCATGGACCAGGCGATCGCGCACTGCACCCGCGGGCTGGGGATCTGGCCGTGGGCCAGCTCCACCGACGGCGAGCCCGACGTCGTGCTGGCCTGCGCCGGCGACATCCCGACGCTGGAGACGCTGGCCGCCGCCGACCTGCTGCGTATCCACCTGCCGGAGCTGAAGGTCCGGGTGATCAACGTGGTGGACATCATGCGGCTGGAGCCGGCCAGCGAGCACCCGCACGGGCTGTCCGATCTCGACTTCGATGCGCTGTTCACCTCGGACAAGCCGGTGATCTTCGCCTTTCACGGCTACCCGTGGCTCATCCACCGGCTCACCTACCGGCGCGCGAATCATTCCAACCTGCATGTCCGGGGCTATAAGGAAGAGGGCACCACGACAACCCCGTTCGATATGGTCATGCTTAACGATCTTGACAGGTTCCATCTCGTGATGGATGTCATCGACCGGGTGCCGTCGCTGGGCACCCGGGCGGCCACGCTGCGGCAGCGGATGTCCGACGCCAGGCTGGCCGCCCGCGCCTACACCCGCGAGCACGGCGAGGACGACCCCGCGATCACCAGCTGGACCTGGCCGGGGCAGGACTGACCGTGCGGGTGCTCGTCGTCAACGCCGGGTCCTCCAGCCTCAAGCTGAGCCTGCTCGGCGCCGGCGACGCCATCGAGCAGAGCGCTGAGCTGCCCGCCGGGCCGGGCGGAATCGACACCGCCGCCCTCGCCGGGGCACTGCGGCACTGGGCCCGGCCGGACGCGGCCGGTCACCGCGTGGTGCACGGCGGCACGGCCTTCACCGGCCCGGTCCTGATCGACGGCGCGGTGCGCGAGCAGCTGCAGGAGCTGACCGACCTCGCCCCGCTGCACCAGCCCAAGTCGCTAGCCGCGCTGGACGCCGTCACCGCGCTGCTGCCCGGGGTGCCGGCGGTCGCCAGCTTCGACACCGCGTTCCACGCCACGATCCCGGCTGCCGCGGCGACCTACGCGGTGCCGCGCGAGTGGCGGCAGCGGTATGCGATCCGCCGGTACGGGTTCCACGGGCTGTCGCACGCCTACTGCTCGCGGCGGGCCGCCGAGCTGCTCGGCCGGCCGCTGGCCGGCCTGCGGATCATTACCTGCCACCTGGGCGCGGGCGCCTCGCTCGCGGCCGTGCTCGACGGCCGCAGCGTCGACACCACGATGGGCTTCACCCCGCTGGAGGGGCTGGTCATGGCCACCCGCTCCGGTACCGTCGACCCCGGGCTGGTGCTCTGGCTGGAGGAGCACGAGCATCTCGCGCCGCACGAGGTGGCCACCGCGCTGGAGCAGCACTCCGGCCTGCTCGCGCTGGCCGGAACTCCGGACATGCGCGAGGTCCAGGCCGCGGCGGACCGGGGCGATCTGGACGCCCGGCTCGCCATCGGCGTGTACATCCACCGGCTGGCGGGCGGCGTCGCCGCGATGAGCGCGGCGGCCGGCGGCGTGGACGTGCTGGCGTTCACCGGCGGCGTAGGCGAGCACTCCGCCGCGGTGCGCGCGCGGGCAGCCGGGCGGCTGGCCTTCCTCGGCGTGGCGATCGACGCCCGCCGCAACGACGCCGTCCGCGGTGACGGCGACGTCAGCGCCGACGGGGCGAGCGCGCGGACCCTCGTCATCGCGGCACGGGAGGACCTGCAGATCGCCCGCGAGGTACGCGGCCTGCTCGGCAGCTAGCGCCGGCCCGCCACCCGCCACCCGCCGGGCGGCGGCGTCAGGCGGCCGGATCGGCGGGACTGACCCTGGCCCCCTCGCGGGCGGCGTCGAGCGGCTGGCCGGCCAGCTGGCCGCCGGCGCAGTCCGCGCACCGCACCGCGCGGCGGGGGTTGCGGATGCCGGCCAGGCCCAGCAGGCCGCCGAGCGCCACGAGCACCGCGGCGACGGCGATCCCCACGTGGAACGCGTGCACGGACGCGTACTGGACGGCCAGCGAGACCCGCTGGCCGGCCACCGCGGGACTGACCCGGGCGAGTGTCTCGGCGCGGGCCCGCGCCACCGCGGCCCCGGCGGCCGGGGACAGGCGGAGGCCGCCGAGACGCTGGTCAAGCGCGTGGCCGAACTGCGCAGAGATGATCGCGCCGACAGCGGCTATCGCGAGCAGGCTGGCGATGCGGGCGATCGCGTTGTTGATGCCCGAGGCGATGCCCGCGTTGGCGTCGTCGGCGTCCGCGAGCACCGTGGCCGTCAGCGGCGCGACCGTGGCGGCGAGGCCCACCGAGAAGATCAGCAGCGCGGGCAGCAGCCCGGTCAGGTAGCTCCCCTGCGCGCCTACCCGCAGCATCAGCGCCAGGCCGGTGGCGGCGATCAGCGGCCCGCCGCCCATGAACAACCGCGGCCCGAGCCGGTCGGCCAGCCGCCCGGAGTACCTGGACAGCGCGAACATGACCAGGGTGGTGGGCATCACGGCGAGCCCGGAGCGCAGCGCGCTGTACCCGGCCACTTCCTGGAGGAAGAGCACCAGCAGGAAGAACGTGACGCCGAGCCCCCCGTACATCGCAAAGGTCTGCAGATTTCCCACCGAGAAGTTCCGCCGCCGGAACAGCCCGAGCGGCACCGTAGGCTCCGGGGTGCGCCGCTCGTGCCAGACGAAGATGCCCAGCAGCGCCAGGCCGCCGAGCCCGCAGCCCCAGACCTGCGGGCTGGCCCAGCCCGCGTCGGGCAGCCGGATCAGCGCGAGGACGGGCCCGGCCAGCCCGAGGAACGTCAGCGCCGCGCCCAGCCAGTCGACACGGCGGTGCCGCGCCCCCCGCGCGCGGCCCGGCACAGCCGCCCTGATCAGCACCAGGGTCACGACGACGAACGGTACGTTGATGGCGAAGATCAGCCGCCAGGACACCGCGTCAACCAGGTAACCGCCCGCGAGCGGACCGATCACGGACGCAATGCCCGACCATGCCGTCCACGAGCCGATCGCCGCGCTGCGCTCGTCCCACGGGAACGCGGCGATGATCACCGCCAGCGCGCTCGGGGTCAGCAGCGCGCCGAACGCACCCTCCAGCGCGCGCCCCGCGATCAGCACCCCGATGTCCGGCGCGACGGCGCAGAGCACCGAGACGGCGCCAAACCCGGCCACGCCGATCGAGAACACCCGCCGCTCGCCGAAGATGTCGCCGAGCGAGCCGCCGACCAGGATCAGCGAGCCGAGCGCGAGCAGGTAGGCGTTGGACACCCACTGCTGGCCGGCCAGGCCGCCGCCGAGATCGGCCCGGATCGACGGCAGCGCGACGTTGACCGCCGTGGCGTCGAGGCCGGCCACGAAGGAGCCCATGATCGCCGCGACGAGGGCCAGCCGCTTGCGGCGGTCCGCCGGGCTCTTCGCTGAGGCCATGCCCCATCCTGCGGTGAGCGCGGGGTCAAGGCAAGCAGCCGGGCATTCTGCGGCGCTTCGCCGACAGCGGCCGATACGCTGAGTCAGGTGCCAGCCGAGCAGACAGAGCCGTCACGTTTAGCAGCGCCAGCCCGCGCCGGGGCACGGGCGGGGGGACGAGCGCCCACCCGCGCCCGCTGGCTGCTGATCAGGATCCTGGCCGCGGCAGCCGCGACCGGGCTGATCACCTCGGCCTGCAGCGCCGGCGCCGGTTCCGGTGCCAGCCCGGCCAGCCCCGCAACCAGCACCCCGTCGGCGACCGCAGCCAGCACGCCGTCGGCGACCGCAACCAGCACGCCGGCCGCGGCCAGGGCGAAGCCGCTGGCCGGCAAAGTCGTCGGGATCGACCCCGGCCACAACGGCCTCAACGGCACCGATCCGGCGTACATCGACCGCCAGATCTGGAACGGCCGTTTCTGGGAGGACTGCGACACCACCGGCACCGAGACCGACAGCGGCTACACCGAGGCGCAGTTCAACTTCAACGTCGCCAGCTACCTGCGCGGCTACCTGCGCCGCGCCGGGGCGCGGGTCGTGATGACGCGGCGCAATAACCACGGCGTCGGGCCGTGCGTGAACCGCCGGGCCGAGATCATCGACCGCGCGCACGCCAGCGTGGCCATCGACATTCACGCAGATGGCGGCCCGTCCTGGGGCCGCGGCTTCACCGTCCTGGAGCCCGTCGCGGACGGGCCGAACGACAAGGTGATCACCGCCTCCGTCCGGTTCGGCCGCGACGTCCGCTCGGCATTCCTGGCCGGCACGCCGATGCAGCGCAGCGATTACTACGGGCAGGACGGCGTCATCTTCCGTGACGACCTCGCCGGGCTCAACCTGACCACCGTCCCCAAGGTACTGATCGAGTGCGGCAACATGCGCAACGCCGCCGACGCGGCCCTGCTGACCACGGCCAGCGTCCAGCGGCAGATAGCCCGGGCACTCGACGCGGCCATCACCCGCTTCCTGACTCATCGCTAGGATCCGCCGCCTGCACCGGCCGGAAGCTGGCATAAGCTCCCGTTATGAGCCAGACGATGCCGCTGTTCCCGCTCGGCACGGTGCTCTATCCCGGGCTACTGCTGCCGCTGCACATCTTCGAGGATCGCTACCGGCAGCTCGTCCGCGACCTGCAGGACGGGCCTGAGCCGCGGGGTTTCGGCGTCATCGCGATCCGCAAGGGCCGCGAGACCGGCATCGCCGGCATCTCCTCGCTGCACGAGATCGGCTGCATCGCCGTGCTGCGCCAGGTCGAGGAGTACGAGGACGGCAGGTTCGACCTGGTGGCCGCAGGCACCCAGCGCTTCCGGCTGCTGGAGCTTGACGATTCCGGGCCTTACCTGCGAGGCCAGGTGGACCTGCTCGCCGAGGACACCGGCGACGAGAGCGCCGCCGGTCTCGCGGCCCAGTCCGTGCAGCGCGGGTTCCGCGCTTATCTTGAGGCGCTCGCCCAGCGGGGGGCAACCCAGGTCAGCGTTCCCGAACTGCCGGACGAGCCCGCGGCACTCTCCTATCTCGTGGCCACGGCGATGATCATCGATCTCGGCGACCGGCAGGCCCTGCTCGCCGAGCCGGACGCGGCCAGCAGGCTCGCCGCCGAGCGCGCGATGCTGTCCAGGGAGACCATGATGCTGCGCTCGCTCACCTCGACGCCGGCCCCGGATCTCAGGTACTCCCCCTACAACCCCAACTGAGCAGCTCGGCCGGGCCGCCGGGCCGGGCCGGGCAGGCGCGTCGCGGATCATTCGCGGTGGGCCGCGCGCGCCGGGAATGCCTATCCGCGCTGGCCAGGCTGGGTGCGCAGCTCATTACGGGGCAATCAGCGATCGTGCTGAAAGGCCAGCGCTTTCTGTGTTGTGCTTTCCTCCTGGGGCTATCGCAACCCTCTGCACGGTGGCCCAGGGGGGCATTTTGCAGGGCAAAGCAGACCGCGTTCTGCCGGCGCCGCGGCCGGAGGCTGGCGGCCAGGTTAGTCACGCTCCAGCGGCGGCTCAGGTCACGCCGCCGCGGACGGTCGCATTTCCTCAGCGGCAAACCCCAGAACCGCAGGCCCCAGCACCTCAGACATCACCGCCGCGGGACAACTCACCGCGGGACAACTCACCGCAGGACACATCACTGCCGGAAACACTGCCGCGGGAGACACTGCCGCGGGAGATATCACCCCCGCAGCCGGCCTGGGCGGCCGTGCTCTGGACGACGCTGCGGCTCTGGCTCGTGCGGCACCTGTTCCGGGAGACCGGCCTCGCGCGCCCGGCAGGCAGGCTGCGGCTGCGGCTGGGCGGCACGGTGATCCTGGCCGTCATCGTGTTCGCCGGGGGCGCCGCGACCGTGCTGCTCTCGCGGTCGCCAGGCCGGGCACCGGGCCACCGCGGGGCCGCGGTAAGCAGCGCTGTCTCACCCGGCGCTGTGTCACCCGGCGCTGTGTCACCCGGCGGCGTCGGCCCGGCGGCGGTCGCCCGCGCGGCTGCGGCGAGGTGGGTGGAGCAGCAGGTCAGCCGGGCTGCGATCGTGGGATGCGATCCCGCCATGTGCGCGGCGCTGCAGGCTGGCGGATTTCCCTCCGCCGACCTGCTGCCGCTGACCCCGGCGGCCGCCAGCCCGCTCGGCTCGACCGTGATCGTGGCGACGTCGGCGCTGCGGAGCCTGTTCGGGCCGCGCCTGGCCGGCGTCTACGCGCCGGTGGTCCTGGCCAGCTTCGGCTCAGGTGCCGCGCTGGTCGACGTCCGGGCCTACGCCGCGGGCAGCGTCCCTGGCTACCGCGCAGCACTGGCCGCCGACCTCGCGGCACGGCGGACGGCCGGCCGGCAGCTGCTGGCCAACTCCCGGATCGCCGCGACCGCGGCAGTGCGCCGGGATCTGGCGGACGGGAGAGTCGACTCCCGCCTGCTCATCACGTTCTCGGCGCTGGCCGCCGCCCATTACCTGCGCATTGTGGCCGTAGCCGGCCCGGCTCCTGGCGCGAACGCCGAGATGCCGCTGCGGGCAGCCGAGCTGGCCATCCCGCGCGGCGCCCCCCATCCGGGCGCCTATCTCGACTCGGTGCTGGCGTTCCTGCGCGCCCAGCGGACGCCGTTCCTCGCCTCCGGGCTGCACGTCACCGGCGCCGGCGCCGGCGCGATCCTGCGGATCGAATTCTCCGCGCCGACGCCACTGGGACTACTAGGACAGCGGGCCCCGTCATGAGCGCCGGGCACGCGGAGACTCGCGGGCGCGCGCCAGATGGCCGCCCAGGCGGAAAGGGAGAGACATGAAACGATCGGGTAACGCCGGACGGCTGGCGAGACTGGCGGTCATTCTCGGGCTCATGCTCGGCCTGCTCGGGTTCGCGATCCCGGCCGCCAGCGCGTCGAAGGGCACGGGATGGCTTCGGCTGGCGCACCTGTCGCCGAACACCCCCGCCGTGGACGTCTACCTGTACTCGTTCGGCAATCCGCATGCCCGTATCGTGCTCAGGCACGTCAGCTACGGCATGGTGTCGCCGTACGAGCAGGTTCCCGCCGGAGAGTACACGGTGGCGATGCGGACTCCCGCCGCCTCCGCCACGTCCAGGCCGGTCCTTTCCGCGACCATCAACGTGGCCAGCGGCCACGCCTACACCGTGGCGGGCATGGGCCCGGCGGCGGGGCTGACCCTGCGGGTGCTCAGGGACCGGCTGAGCGCGCCGCGCGGCAAGGCGGCGGTGCGGGTCATCCAGGCGTCGATGCACCAGAGCGCGGTCACCGTCGCGGCGGGGGGAAATGTGCTCGGCCGCGACCTCAAGTTCACCGCGGTGACCCGGTACCAGGTCCTGCGTCCGGGCGAGCGGACGGTGCGCGCCACCGGCGAGTCCGAGCACGGGGCCGGCCGGTTCAGGCTGGCCGCCAACAGCATCTACACGCTCGTCGTCATGGACGACTCAGGCCACCTCAAGATCACCCGGCTGGAGGACGCGATCGGCAGCAAGGTCATGCCGGAGGGCGGTGCCCAGATGGGGTTCGGCGGCACGGCGGGGCGCCCGGGCGCCCCGCTGCTGCCATGGCTGGGCGCCGCCGCGGCCGGGCTGCTCACGGCGGCATGCGGGGTCGTCGGCCTGCGCCGGCGCCGCCGGCCGGCCCTGCATGCACGGTGACACCGGACCCTGCGTGCGCGATGGCACGCCGCCGCGCATGCGCGGCGGCACAGGTGCTGCGTGCGCGGTGGCACCCGGCCCTGCGTGCGCGGTGGCACCCGCCCCTGCGTGCGCGGTGGCACCCGGCCCTGCGTGCGCGGTGGCACCCGGCCCTGCGTGCGCGGTGACATGACGACGCGGGCCGGGCGGCACGTCTCGCCGCTGCGCGTAGTGCGCCGGCCGGTCGCCGCGGCGGTTCTGGCGTGCGGACTGCTCGCGGCCGGAGTCAGCGCGGCCGGGCTGGCCGTGGCCAGCCAGACCGGCAGCGCGGCCGCCCCGGCAGGCCGGGCGAGGCCGCTCCCGGCGCCCCCTGGCCGGCCGGCATCCGCGCCCTGGCCGACGCGGACGCACGTGGCCCTGCCCGTCCGCCTGATCATCCCGGTTATCGGAGTTCGCACCCGGCTCATCCACCTGGGGCTTACCTCGTCCGGCGCGCTGCAGGTCCCGGCGAGCACGGCCCTGGCCGGCTGGTATGCCGGCAGTCCCCGGCCGGGCGCCATCGGGGCCGCCGTCATCGGCGGCCACATCGACTCCCTGCTCGGACCGGGAGTCTTCTTCCGGCTGCATCTGCTGCGCCGCGGAGACCGGGTGTACGTGCGGCGGGCCGACGGCAGCCTCGCCGTGTTCACGGTGACGTCCGTGCGCAGCTCCCTGAAAACGCAGTTCCCGACGGAGGGCGTCTACGGGCCCGCGCCCGGCGCCGAGCTGCGCCTCATTACCTGCGGCGGAACATTCGACTACGCGACCGGCCACTACCTGAGCAACGTGATCGCCTACGCGTCGCTCGCGCGGCAACGCGGTCGCTGACCGAGCCCGGACTGGGCGCTGACCGGGTGGCCGGGACCCCGGCTGACCGAGCCCCGACTGGGCGCCGACTGGGCTGGCCGGGCCTTGGCTGGCCGCGGCAGTGCCCGGCAAGACGGCCGGCTGCCGCTCTCGTCGGCTCAGGTGCGCCAGCTGGGCTGGTGGCCGAGCCACTGGGCGAGGTGGTCGTCGTGGGGGCGGTAGTGGTTGTCCAGGGCGGTGCGGGTGGCGGGGTTCATCGGGGCGGGGCGGGGGCGGG
>JBEKFH010000188.1:0-8941 GCA_050013415.1 Streptosporangiaceae bacterium | reverse complement strand
CCAGCTCGATCACGTCCCGGTAAGCCCAGGGCGTGGTGACGTCATTGATCCGGACGGCCCTGACCTTGCCGCGCCAGTCGCCCGTGACCAGTGCCGCGACGACGTCGCGCCGCGCGTCCCCCTTGGCGCCAGGTGCCACGGCGTCCTCCAGATCGAGGAAGACCTCGTCCGCGGCCAGGTCCTGGGCCTTGCGCAGGAACCTGGGGCTACTGCCCGGGACCGCCAGGCAGGATCTGCGGGACCGATCAGGCCGTGGCATGGCGCGGCTTCTGCGGCCGAGCGCCGCGGTCCGCTCTCGGCTGAGCCGGTCCGGCAGCGTGCATGCCGCGGAGATTACCAAGCGGCCGCGCGCCGGGGACGGCCGGCACGCGGCTTACCACCCGTTCTTGCGGGCCCGCGCCTCGTACAGCAGCACGGACGCGGAGATCGCCACGTTCAACGAGTCAGCCACGCCGAGCATGGGGATGCCGATCCGGCTGAAGCCCGGCTGATGCCAGGACGGGGAGATGCCGTAGCGCTCGCTGCCGACCACCAGGGCAGTCCGGCCGGAGTAGTCAGCCTCGCGGTAACTGAGGCTGCCGTCGGTGTCCGCCAGGTACACCGTGCAGCCGTTGCCGGCCAGCCACGCCGCGGCGTCCGCCACCTCGTCGAAGTCGAGTGCCGGGACCCTTATGCTCATTCCCTGGCTGGCCCGCAGCACCTTCGGATGCGTCAGCCGGGTGCGGCGGTTGGTCAGCACCAGGCAGTCAGCTCCGCACGCGTCCAGCGTGCGGATCAGCGTCCCGAGGTTGCCAGGGATCTCTATGCCGTCCGCGACCAGGACGAGCGCGCGCTCCCCCAGCGTGATGTCCGCCGGGTTCCAGTCAGGCAGCTGCGCGATGGACAGCAGGCCGTCCGGGTTCGGGCGCTCCGCCAGCCGCTCCAGCGTCTTCACCGAGATCTGGAATGCCCGTCGCGCTCGCTCGGCCAGCTCGGCGCTGCGCTTGATCGCCTCGTCGGAGTAAGCGGCCTCCGGGCACCACAGGAACGTGTCCAGCCGTACCCCGGCCGCCAGCACGATGTTGTGCTCGTACAGGCCCTCGGCGACGAACATCCGCCTCGGGATGCCCGTCCGGTTGCGCTGGATGTTCCTGACCAGCTCAGCGGCCGGATGCCGGAGGCCGATCTGCTGAAGTTCCGTGACTGCTCGTTTCTGCTCGCGGCCGCGTCCAGCCGATCGTACGCCTCGCCGGCCATTCGACGGGGGGACCGGCGGTTCGTAGCATGGGGCCATGGCAACCCCCTCGGCCGTCTCGTCGCCGCCCACCATCGAGCAGGTGACCCAGGCGCTCTCCGGGGTCAACGACCCCGAGATTCACCGGCCCATCACCGAGCTCGGCATGGTCAAGGACGTCGCGGTTGGCGCGGACGGGAACGTCCGGGTGGACGTCTGGCTGACCGTGGCTGGCTGCCCGATGCGCGACACCATCACCCGGGAGGTGACAGCGGCGGTCACCCGGCTGCCCGGCGTGGCCAGGGTCCGCGTCGAGCTTGACGTGATGAGCGACGAGCAGCGCCGCGGCCTGCAGGGCCAGCTGCGCGGGGGCCGGCCGGAGCGGGAGATCCCGTTTGCGAAGGACTCCTCGCTGACCAGGGTTTATGCGGTCGCGAGCGGCAAGGGCGGGGTCGGGAAGTCATCGGTGACTGTCAACCTCGCCGCGGCGCTCGCCGCATCCGGTCAGCGGGTCGGAGTGCTCGACGCCGACATGTACGGCCACTCGGTGCCGCGGATGCTCGGCGTGACCGGCCTGCCCACCCAGGTCGAGAAAATGATCATGCCGCCGTCAGCTCATGGCGTGAAGGTCATCTCGGTCGGCATGTTCACGAAGGGCAACGAGCCCGTGCCATGGCGGGGCCCGATCCTGCACCGGGCGCTTGAGCAGTTCCTTGCCGACGTGTTCTGGGGTGACCTGGACGTGCTGCTGCTCGACCTGCCGCCGGGCACGGGGGATGTCGCGATATCGGTCGGTCACCTGCTGCCCGGCGCCGAACTGCTCGTGGTCACCACGCCGCAGCTTGCCTCGGCAGAGGTGGCCGAACGAGCCGGGGCGCTCGCGCCACAACTCCATCAGCAGGTGGTCGGCGTCATCGAGAACATGTCCTACCTGCCCTGCCCGCACTGCGACGAGCGGATCGACCTCTACGGCTCCGGCGGCGGCCAGGCCGTGGCCGACGCGCTGACCAGGGTCATCGGCACCCGGGTGCCGATGCTCGGCCAGGTGCCCATTGACGTCCGGCTGCGCGAGGGCGGCGACAGCGGCGTGCCGCTGGTCCTCAGCTACCCCGATTCCGCGGCCGCGCGGCAGCTTTCCATGATCGCGGAAAGCCTGGCGAACCGATCCCGCGGGCTGGCCGGCCGCCGGCTCGGCCTCACCCCGGTCTGACGTCAGGTGGCCTCGGCGTCGTAGGGCGGGCTCTCGCCGGCCGGCAGGGTGGACGCGGCCGCCGTCGCCGCGGCTGCCTCGGGCGAGCTTGCGCCCGGTTCTGCCTCGCTGCCGAAGCCGAGGTCGAGGTCATCAAGGAGATGCTTGCGGACGAAGTTGCGCGGGTTAAGGTCATTCACGTCAAAGTCCGCGAACTCGGGCCCGAGTCCCTCCTTCAGGTCGGCCTTGGCCATGTCGGCGAGCCGGCGCAGGTCACGCAGTGCCCGGCCGGCCTGCGCGGCGACCTTGGGAAGCTGGTCGGGGCCGAAGATCAGCAGTGCCAGGACAGCGAGGACCAGGAGCTTAGTGATGGACAAATCGAACACGTTGAACGCTCCAGGCTCGGCGCACGGGACTGCGGTCCGCTCAGCACTACTGTAGACGCCCGGGGCGGCGGTCACGAACCTCCGGCCGGTCAGGACGGCGCCGAGCCGAGCGTCAGCGCTGCGGCGTGCCTGGCCCCGTCGCGCAGGAACACGACGATCACCCGCGCTCCCGGGTTCCTGGACCGGATGGCCGCGACGAGCGCGCTGGCGCTGCCAACCGGATGCCCGCCGAAGCTCACGATGACGTCCCCGGGCCGCAGCCCGGCCCTGGCGGCGGGACCGTGCGGGGTCACCGCGGGCATCCCGCGCCGCGCCGTCGCGAGGATCTGGGCGCCATGCCCGCGGTAGCCGGTATTGAGCACGGCGCCGATCACGGAATGCGTGGCCCTGCCGGTGCGGATGATCTCCGTCGCGATCAGCCGCGCCTGATTGATCGGGATGGCGAAGCCCAGGCCGATGCTGCCGGCCTGGCCGGCCGGCCCGTCGCTGCCCAGCGTCGCGATCGCCGCGTTCACCCCGATGACCTGTCCCTGGCCGTTGACCAGCGGGCCGCCTGAATTACCGGGATTGATCGGCGCGTCGGTCTGGATCGCGTTGATGAACGTCTCGGAGGTCACGCCCGTCGCGCTGCCTGGCCGCACCGGCCGGTCCACCGCGCTGACGATGCCGCTGGTGACGGTGCCAGCGAGGCCGAGCGGCGAGCCGAAGGCGATCACCGGATCACCGACCTCGACGCCCGCCGAGTTGCCGAGCGTCAGGGCAGGCAGGCGCCGGGAGACCCGCGGCCGGATCACCGCGATGTCGGAGAACGGGTCGGCGCCGATCAGCGTGGCCGCCGCGGCGCCGCCGCCGTTGAAGACGACCCGCAGCGATGCGCGGCGCACCGTCCCGTCCAGCGTGACGACGTGATTGTCGGTGATGACGTAACCGCCCTTGATGATAAAGCCCGAGCCGGTGCCCTGCCCGCCATCGACCTTGATCATGACCACGCTGGGCAGGACCCTGGCGGCGATGCCGGCCACCGAGGCCGGCGGGCGATTGGTGAGCGCGGGCGGCACGGTGCCAAGGCTGAATCCCGGCACCAGCCCGCTGCGGGATGCTCCGGCGATGTAGCCGGCGATTCCTCCGGCGAAGGCTGCCACGAGTGCGATGGCGAGCGCACAGAGCGCGAGCCGCCGGCCACCGGGCGCGCGCCGGCCAGCTGGCCCGGCCGTCGGCTCACCGGGGGGCTGCTCACCGGGGGCCTGCTCACCGGGCAGCGGCCGGCCCTGGGACACCAGGTCACCCGGCAACGGCGGCGGGTCACCCGGCGGCTCCGGCCCGGCCGCCAGCGATCCGGGCGCGTCCGCCCGAGGCTCCGGCGCCGCAGGCCATAACCCCTCTGACATCATCCGCCTCCCGATCAGGCCAATGCCGGGAAAATTATGGCTTCCCCGGATATTCCTGCCCGGGATCGCGTGCGATAGGCCTGGTCATCGGAACGGGTTGGCCCACGAGCCGAGGCGTCGCAGGCCACGCGCCAGCCGCCCCCAGAATCCTGATCCCGAGTCGTGCGGCAAGGCGTCGACCACCTGGTCGACGGTGGCCGGCGGGGCTTCGGCAATGACGGTATAGACGAACCCGTGCGCGGACCAGGTCAGGCTCCGCCGATCGGGGTCCGCGGAGTAGACGGTGCGGCCATGGACCACAAACTTCTGCCATCCGGGCAGTGCGCCGGGCAGCTGCCCCCGCTGCAGGAAGACCGACACCTCGGACAGCCCGTCGGAGTAGTCCAGGTCGATGACCGGGCCGGCCGACGTAATGGTCCTGTGCGCGGCTACGAGGCGCAGATTGCCAGGTAGCGAACTCGGCAGCGGCCAGCCGCTGGCGCGGAGGCTGATGATCTGAGCCGAGTCCAGCTGAGCTGACCAGCCGCGGGAGTCCGCGGCGGGCATGCCGCGCAGCCCGCGTCCGCCAATCCGCAGACTGATGAAGGCATCCTCGCTGACCATGCGCGCGCCGGAGTCGAAGGTCTCCCGGCGCAGCGGCAGCTTGGTCACGTCATCGAGCCAGAACCTCGCGGCCAGGCTGCCGTCCGGCCGCAGTAGGTCAACGATCCGGGTGGGCCGGCTGTCAGCCCAGCCGTGGCCCGCTTCGACCACGTGGTAGTTGGCCCGGATCAGGATCAGCAGCCGCGGCGAGAGCGCGAGCACGGCGCCGGAGTCCTGCGCCTCGGCCGCCAGGGGCTCCGGTGCGGCCGCTGACAGCGGCGAGCCGATGCTGGTGACCTGCGCCAGGATACTGCGGTCGCGCTCGTGCCAGACGTGCACAACGGTCGCGCTCGAGCCGCCGGGCCCCCACCAGGCCACGACCTGCACGCCCTCGTACGAGATGGCCACGCCGGCCGCGGCGGCCTCGGCAAGCAATCGCAGGCCGACCGGGGAACTGGCGTCGGCCGCGCTGGAGCGGTGCGCCGCCCCGGTGCCCGGCCCGGCCCCGCCCTGGACCGGACCTGGCCCGGCCCGGTCCAGGGCGGCGGGACCCGCCGGGGCGTCGACTAGGGCCAGCATGGCGAGCGCTGCACCGAGCAGGCCGAGCAGCACGGCTGCGCCGGCGGCCAGTCGCACGGGAGAGGACAGCGGGCCGTTCACGGTCCGTGCGGCGCAGCTATCGGCGAGGCGGATGACAGCCGTCTGAGCCGCGATACCGGCACCACGCCGGTCATGATCTCGTGCTGGATCATGTAAACGTCGACTGCCGGGGTGACCTGCGGGCCCGGCTGTGAGCCTCCGCCAGCTGCGAAGGCGGCCGCCCCCACGCTGAGCAGCAGGAATGCGAAGCATCCGGCGACGGCGAGGCGAGATGGCCGCAGCTCGCGGGGACCGGCCGGCCCGGTGGCCGCCCAGAGCCAGTCCGATGGCCCGATCGCGCGGGCACCTCCCAGCGGATCGCTCCGCTCTGCCAGTCTCATCAGCCGGTGAGTTAGCGCCGAGTCAGCTGCCGCCCCGCCGAGCGCGTTCATCCGCCGCTTCAGCATCCGCAGCGCGACGGCCTCCGCCCGGCACGGCTCGCACCTGGCCAGGTGGCCGAGCACCCGGTCGCGCTCCATGTGGTCGAGCTCGCCGTCGATCAGCGCGGAGAGCCGCTGCCCGAGATGACTCATGACGGGCCGCCTTGCGGCAAGGGAGCGGGCAGCTGGGGCCGGGGGGACGCAGCGGCCGGTTGACGCGGCCGCCGGTGCTCAAGCGCGTTCCTGAGCTGCGCGCGACCGCGGTGGATACGGCTGCGCACAGTCCCCAGCTTGACGCCGAGCGTGCTGGCGATCTCCTCGTACGACAGTCCCTCGATGTCGCAGAGGATCACCGCCGCCCGGTACTCGGGGGCGAGTGCCTTGAGCGCGGCCTGGATGTCGTCGTCCAGGTGACGCTCGTCGAATGCCTCGTCGGGAGTGAGCTCGTTGCCGCCTAGCCGTGCCGCCGTTTCCTCCGCGAGTCCCTCGAACCGGATTCGCTGCTTGCGGCGGGCCATGTCGAGGAAGAGGTTGGTCGTGATCCGGTGCAGCCAGCCCTCGAACGTACCCGGCGTGTATCCGGAGAGCGATCGGAAGACCCGTACGAAGACCTCCTGAGTCAGATCCTCCGCGTCGTGCGAGTTGCCGGTCAGCCGGTAGGCGAGGCGATAGACGCGGGCGGAGTGATCCCGGACCACCTCCTCCCAGCTAGGCGGCGTCCACTCAGCCTGCTCGGCTTCGCGGGGCTCAGCACGGTCCACGGTTTTCCCTGCTCTCTGACTGCTCTCTTACCCCAACACCGGCATCGCGCCCGGACTTCCGTCGCCGTCGCCCGATGTCAGGAACAACGACGCAGCGTGCCTCGCTAGTTCCCCTGCCAGCTGGCATAACGCTAGGCTGCGGACGGAGAGCCGGCCAGCGTTCACGGAGGCAGTCATCGCCAGCGCAGAGGAGACCCTGACCTACGTCGAGGAGTTTCTCCCCGAAGATGACGTGCTGCTCGCGGCCCGCCGCAGCGCAGCCGAGGTCGGCGGCACCGTGCCGGTCGGCTCCGCGACGGGCGCGGCGCTGCGCTTCATCGCCGCCGCCATCGGCGCGAGATCGGTCGTGGAGATCGGCACGGGCTGCGGCACGTCCGGCGTCTGGCTGCTCCGCGGCATGCGCCCGGGGGGCGTGCTGACCAGCGTCGACTCCGAGCCCGAGTATCAGCGGCTGGCGCGCAAGGCCTTCGTGGACGCTGGGTTCGCTTCCAGCCGCTACCGGCTGATCGGCGGCCGCGCGCTGGAGGTGCTGCCCCGCCTCGCCGACGGTGCTTACGACCTGGTGTTCTGCGACGCCGACGTGCAGGAGTATCCGGACTACCTGGACGCCGCGCTCCGGCTGCTGCGGCCAGGCGGAATCATGGCATTTGACAATGCCCTGTGGCGCAGCCGGGTGGCCGACGCGCTGTGGCGTGATCAGATCGACGACACCGCCGCGGCCGACCCGGACATCGCCGCCGCAGCGGAGCTGTGCGATCAGGTCAGGGCGGACGAACGGCTCGTGCCCTTGCTGCTGCCCGTCGGCAACGGCCTGCTCACCGCCGTAAAGCAGGCTCCCTGACAGGTTTCCTGGTCAGACCCCGCAGATCCCGCCGAGGGTCAGATCCCGTCCCGCCGAAGGTCAGATCCGGCCGAGCCGAGGGTTCAGATCCCGCCGAGCCAGCTCAGCAGCAGCCCGGTGCCGAATCCGGTGCCGCCCTTGGTGATCTCCCCATCATCGGCGGCGGCGCGAGCCGGGCCGGCCACGTCGAGGTGGGCCCAGGGCCGCCCGCCGGTGAATTCACGCAGGAACAGGGCCGCCGCGATGGACCCTGCCCTGGCGCCCGCCGCGCCGCCGCGGGCCACGTGGGCCAGGTCGGCCACTGGCGAATCGAGCGCGTCCAGGTAGTCCGCCGGCAGCGGCATTCGCCACAGCCGGTCGCCGGTCGCCTGGCCGGCCGCGAGCAGGGCCGCTGCAACGCTGTCGTCCGTCGAGTACAGCGCGCCGATGCCGGTGCCCAGGGCAACCCTGGCCGCGCCGGTCAGGGTAGCGATGTCCACTAGCACGCCGGGGTCAAGCTCGGCGTCCGCGTAGGCGATCGCGTCGGCGAGCACAAGCCGCCCCTCCGCGTCGGTGTTCAGTACCTCGACGCTACGGCCGCCGTACTGGGTGATCACGTCCCCCGGCCGGTACGCCGAGCCGGACGGCATGTTCTCCGCCGCCGGGACGAGCCCGGTAACCTTCGCCCGGACATCAAGCCTGGCCAGCGCCGACATGACCGCGATCACAGCCGCGCCGCCCGCCATGTCGGTCTTCATCAGCTTCATGCCGTCGTTGGGCTTCAGCGACAGGCCGCCGCTGTCGAAGGTGATGCCCTTGCCGACGAGCACGACATGCGTGTCCCAGCCGGCCGGCTCGTAACTGAGCTCGATGAGCCGGGGCGGCCGCGCGGATCCGGATCCCACGGCGAGGATCCCGCCGAAGCCAGCTGCCGACAGCTCGCCCTCGGCCCAGACCCGCGAGAGCAGGCCGGTTCGCGCTGCTACCGCCGCGGCCTGGCCAGCGAGCCATTCCGGGGACTTGAGCGCCGATGGCATGTTGGTGAGATCGCGCGCGAGCGCCACGGCCTCCGCGATGGTGACGCCCCGGCCAGCCGCTGCGGCGTAGTCGGCTGGCCGGTCGGTCAGCAGGATCACCTCGCCGCCTCGTTCCCCGCCGGGAGCTGATTCCAGGGAAGGAGCGGATTTCAGGGAAAAGGCGTAAGAGCCCAGCAAGATCCCCGTCACGAACGCCTGCACGGCTTCGTCGGTCAGGCCGTCGATCGCTGCCGCGCTCACGGCCTTTCCCCGCGCCGTCCGGCGGCCGAGCGCGGCCCCGGCCCGTCGCAGCGCGCGCGGCGCTCCGTCGCCGGTGCCGACGAACAGCACCCTGGTAGCACCGGAGCCCAGCCAGCTGGCAGCCTCGGCAACCTCGCCCGCCGTGCCCGTCATCTCTGCTGCGGCGAGCACAGCGGCCGCGCCTACCGGCAGGAAGGGGTCAAGGTCTGGCTGATCCAGCTGCGACCCGCCGGCGGGTACCAGCACCGCGAGCAGGCCGGGCGGATCGGCGCCGCCGCCTGATACGGCCGACAGGTAGCCGCTCAG
>JBEKFH010000187.1:0-8977 GCA_050013415.1 Streptosporangiaceae bacterium | reverse complement strand
TCGACGTGCACGAGGTCGCGCACCTGGGTGCCGTCACCGTAGACCTGCACGCCCGTGCCGTCCCTGGCAGCACGCATGAGCCGCGGCACGAAGCTGTCCTTCTCCGCCATGCCGGGACCGTAGACGTTGGAGAACCGGAGCGCGCAGCCAGTCATCCCGTAACAGGCCGCGTACGCGCCGAGCAGCATCTCGCCCGCTGCCTTCGTCGCGCCGTACGGCGTGAGCGGGCGGAGCGGGATCTGCTCGGTGATGGTGGCGCGCCCGACATCACCGGTCACCGCGTTGGTCGAGGCGAGCACGAAGGCGCCGACGCCGGTGATCCGCGCCCGCTCCAGCAGGGCGGCCGTCGCGTCCACGTTGAGCGCGTGCGTGCCGGCTGGATCCTCGATCGACAGCAGCACCCGCGTCACCGCCGCCAGATGGATGATCACTTCGGTCCCCGGGCGTACAGCCGCCTCGATGACCGACGGGTCGCACAGGTCACCGACGACCGACCGGACCCCCTCGTCGGGGAACGCCCGCAGGTCCGCGACCGTCACCTCGGCACCGGAGCGCACCAGCGCGCGGACGAGCCGCCGCCCGATGAATCCGGATCCGCCGGTCACCAGGACACGGGAACGAATCTCATCCGCCATCGATGCTCCATTCACGTCAGTTGGCAGAGTTCACGTCAGTTGTCGGATGACCGCCGGCCGCACCGGGCCTGGCCAGTAAGTAAGTCAGCCGCGCCGCGCCTTATCGAGTCCTGAGCTTTCAGAGGGCCGGCGCCTGCATGCTGGCGCCCGCCGTCTGACGGGCGAGGACTGCCAGGCCAGCCGGTGGCGCGAGCGCCTGACTGTGCTGCGTCGCGCGTAGCTGGCACCGGACCGGAGTCCCTTGTCCCGGTTACGCGTCGCCAGTGTAGCGGCGGAGCGGCATGCGACAGTCCGGAAGCCGCGGTTGTGCCATGCTGTTATGCCGATGGCAGGTGCTGTTAGGCCGATGGCACGTGCGGAGGATCCCCCGGTGATGACATGGTGACCTGGTTTTCGCCGACGCCCGACGGCGTGGACCCGATCGAGGCAGAGTCCTACCGGATCCTCCGTTCTCGCATAGATCTTTCCCGGTTGCCCAGGCTGAGCCGTGACGTGACCGAGCGGATCATCCACGCCAGCGCCGATTTTGACTACGCCACGGATCTGGTCTGCGATGAGGAAGCGCTGAACGCGGCCGTGGATGCCCTGGCCGACGCCGCCGCGGTGGTCGCCGATGGCGCGATGGTCGCGGCCGGGATCACCGCCTGCCCGGTCGTCTGCAAGGCCGGTGAACCGCTGGCCCAGCGGCTCGCCCGTACGGCGAACATCACCAGCGCGGCCGCTGCCGTGCGGCTGTCGTTCGGCGAGGTGGGGCCTGGCGCGGTGTGGGTCGTGGGCTGCGCGCCGTCGGCGCTGGAGGAGATCCTGTCCCGGCAGGTGGAGCCTGCGTTCGTCATCGGGATGCCGGCCGGGTTCGTCGGCGCTGCGGCTGCGAAGGACGCACTGCGGGCGAGCGGGCTGCGCGCGCTGACCAACGTTTCCGAGAAGGGCGGCTCGGCGGTGGCCGCAGCGGCGCTCGACGCCCTGGTCCGCGCCGCCGCGGACCGCTCCGCCGCAGCCCGAGGCGAGGCAGACCAAGGCGAGGCAGCCGGGCCCGCGCCAGCCGGGTCCCGGTGATCGCCGGCGGCGTGATCCGCCGCCGGCGCCCAGGTGGCCCGGGCTGGTGGCCGGCTCGGCGGCGTGCCGCATCGCCGGGCGCCGTTCCGCCGAGCCCGGGCAAGCGGCTACCCTCAGTCACCTGGGCCTAGGTGAAGGAGCGCGGACTCTCGTGGTCGCCACCGATCGAGCGCCTTACCTGCTGGCGCTGCGCCTGGCTGGCCGTCGCGTGCTGATCGCCGGCGGCGGCGCGGTGGCCGCCCGGCGCGTGCCCGCCCTGCTGGACGCGGGCGCCGAGGTGGTCATTGTCTCTCCCGAGCTCAGCACCGTCCTGCACGATCTTGCCGCGGCCGGCCGGCTGCGCTGGGCTGCTCGCGGTTACGCCAGCGGCGATTGCGCCGGGGCCTGGCTGGTCTGCGCCTGCACGGACGATCCCGTGGTCAACGCCGCGGTGGCGGCCGACGCCGATGCCGCGGGCATCTGGTGCGTCCGGGCTGATGACGCCGCCGCCTCCCGGGCGCTGACCCCGGCGTCGGGACAGTCGGGCGACGTGCGGGTCGGGGTACTGAGCGGTGACCCCCGGCGCAGCGCCGGGATAAGGGACGCGCTGATCGGCGCACTGACCTCGGGAGCGGTCGGGACCCGCAGGGTCCGCCGCCGCGGCGGGGTGGCGCTCGTCGGCGGCGGCCCCGGGGATCCGGGCCTGATCACGGTGCGCGGCCGCGCGCTGCTCGCCGAGGCGGACGTGGTCGTGGCCGACCGGCTGGTCCCGCGCTCGCTGCTGGCGGAACTGCCGCCCGACGTCGAGGTGATCGACGCCGCCAAGATTCCGCGCGGCCGGGCCATGGCCCAGGAGTACATCAACTCCGTGCTCGTCTCCCGCGCGACGGCCGGCCGCTTCGTCGTCCGGCTCAAGGGCGGCGATCCGTTCGTGTTCGGCCGTGGCGCCGAGGAAGTTCTGGCCTGCCTGCGGGCCGGCGTGCCGGTTACCGTGGTCCCCGGCGTGTCCAGCGCGATCGCCGTGCCCGCGGCCGCCGGGGTACCGCTCACGCACCGCGGCCTGGTCCAGGAGTTCCATGTCGTCTCGGCGCACGTCCCGCCGGGTGACAGCCGCTCCACGGTCAACTGGGCCGCGCTCGGCTCGTCCCGCGGCACGCTCGTGCTGCTCATGGCGACCGAGCACCTGGCCGTCATCGCGGCCGAGCTGATCCGCGGCGGCCGTGATCCGAAGAGCCCGGTGTCGGTGATCGCCGACGGCACCCTGCCCACGCAGCGCGACATCACCTCGCAACTCGATGCCGTCGCCCGCGATGCCGCCGAGGCAGGTATCCGGCCCCCGGCGGTCGTGGTGGTGGGTGAGGTCGTGACGATCGCGGCGCAGATTGCCGGACTGCGTGGCAGCCCGGCGAATGGGGCGGCGGGGGACATGTTCCTGCCCGACGCGGGTCGGGTGCATGGTAATAGCCCTGAGTGGGGTAATGATCTACTGCGGAGGCCGGCGCAGTGACCGGCAGCTTGCCGGTGCCTGGAGGCCGGGCAGCATGATGGAACGAAAGAGCCCGCCGACGGCGTCGGCGCCCCGCGACGCGCCCGCGGCCGTGCCCGGCGCGCCTGCGGCCGGCGCGGCTTCGGCCAGGGGCCCGGCGCGGTTCAGCGCGGGTGCGAGGCGCGTCCAAGCGGGCCGGCTGGAGCAGGCGCTGCTGGATGCCCGGCGCCGCATCCTCGATGCCCCGCTGTTCCTGCAGGCGCCTGGAGTGCTGGAGGCAAAGGCGGAACGGCTCAAGCTGCTGAGCCAGATCGACGACTACCTGCTGCCGCGGCTGCGCGAGTCCGGGTCCCCGGTACTTGTCGCGCTGGTCGGATCGACCGGCGCGGGCAAGTCAACGCTCGTGAACAGCCTGGTCGGCAAGCAGGTCAGCAACACGGGGATCCGCCGGCCGACGACCAACAGCCCGGTGCTGGCCAGCCACCCCAGCGAGGTCGACTGGTTCGCGGAGAATGTCTTCCTGCCGACCCTGCCCCGGGTCCGCCAGCAAGGGCTGGCCATGCCCGGCCGGGACGGGCTGCTCGTGCTGGCGTCCAGCGAGGGCATGCCCAAGGGCGTCGCCCTGCTCGACACGCCCGACATCGATTCCGTCGTGCAGGCACACCGGGCATTCGCCCATCAGTTCCTCGACGCGTCTGACCTGTGGCTTTTCATGACCACCGCGACCCGTTACGCCGACGCGGCCGTCTGGGAACTACTTCAGCACGCAAGAGAACGCGGTGCATCCCTGGGAATCGTCCTCTCCAGAGTTCCATCAGCGTCGGCGGCTGAGCTGACGACCCACTTCGACGCGATGCTCGCGGCCAACGGGCTCGGTGATGTGCGGCGTTTCGTGATCGCGGAGACCGTGCTCACCGACGGCAGGCTCCCGGCCGAGGTGTACGGCCCGATCAGGGAATGGCTGGAGGACACCGCTGCCCGCGAGGACCGGCGGGTCGCCATCCTCACCCAGACGATGTCCGGGGTTCTTGACACCTTCCGTACCAGGCTGCCCGCACTGGCCAGCCAGGTTGATGCCCAGCTCACCCTCCGCGCCGAACTGCTAGCCGCGGCTGACGATGCGTATGGGGAAGGACTTGCCCGGATCGACGAGGCCACCAGGAACGGCTCGCTGCTGCGGGGTGAGATTCTCGCCCGCTGGCAGGATTTCACCGGAACCGGGGACCTGCTCCGCATGCTCCAGGTGCGCCGCGGCGGCGGCGGCGTGGCCAGCCGTCCTCGCAATCGACGCATGTCGACCCGGGCCAGCGCGCTCAAGACTGCGCTGCGCACGGGGCTGGAGTCGCTCGTCGCCTCGGTCGCTGACCGGGCCGCCGAGGACGCGGTGTCCCGCTGGCGGCAGCACGCCGCCGGCGGCCCGCTGCTCGCCGAGCTTGACGTCAGCGCCGAGGACAGCGGGCCGATGGATTTCTCCGAACAGGCCGGGCTGGCCTTTGGCCAGCCGCCGGGGCCGGCCGAAGGCCACGACGGCCCGTCAGGAAACGAGGCGTCAGCAAACGAGGCGTCAGGGAACGAGGCGTCAGGGAGTGGCGCAGCAAGGAACGGCGCAGCAAGGAACGGAGCGGGCCCGGCCGGGGGCAGCAGGAAGGCTGCGGCCAGCCAGCGCGCGAGCGGCGGGAAAGGCGCCGACGGGCTCGGCCGGTCAGCCCCTGACCTGGCCAGGAGAACGTCCCAGGCGATCAGCGCATGGCAGGATCATGTGATGCGCCTGGTTAAGGCCGAGAACGTGACCAAGCGCTCGATCGCCCGGGTCGTATCGTTCGACGAGGAACCGCTCGCGCTGGTGCTGACGATCGGGCTGCTCGGTGACAACGCGGGCGGCGGTCCGGCGAACGAGGGCACCAGCGTGGTGCCGCGACACCTGCTGACATCGATGTTCGGCGCCGGCCCGCTGCGCGACCTGCAGACCAGGGCTCGGGCCGACCTGCACGACAGGATTGGCCTGCTGATGCGGGAGGAAGCGGTGCGCTTTTCCCAGATCGTCGACTCGGCAGGCATCCCCGATGACAGCGCGGCCGATCACCTCCGTGAGATCGCGTCGGCACTCGAGGCGGCGCGATGACAGACCTGCTGCCCGGATCCGGACAGCCGCCGGGCGAGACGCCCGCTGGCTCGCCCGGCCCTGGCGCGGGTGACCCGGGTTCGGGCTCGGGTTCGCCGGCTTCGGGTTCGCCGGGCTCGGGCGCGGGTTCGGCCACTCCGGGCTCTGGTTCGCCCGATTCGGGCGCGGCGGGCTCGGGCGAGCCGGGCTCGGGCGAGCCGGGGCCGGGCATAGCGGGCTCGCGCGCGGATTCGCCGGGTTCGGTCACGCGCGCGGATTCGCCGGGTTCGGTCACGGGCGCGGATTCGCCCGGCTCGGGCGCGGGTTCGGGTCCGCCGGGTTCGGCCACTCGGGGTTCGGGTTCGCCCGGCTCCGACCTTGTGGGATCCGGTACGCCGGGATCCAGCCTGTCCGGCCGGCTGACCGCGCTGGCACGGCTCGTCGAGATCGCCGCCGCCAGATCCGGGCCTGACGGGTTCAGCGAGGAGCTGCTCAGCGATGCCGAGCAGCTCCTTGCCCAGGCCGGCCAGCGGCTGCGGCTGTCCTCCGCGCACACCGTCGTCGCGCTGGCCGGCGGTACCGGCAGCGGGAAATCGTCGCTCTTCAACCGGCTGGCGGGAGCGGATTTCTCGGCCGTCGGCGTCACCCGCCCGGTGACCAGGGACGCGCACGCGTGCGTCTGGGGCGTGGCCGGATCCGGATCCCTGCTCGAATGGCTGGGCGTCCCGCGCCGGCATCGTTATGCGCGGTCCAGCGCGCTGGACCGCGGCGAGGAGTCGCTGGCGGGCTTGATCCTGGTGGACCTGCCCGACCACGATTCTGTGCTGGCAGGCGCCTCCGGGCAGGTCGACCGGCTGGTCGGGCTCGCGGATCTGATGGTGTGGGTGCTCGACCCGCAGAAGTACGCGGACGCCGCGGTGCACCGCAGCTACCTGGTGCCGTTGGCGAGTCACTCCGAGGTCATCGCGGTCGTGCTGAACCAGGCGGACCGGCTGTCGCCCGAACAGGCCGAGGACTGCGTCAATGATCTGCGCCGCCTGCTGGAGTCCGAGAACCTGCAGGATGTCCCGGTGCTGGTGACCTCCGCGCTCAACGGCGGCGGCATCGAGGAGCTGCGCAAGCTGCTCATCCAGACGGTGTCCGCCCGTGGCGCCGCCACTGCCCGTATCTCCGCGGACGTCGACGCCGTGGTGGCCAGGTTCGTACCCTACGCCGGGGAACCGGCTGAGTTCACCGGCCAGGCGGAGGCCGGGCCCGCGCATGAGCTGCCCGAGGACACGGCGGAGCTGCTGGTCGAGGCGTTCTCGCGGGCAGCGGGCGTGTCGGCCGTCGGCGAGTCCCTGCAGACCGCCCGAGAGCTCCGGGCGATGGACTACGTCGGTTGGCCGTTTGGCTGGCTGGCCCAGCGCGTCGCGGGCCGCGATCCCGCCAGGAAGGTCCGGCTCGGCAAGCTCTGGAAGGAGCTGCGGGAGGTGACGGCCGGGCCGTCCGGCGCGCAGCAGGCGGAGATCGACACCGCGCTCACCGCGGTGGCCGACCAGGTCGGCCAGCCGCTGCCGATGCCCTGGTCGCAGACAGTCCGGTCCGCCGCGCGCTCCGCGGAGACGGAGATTCCCGGCGCGCTCGGCGCCGCGATCGGGGAGTCGCTGCCGTTCGAGAACAGGGTCGATGGCTGGTGGCGGCTCGTCGGGGCCTGGCAGGGGTTGCTGCTCGGCTGCGTCATCGTGGGCGTGGCCTGGATGGCGGTGATCGTGGTGTTCGGCGCGTTTCACGCGGCGAGCCATGTCCCGTCCCGGTTGTTCGACGACCTGTCGCTGCTGCCCTGGATCGGCCTGATGATCGCGGCGATCCTGCTTCTCGGCTGGCTGACGGCGTCCGGCTGCATGAACCTGGTCCGGGTGGCCGCCGGGCATGAGCACGAGCGCGTCGAGGCGGCCATGCGCGCCGGGATGGCCGCGGTGGCCAGCGAGATGGTCGTCGTGGCAGTGGAGCACGAACTGCTCGAGTTCGACCGGTTCCGGGGTGAGCTGCGCATCGCGGGCGGCCAGCCCTGAACGTCGGCGTTCCGGTTCCGGGGTGAGCTGCGCATCGCGGGCGGCTGGCCCTGAACGGCGGCGTTCTGGTTCCGGGGTGAGTTGCCGTCGCGAGCGACCAGCCCTGAACGGCCGCGTTACTCCTTGGTTGTAATGTTGTAATCCACAGTGCTGGAGGACGACATGACAGCTGAATCGCCCCTCGACGGATATTCGCAGATCGTCACGGCGGTGGCGGCCGCGCTCCGGCCGAAGGTGGCCAGCCTGCGGGTGCCGCGGTCGGCGGCGCGATCCGGCGGGGAGAGCCTCGGCTCGGCTGTGGTCTACACCGGTGACGGGTTCCTGCTGACGAACGCTCATGTCGTGGGCCGGGCTCAGGGCGGGACGGCGCTGTTCGACGACGGCACGAGCGCTTCGTTCACGGTCGTCGGCGCGGACTCGCTCTCCGACCTGGCCATCGTCCGGGCCAGCGGGCCGACGCCGCCGCCTGCCGAGCTCGGCGAGGCGGATCAGCTCGTCGTCGGCCAGCTGGTGGTGGCCGTCGGCAGCCCGCTCGGGCTGACGGGCTCGGTCACCGCCGGCGTGGTCAGCGCGCTCGGCCGCTCGCTGCCGACGCGCAGCGGGGCGGCCGCCCGACTGGTCGAGGACGTGATCCAGACTGACGCGGCGCTCAACCCGGGCAATTCGGGCGGGGCTCTCGCGGACGCGCATGCGCGCGTGGTGGGGATCAACACGGCCGTGGCGGGAGTCGGGCTCGGGCTGGCCGTGCCCGTCAACGCGACCACCAGGCGGATCATCAGCGCGCTTATGCGGGACGGCCGGGTCCGGCGCGCGTACCTGGGGCTGGTAACGGTGCCCGCGCCGCTCGCCGCGGCGCTGCGGGAGCGCTTCGGGCGCGCCAGCGGGCTGCGTGTCGCCGAGGTGGTCCCTGACGGCCCGGCCGCCCGGGCCGGCCTGCGGGCCGGGGACCTGCTGCTGACTGCTGCCGGCCAGCCGGTCAGCGCCGCGCAGGACCTGCAGCGGCTGATGTTCGCCGAGGCGATCGGCCGGCCTATGGCCATCACCGTGCTGCGCAATGGCGCGCTGGTGGACGTGATCGCCGAGCCGTCGGAACTGGTCGCAGCCTGATCACGGTCGCCGCGGTGGCGGCCGGGTGGCGGCCGGGGCGTGTGGCGGCCTGATCGCGGTGGCGGCCGGGTGGCGGCCGGGGCGTGTGGCGGCCTGATCGCCGTCGCCACCGGGTGGCGGCCGGGCGGGCGCATCATGCCCTGTTGCGGGCCTTTTCGGAATTTCGCTGTCCACAGAACCGGGTGCCGAGAGCGGCTGTCCACAGGATGCGGCCGGACCGCGCGGCATCCCGCCCAGCCGGCGACGTTGGTGGCAAGCCAGACGGCGCGGTGCCGCGAGCGTCGGCGTGTGAGCGCGAAGGCACGGTGTCATCGGCGTCGGCGTGTGAGCGCCCCGGCGCCGTGTCACCGGCGGCCTCGGGAGGACGCGACCGCGCCCTGCCACCGGCGGAACTCGGGAGGACGCGACCGCGCCCTGCCCCGGTCAGAACTCGGAGGATTGGCATGATGTTCAATGAGGCGCAAGTGAGCCTGACGGGATATGTGGCCACGCAGCCCAGATTCCGGACAACGGCCAGGGGCACGTCGATGGTGTGGATGCGGGTGGCCTGGACTCCCCG
>JBEKFH010000186.1:0-9045 GCA_050013415.1 Streptosporangiaceae bacterium | reverse complement strand
TGGGCGGGAATGCCGCCGCCCAGTGACGGGCGCCGCGGGTGGCCGCCTGAGCTGCTACGAGCCCGGGGTGATGCTGGCTTACCCACTCGTCCCTCCTCCACTGCGGGGCCTTCCTGCGCTGTCAACGGCGCTTGCGGCGTCCGCTGCGGTGCCCGCTGCCAGGTGGGCTGGCAGTACGCCAGGACCTGGTTCCCCGGTCATCCCGGTGATGACTAGCGAGAATAGCGGGATCCGGGGCAGAGCCACCGTGTCTTTGGCCGGCGTCACGGTGTCTTGGGTTGGCGTCTTCGGGTCTTGGTCGGCGTCTTCGGCCGGCGTCTCGGGTCTTCTCGGCTCGGCGTCGGGTCGGCGTCGGGTCGGCGTCGGGTCGGCGTCGGGTCGTTCTCTCGGGTCGGCGTCGGGTCGTCCTCGATCGGTGGGGCTGCCGCCGCCAGGGGCCAGGCTATCGGGCGGCTTCCGGCTACCGTGCTCCGGGCCGGGAGTGATGGCCAGCGCCACGACATCGGCCCCTGGTCACGGCATGGCACCGGCCGAGCCGGCTTGCTGCCTGCCGACCGGACGGAAGGCCAGCCGGGACTGCGCGGAATGCCTGCCGGGACGGGGGCGGAAGGCCAGCCGGAACGGGCGCGGAAGGCCAGCCGGGACGGGGGCGGAAGGCCAGCCGGAACGGGCGCGGAAGGCCAGCCGGAACGGGCGCGGAAGGCCAGCCGGAACGGGCGCGGAAGGCCAGCCGGAGCCGGAATAAAGTGACCGTCGCTGGCCTGGATGGTGCCAGACTTATCTCATGCAATGTCCGACAGAGCTGACAGCGGCAATGCCAGCCGGGCATCGACACCGGGCAGCGAAGGCGGCGGCTGGACTTGCCAGCGTCCTGCTCACGGGGGTGCTGGCCGCCTGCGGCGGGTCGTCCGGGACTCCGGCGGCCAGCCCCCCTGCGAGCACCAGCCCGGCGGGAACCACCAGCACGGCCGCTGCGCCGACGGGAACGCCCATCGCCGGGCTCGTCGCCTTCCATGGCACGTTCCAGCTGCGCGGCGCGGTCACCAGGCAGTCGACATTTATCGGCTACCCCGGTTCCACCGCCGCGCCGGGCTCCTGCGCTGCCATCGGCGCCAAGGGAACCGGCGCACCCGCCGGCCTGAAGCCGGAGTTCGCCATCCCGACTCCGCCGGCCGGGAGCAGCACGTACTTCAATGCCAGCGTCGTGCCTTATACCGGACCGGGCACCTACGGGCATGCCGCGTTCATCAGCGGCGGCGGCGCGAGCATCATCGTCGGCAGCGGTCCCGGCTACGACCCGCTCTCCCCGAAGGCGACGGTCTCGGTGACCATCGACGCCAACGGCTCGGGGACTTTCACCTTCGCCAATGCCACGGCCGTGAGCCCGGGGAAGCCGACGCTGTCGGGCACCGTCAGCTGGACCTGCTCAGGCTGAGCTGTCCGTGACGGCACCCGCAGCATTGTCCGGCCGGGCCCGGCAAATAACCATAATCTACGCAAATAATCCTTCAGCCTCCGGCCCATTTTTGACTTATACCAGATATTGTTAGATTGATTCGTACATTGAGGCATGTATTGCTCAACTAATCAGGTATAAGATGAGGTGCTGCTCACCTCGACGCCCTTGCTCCGCCCGCGACGATCAGTGACCGCCCTGATGTGAGGCGGATATGTGCCGGCGGATCGTCAGCAGGTGACGTTAGCGTCGTGGCATGGCTGATTTCATCCGTGCCGATCTGCGTGGCTCCCGGTTCGAGCGCGCTGACCTCAGCGGCGCGCAGCTCAGCGCCGTCGACCTGACTGGCGCCCGGTTCCGCGGTGTCGACCTGAGCGGGGTCGTGATGCGCGGCGCCGAGTTGATCGGCGTCGACATCAACGGCGAGATCGAGAACCTGACCATCAACGGCGTCGACATCGGCCCCCTGGTCGACGCCGAGCTCAACCGGCGGTATCCCGACCGGGCCAGGATGCGCCCGGCTGACCCGGCCAGCTTCGGCGAGGCGTGGAACGTCCTGGAGCGGCTCTGGGGCGAGACCGTCGAGCGGGCCCGCCGCCTGCCGCCCGCGCTGCTGCACGAGTCGGTCGACGGGGAGTGGTCGTTCATCGAGACGCTGCGCCACCTGGTGTTCGCCACCGATTCCTGGATCCGGCGGGCGATCCTCGGCGATCCGTCACCATGGCACGCGCTGGGCCTGCCGTGGGACGAGATGCCGGACACACCGGGGGTGCCGCGCGACCGCGACGCGCGGCCCTCGCTGGACGTGGTGCTCGAGCTGCGCCGCGACCGGATGTCCACCGTGGGCCAGGTCATCGAGGGCCTGACCGGAGCGTCGCTAGACGGCCGCACCGATCCGGTCGAGGGCCCCGGCTGGCCGGAATCTCGCAGCTACCCAGTGCGTGAGTGCCTGCTGTGCATCCTCAACGAGGAGTGGGAGCACCGGCTGTACGCCGAGCGGGATCTTGACGCCCTAGAGGCGCGCGGCGCGTAGCGGAGACGCGGGGCGTCGGGTGTCACCACGGAGCGATGGTGCCATCCCAGGAGAAGAACTGGCCGGTAGGTCCGTCATCGGGCAGCATCGCCAGCCAGACCGCGCCGGCTGCTGCCTCGGCCGGATCTCCGCCGCTGGCAGCTGCCCGGGCGTTCAGGTTCGTGGCCCGCAGCCCGGGGGCGAGGGCATTGACCTTGAAGCCGTCCGCGGCGAGTGCCTGCGCGTAGTACACCGTCAGGGCGTTCAGCGCGGTCTTCGACGACCGGTAGGCGGCGCCGGTTCCCCCGGTCTGGTAGGGGAACTGCGGATTCGGTCCCGTGCTCCAGGCCAGCGATCCGGTGCCGCTGGAGACATTGACGATGCGCGGATGCGCGGATCGCCGCAACGCGGGCAAGAAGGCGTTGGTTACCGCGACGACGCCGAACACATTGGTCTCGTAGGTGCGGCGGAAGCTGTCGGCATCCGCCTCGGGAGCGGTCGTGCCGTCGACCATGATTCCGGCGTTGTTGACCAGGATGTCCAGATCGTGAAGCTGGCCGGCGGCGTCAGCGATGCTGCTGCCGTCGGTCACGTCCAGCACGAGCAGGCGCGCGTCGCCGCCGATCTCCCCGGCCGCGCGCTGCCCCCGCTCGGGGTCACGGGAACCGACATGCACGGTCAGCCCCGCGGCCGCCAGCTGCCGGGCGATCTCCCGGCCGATGCCGCCCGAAGCACCGGTGATCAGCGCGGCAGCCTTGGTCATGGATCGATGATGCCGCAATGAGTCAGCCGATCTGGGCAGACCCGCCAGAACGATCCGGGCAGACCCGCCAGAACGATCCGCCGACCTGCCAGGCTGATCCGGCAGATCCGCCAGAACGATCCGCCGACCCGCCAGAACAATCCGGGCAGATCCGCCAGAACGATCCGCCGACCCGCCAGAACAATCCGGGCAGATCCGCCAGAACGATCCGCCGACCCGCCTCGCCTATCCGTACGTGGGATGTTGCGGCCAGCCAGCCGGGGAATCTTCCCATTCCTCCTGGCGCCCGTACGGGGTGAGGTCGAGGACGTTGTTGACGAAGAGGAGCCGGTCCACCCCGCGGGCGGTGGTGTTGTAGGTCCGGTAGACATCCTCGCCGTCGCGCAGGAACACGCTGAGCATGAAGCCGCCGCCTGCGCCGCAGTCGTCGGCGAACGTGGTGCCGCGGGAGGACACGAACGGCATCGTCCAGCCCATCCGCGCCTTGTATGCCTCGATCTGGGCGAGCGGCATGTTGGACACCGTCGCCCAGCTGACGCCGGTGTCGATGAGCGCGGCAAGGCCGGCGACGTTGTTGGTGAAGTGGGTGCAGCCCGGGCAGTAGTCGTCGGGCCCGTTGTCCATGAACTGGTAGACGGCGAGCTGCGGCTGCCCGGCAAACAAGTCGAGCAGGGTTTTCGGGCCGGCTGGCGAGTCGAAGACATACCGGCTGCTGTCGAACCTGGTCATCGGGAGTCGGCGGCGGCGCGCGGCGAGCGCGTCAAGCGCGCGAGTGGCTTCCTTCTCGGCCTTGAGCAGATCGTCGCGATCCTGCTGCCACTGCCCGGCTGAAACGATCTGCGGCATGCTGGTCATCCGTTGCTCCTTTACGATCGCCGGCGGTCCTGCGGCCGATGGCAACTCCGGGTCAGCCGCGCTGCCTCCTGGGCGGTAGTTGTCCCCACATTGTGTAAGACGCCCCGGCGCAGCGGAACTCATCGGCGGGCAGATGCAAGCTCCGGGACTGTGATGAAGTGCCACGGCGCGGGCCCTTCCAGAACCACATCTCGCTGCTGCAGCTGCGGATCAGAGTCAGTTGCTCCGGGGAAACTGTCCTGGGATGCTGCGCGCATGCCTTCCCTGCCGGCGGCGTCCGCCGAGGACGTCATCGATCAGCCACTTCGGGCCCAGTTCGAGGCGTTCCTCGACGAGCACCGGCGTGAGCTCAATGACTGCCTGGACGGCCTGACCGAGGAACAGGCGCGCCGGTCGCTGGTGCCCTCCCGGACCACGCTGCTGGGCCTGGTGAAGCACGCGACCTTCGTCGAGAAGGTCTGGTTCGACGAGGGCATCACGGGCAGGTCACGTGCCGAGATCGGCATTCCCGCGACGCCAGGCGAGTCGTTCATCCTCGATGAGAACGACACTATTGCCACCGTCCGGCGCGCGCACCGCGAGGCATGCGAGTCATCACGCCGCGCGACGTCATCCCTCGGGCTGGACGACATACTCCACGGCAACCGGCGCGGCCCGCTCCCGCTGCGCTGGGTCTACCTCCACCTGCTGCGCGAGCTCGCCCAGCACTGCGGGCACGCAGACATCCTGCGCGAGCAGCTTCTCAACGAGTAGCGCTGGAAATCGCCAGCGCCGCGTTCCCAGCCAGCCAATCAGTCAGTCAGTCGCAGGACAATAATGAAGGAGCCATATGCCCGGACCGTTTATCTTCATCGCCACCAACCGGCTCAGGGACGGCAGATTCGACGCCGAGCAGCAGCGCGTGCCGGGGCTGTCACGCTTCGTCGAGGCGAATGAGCCACGGCTGATTGCCTTCAACGAGTACGTCAATGAGGACCGAAGCGAAGTTACCGTCGTCCAGGTCCATCCGGACGCCGCCTCCCTGGAGTTCCATATGGGCATCATCGGTGACCGCGCCCGGGATGCCTACGCCCGGACGCTGGAGGCCACCACGGGCATCCAGGTATTCGGAACGCCGACCGAAGGTATCTTGCGGATGCTCCAGCAGCGGGCCGGATCGGGAGTCGCGCTGAGCGTCTACCCGCATCACCTCGGCGGTTTCACGCGCGCACCGGAAGGCTGAGCCACGGCAGGATTCGCAGACTCGCGGATCGGCGGGGGGAGCGCTTAACCCAGGTCGAGCGCGCTTGATCGGGCGGGGGACCTTGGGGTGCACAATGAGCAGATGGGGTTACCCTCCGGCACGGTGACGTTGCTGTTCGCCGACGTTGAGGGCAGCATCCGGTTGTGGGAGGCCGACCGCGAGGCGATGGCGGAGGCGTCGGCCGGTTATGGCCGGATGGTCCGCGAGCAGGTCGAGGCTGCGGGCGGCCATGTGTTCACGACGGCGGGCGAAGCGTTCCGCGCGGTGTTCGCCGACCCGTCCGCTGCGCTGGCGGCGGCAGTGGCCATCCAGCGGGCTGTCACTGCGGAGACGTGGCCGCCCGGCCTGCCCATCCGAGTGCGGGTGGCGGTGCATGCGGGGATCTGCGTGCAGCGCGACGGTGACTATGTGGGCCCGGTGGTGAACCGGGCGGCCCGGCTGCTGGCGGCCGGGCATGGCGGGCAGGTGCTGGTGTCGGGGGCGGCGCGCGAGCTGCTGGCTGACCGGCTGCCGGGCGGGGTCGGGCTGGCGGATCTGGGCGAGCACCGGCTTCGGGATCTGGGCCGGGCGGAGCGGGTGTTCCAGGTGACCGGGCCGGGCCTGGCCGGCCGGTTCGGGCCGCTGCGGTCGCTGGAGGACCCGGCGCTGCGCCACAACCTGCCCTCGCAGCCCACCGGTTTCGTGGGCCGGGCCGCCGAGCTGGCCGAGTTGCGGTCGCTGGTGGCCGGGGGGCGCCGGCTGGTCACGATCACCGGGCCGGGCGGGATCGGCAAGTCCCGCCTCGCGGTGCAGGCGGCGGCCGAGGCGCTGGATGGCGCCGGGGACGGGGTGTGGCTGGCCGAGCTGGCGCCGGTAGCCGACCCCGACCTGGTGGCGGGCACGGTGGCCGCCGTGCTCGGTGTCCGCGAGGAGCCGGGACGGCCCGTGCTGGACACCCTGGCTGATGCGGTCGGCGACAGGTACCTGATGGTGGTCCTGGACAACGCCGAGCATGTGCTCGGCGCGGCCGCCAAGCTGGCCGACGCCCTGCTGCGGTCCTGCCCGCGGGCGTATCTGCTGGTCACCAGCAGGGAGCCGCTGGGCGTCAGCGGGGAGCACGTCTTCCGGGTCTCCTCGCTGCCCGTCCCGCCCGCCGATCTCGCCGAACCCGGCCAGCTGGCCGCGTTCGAGTCGGTGCAGCTGTTCACCGAGCACGCCGCGATGCACCGGCAGGGCTTCGCCGTCGACGACGCCAACGCAGCGGCGGTGGCGGCGGTCTGCGTGCGCCTGGACGGGATCCCGCTGGCCCTCGAGCTCGCTGCGGCCCGGCTGGGTTCCCTGTCGGTGCAGGAGGTCAGCTCCCGGCTCGACCAGCGGTTCCGGCTGCTGACCGGGGGGAGCCGCACCGCGCTGCCCCGCCACCAGACCCTCCGCGCCCTCATCGACTGGTCCTACGACCTGCTCAACCCCGATGAGCAGATGGTGCTCGACCGGCTGTCGGTCTTCGCCGGGGGCTGGACCCTGGCGGCCGCCGAAGCGGTTGCCTCAGCAGGCGGCACCGCAGAATGGCAGGTCCTGGACCACCTGGCCGCGCTGGTCGATAAGAGCCTGGTGCAAGCCGACGAGATCCGCGGCTCGACCCGCTACCGGCTGCTGGAGACGGTCCGCCAGTACGCCGCCGAACGCCTCGCCGTGCGGGCCGGCGCCGAGCTGGATGAAACCCGCGCCGCGCACCGCGATTACTACCTGGCTGTGGTCGAGACCGCCGGCCTGCACTTGCGCGGCCGGGACGAGGCCGTCTGGCTTGACCGGCTCGACGCCGAGTTCGACAACATCCGCGCCGCGCTGGCGTTCAGCATCGCCGATCCCGGCAGTGCCGAGCCCGGCCTGCGGCTAGCCGCGGGGCTGCAATGGTTCTGCAACATGCGCGGCCACGGCGGCGAAGTCCTCGAGGCGCTCACCGTCCTGCTCGAGCGACCCGACGCCCGCATGCCCACCCAGGCGCGGGCCCGGGCACTGAACGCGAGCTGCCACCTGCGCGACCGCTTCGGCGACGACTCGCCGATCTCGTCGCTAGCCGACGAGGCCCTCGGGATCGCCCGTGGCTTCGCCGATGCCCCCGTCATCGCCGACGCCCTCGCTCAACTCTGCTGGTTCAGTTACGAGCACGGCGATCTGCCTGCCGCGCTTGCCCAGGCCGACGAAGCCCTCGGGCTGGCCCGGACAACTGGAGATCCCCGGCTGATTGCTGACCTTCTCGGCCAACGTGCGGTGTTCAAGGGCGAAGCGGGCGATCTGGACGCCGCCCTCGCTGACCAGGAAGAAGCCCTCACCGTGTCACGGGCGGCCGGAGACAACTACCGGCTCGCCATCACGCTGACAAACCTCGGTGTCGACGAACTGGCGGCTGGGGAGCTTGGGGCGGCCCGGGCGCACCTTCAGGAGGCGAACGCGCTCGCCGACAACCATGGCTACCCGAACATCTCCTCCGGCTTGCGGGAGAACCTGGGCTTCGTCGACCTCATCGAGGCCGATCTCCGCAACGCCCGCCGTCTCTTCCTCGACAGCCTGGAAATAGCCCGGATCACCGGTGTCAAGTCTTCCTATATTCGCGGCGCGCTGCTCGGCCTGGCCCTGGCGGCCGGCGCCGACGGCGATCCCGCCGTCGCCGCTACCCTGCACGGCATCGCCGACGAGCATGCCGGACGTACTTTCGCGGGCATCGAGGTGGGGCTGCGCGACCGTGACCATGCTCATCTGCGCGCCACGCTGGGCGACCCTGCGTTCGAGGCCGCGTACGCCCGCGGGCGTACGCTCAGCCAGGCCGACGCCATCGCCCTGGCCGCCGCAGCAGCCGGGCCCGATCCCGGGGCTGAGCCCGCCATCACCGTTCCCGCCGCCGTTCAGGAGACGGCGGATGATTCCCCCGGCCCGCTGTCGGACAGGGAGAGGGAGATCGTGGCGCTCGTGGCCGGGGGAGCGACCGACGCCCAGATCGCCGGACGGCTGTTCCTGTCGGTCAACACGGTGCGATCGCACCTGGAGCGGATCCGGGACAAGACCGGCGCCCGCCGCCGCACAGAACTGGTCCGCTACGCCCTCCAGGCCGGCATCAACCCAGTCACTCCTCCCACCTGAAGGCTGGCCCCTTCCTCGCCTGGCGTGACCGGCTGCTGGGCGGAATATCTGGCCCTCCCTGGCCTGGCGTGACCGGCCGCCGAGCAGTGAATTGGGCCGTCCGGCCCACACCGCGCACGCCCGATGGGGCCGCCCGGCCCCTGCCGTCAAGCTCCGGCCGGGCTAACGCTGGGTTTACGTTCCGCCAGCTACGCGGGACCGCTCGGACGGCGTTCAGAACCCGTCCCGGCCGGACGAAAGGCAACCGCAATGAAGATCAAGTTCACGAAAGCACCAGCCATTGGCTGCACGCGAAGGAGCCGACCCGGCTCGGCCGCGCGACTGCAAGGCCTGGTCCTGGTCGCCGGGCTCCTTGGCGCCGTCGCCGCCGGGATGGCGAGCGCGGGATCCCCGGCGGTCACGGCCGCGGGATCACTCTCGCCTAAGACGAGCACCGTCGCACTCACGGCCGTGACCACGTCACCGCCGCCGGCCGGCAGCTACACGGCGTTGAACCCGCAGACCGACGGGCTGATCACGTTCTACGTCGCGGCCAGCCAGACCAGCCTGCAGGACATCTCCATCCCCGTGGTCTACCTGGACTGCTCGCCGGGCGGCGG
>JBEKFH010000185.1:0-9049 GCA_050013415.1 Streptosporangiaceae bacterium | reverse complement strand
CGCGAAGGGTGCAGCGCCTCCAGCGCCAGCGCGGCGATGACCAGGCCCCCGGCCCACGGCCCGGCCTGCAGCACCTCGAGCAGCAGCCGCCAGATCCTGTCCACCCGGGTCTCGAAAACGCCCGCCTCGAGCACCCGGCCGCCGGCCGCGAGCCGGGTGACGGCCAGCGCGCCGCAGCTGATCCCGACGATCAGCGCCAGGGGGCTGCCGGTCCCGCCGCCCGCCAGCGGGCTCGCCGACCAGGCCACGCAGGCCGCGGCGAGCAGCCCGGCCGCCACCGTGCTCCGTGCGCGCGCCGTCAGCCGCGCGCTCGTCTTGCGCGTCACCGGCGGCTCACCATCACCCGGCGGGTGTACGGGGCCAGCGGCTCATCCAGGCTCTGCTCGCCGTCCCAGTGCACGACCGGGATGCCCAGCTCGCGCAGGGAGAACCTGATGGCGTCCTGCTCCATCCGCCATATCCGCCTGGCCAGCTCGGCGAAGCGGTCCTTCCCGCCGCCGGGATCGGCGTTCAGCACGTCGACGATCAGCAAGGTGAAGCCTCGCCCGCGCAAATCGCGCAGGGTCTCGACCAGCCGGTTATCGAGCAGCGGGCTGAACACGATGATCAGCGCGCCGGGTGGCAGGGCAGCCCTCGGCAGCCGCCGGATCCCGCTGCGCACATTCCAGCTGCCGGGGTCGGCCAGCATCGCATCCATGACCCGGTGAAACTGCCGCTGACCAGTGCCGGGGGTGATCCAGCTGACCTGGCTGCGGTAGGCGATGAAGCCGACCCGGTCCCGTGCCGCCAGGTAGGCCCTGACCGTGCCGGCGGCGCCGCGGTGTACCAGGTCGGACGTGGTCGAGCCAGGACTGCCGACGTCCGCGGTGCCATCGGCCAGGACGACCACGTTCTGCACGCGCTCGGCCGCGAAGGTGTTCAGCTGCAGGCTGCCCCGCCGGGTGGTGGCCGGCCAGTTGATCCGCCGCTGACGGTCGCCCGGGATGAACCCGCGGACGCCGGCGAACTCGCTCCCCTCGCCGGGCACCCGGGCGGCGTGCTCGCCCAGCCGGCTCGGCAGCCTGCTGAGCACCACCCTGCTGCGCTGACGGGCGGGCTGCGGGTAGCAGTCGATCCACGGCAGCGGCACCGCCGCCCGGCCCTCGCTGATCCGCCACCGGTCCCGGAGAGTGATCTCCAGGACGCCGACCTGACGGCGGCCCCAGCGGGTGGCCAGGAACGGAAGGCTGGGCTGGGCGTCCCGATCCGGCCCGTCGTCGGCCGGCCCGTCGTCGGACGGGCCGCTAGCGGCGGCCGAGCCCGGCGGCCCGGGCGTGATCGCGCTGGCGGGGTCGATCCGCAGTTCCACCGCGAGAGCGCCGTAGCCGGACACGGTCACCTGGACGGCTGCGTACTCCCCTTCGATCATGCGGCGTGCGGTCAGCGTTGCGCTCACCAGGATCCTGCGCGGCCTGTCCTGCCGCCAGGCGGCGAGCAGCAGCAGGGCCGGGGCGGCGGTCGCGGCGAACTCCGCCCGCCGCGTGAGCACCGCGATCGTCAGTCCGGCAAGGGCGAGCGTGAGCAGGCGCCTGGCGTGACGCGTTGGTCCCCAGCTCAGCTCGACCTGGTGGGGCTGGCCGGGAGTCACCACGGCTGTCCGCGCTTCGCTGTGCCCGATCGTCATCGCGGTCGTCATCGGGGTTGTCAGCTGCGCGCGCCGGCCGGGCTGGTGCGCGGCACGGGCACCGCCGAGAGCAGGCGGCCGACCACGTCGTCGGCGCTGACCTGGCGCACCCACAGCTCGGGCCGCAGCGTGATCCGGTGCGCGAGCGCGGCCACGGCGACGTACTTGACGTCGTCGGGAACCACGAAGTCGCGGTTGCGCAGCAGCGCCTGGCCGCGGGCCAGCTGGACGAGCGCGAGCCCGCCGCGGGGGCTGGCGCCGACCTGGATCTGCTGGTTCTCCCTGGTCGCCCGGATGATCGACACCACGTACTCCAGCAGGTCACCGGACACCTCGACCTGCTCAAGGGAGGCGCGCATCGCCACCAGCTCGGCGGCGTGGGTGATCTGGCGCAGGGCAGTGTTCTCCGTCTTGCGTGCGATGCGGCGGGCCAGCATGGCGACCTCGTCCTGGCCGGACAAGTAGCCGAGCCGCAGCCGGATCAGGAAACGGTCGAGCTGCGCCTCCGGCAGCTCGTAGGTGCCTTCGTACTCGATCGGGTTGTCCGTGGCCAGCACCACGAAGGGCCGCGGCAGCTGCCGTGTCTCGCCGTCCATGCTGACCTGGCCCTCGCCCATGGCCTCCAGCAGCGCGGCCTGGGTTTTCGGGGGAGTCCGGTTGATCTCGTCGGCGAGCAGCAGCTGAGTGAAGACCGGCCCCGGGCGGAAGACCATCTGCCCGGTGCGCTGGTCATACAGCGGCGCGCCGACCACGTCGGAAGGCAGCAGGTCCGGGGTGAACTGGATCCGCGCGAAGTCCAGCCCCAGCGCGGTCGCGAACGACCGGGCGATCAGCGTCTTGCCCAGCCCGGGCAGGTCCTCCAGCAGGACGTGACCGCCCGCCAGGATGCCGATCATGACGAGTTCCAGCGCACGGCGGTGCCCGACCACCGCGCGCTCGATCTCGTCGAGCACCGCGGCGCACCGCTCGGCGGTCTGCCGGGGGGTGATGGCCGGGCCGGTCGTGCCGGCCGGGCCGGTCATGCCGGGCGGGCCGGTCATGCCGGGCGGGCCGGTCATGCCGGGCGGAATGCTGGTCGGATCCGTCACAATCGCTCCAGTCGGTCGATGAGCAGGGCCAGCGTCCGCGGCGATATGCCCGGCCGCCTGGTCAGCTTGCTGTCGTCCGTGCTGCCAGGTCGGCTCGCCGGCCGGGCCGGGTCCACCCAGTACCACAGCCCCTCGTCGCGGCCGTCCTGGCACAGCAGCCGCCTGGCCAGCTCAGGATCATCCCGCAGGCTGACCCCGTGTCGCTCGGCAAGCCGCGCTGCCAGCAGGTGCTGCAGGGTCGGCCGCAGCCCGGCGTCGTAGGACATCAGCGACTGCGTGGCGTCCGCCAGCCCCGTGCGCTTGCGCCAGAACGCGGTGAACGAGGCCGGGTAGCGGCCGATTGCGCTTTCCTGCTCCGGCTGCGCCAGTTCCTGCCGGGCCGGCAGCACGCCGCGGAGCCCGATCAGGATGACCACGGCCGCGCCGACGGCGACCGCGCCGGGCGCGGCCGGGCCGGCCAGCGCGTAGCCGGCGATGCCGGCGGCGGCGACCAGTAGCACCGCGATGATGATCTCCGGGGTCGCCCCTCGCCAGCCCCCGGCCGGCCTGTCATCCCGGCCGGCCGGCCTGGCTGCTCCCATCGGGCCGGTCGGTCTGCCTGGCCCAGCTGCCCCCGTCGGCCCGGCGTCTCCCGTCGGCCCGGGTGGACTGCCTGGCCCGGTGGGATCGGCTGGATCGCCGGGGTTGGCCGACCACGCCGAGGCCGCGGCTCCCCGGTGCCGGCCGGCGCCGGCCTGCCGCTGCGGGCGGCGCCGGCCGGCCGGCATCTGCCCTTCACGGCGGCGCCGGCCGGTCATGGTCTCGCCCGCCCGGTGCCGCCCGGCCCGGCCACCGTCGGGGCAGCGCCTGCATGGGCAGCGCCTGCATGGGCAGCAGATGCCCGGGCTGCGATGCTCGTGGCCAGCTCGCCGAGCGCCTGCTGCGCGGCGGTCCTGGCCGCCGCCGGAAGCGGATGACTGGAAAAGCGCGCCTCGTAGAACAGCGCCGTGAGCTGCCGGCCAGCCCCGCCCCGGACGAGGCCGGCGCTGGCGGCCCTGGCCAGCAGCTCATCCGGCGTTTCTGCGGCACCTCGCGCCGTGCCCGCGCTGGCCAGGCTTCTTTCCATCGCCAGGTAGCAGGCGATAATCGCGGCCCTGGCATCATCGACCTCGCGTAGCGCCAGCCGGCCGGACTCGACGGCCTTGCGGAGCGCCTCCTCGTCGTCCCCCGGCGCGGGCCAGGCTTCCGCCAGCTGACCGGGCCGCCGCCTGAGCACGATCACGCAGGCCACGATTGCCCCCGCCAGCGCGAGGACGAGCAGCATGGTGAGGATCGAGCCGACCGGCAGATGCAACCAGAACAGCTTCAGTCGCCTGAGCCAGCCGTTACCGAGGGTCGGCGCCGGCATCGGCGGCTGGTGCCGGGCTTTCCCCCCCAGCAGGCTGGTCAGCAGCAGGGCAACCGGGATGACGATAAGCCCGGCAATAATCGCCGCCGCCAGGACGCCGCGCAGCCTCGCCGCCAGGACGGCATCGGCCGGTGCTCGCCGCCGGCGGATGGCCAGGGCGATCAGTGCCAGGGCGAGGACGGCCTCGAGAGCGAGGCCAACGGCGAGGCCGTGGGCTCGCGGTGCGTCACCGAAGCTGACCGGCCGGACCTCGCCGCGGAGCCCGGTCACCACGGCCGCGACCAGCAGCGCCGCCAGCATGACCCTGGCAAGCCGCTGCCGGGACTCCGCGCCCTCCCGGCTGGTTCCCGAACGTACCCCGGCCGGCCTCATCTCGCTGGGCCCCGGACGTATCCTGGCCCGCCTCATCTCGCTGGGCCACTGCCGAGCGCCGCGCGAACCGCGTGGCTCATCAGCGGCCGGGCCCATTCTCACCAGCCAAGGCGCGCGCCGCGCGGATCGTGTGGCTCATCAGCTGCGCGGTCGTCACCGGTCCCACGCCGCCGGGAACCGGGGTTATCGCCGAGGCGACGCCAGCGACGGCCCCGGTGCTGACATCGCCCACTAGGCCGTCGGCCGCCGGATGGACCCCGACATCGATCACGACGGCGCCTGGTGCGACATAGCCGGCGTCAACAAGCTGCGGCTGGCCAGCCGCGACCACCAGGACGTCAGCTTCTCTGCACACGTCAGCGAGATTCTGCGTGCGCGAGTGGCATATCGTCACGGTGGCGTCCTCGGCCAGCAGCAGCAGCGCGGTGGGCTTGCCGACCACAGTGGAGCGGCCGATCACCACGGCTCTCCGGCCGCGCAGCGGCACGTTCTCGTGCTGGAGAATCTCCATCACGGCGGCGGCCGTCGCTGCCGGGAAGGCGTCCGGCAGGCCCGCCGCGAGCATGCCGAGCGATGCCGGGCTGGCGCCGTCAACGTCCTTTCCCACGGCAATCGCGGAGCCGACGGCCGCCAGCGCGATACCCCCCGGCAGCGGGGCCTGGCAGATGACCGCGTGCACAGCGGGATCGTCGGACAACGCGCCGAGCTTGCTGATGATCAGCGCGGAGTCGGCCGCCGGGGGAAGCTGGTGAACGCGGCAGTCAATCCCCACCCTGGCGGACGCCCGCTCGATGGATCGCACATACCAGCCCGCGCTCTCGTCGCCGGCTGGCATCACCACCGCCAGCGCCGGGCTCACGCCGCGCTCGCGCAGCATGCCCGCGGCCTTGGCGGTCCGCTCATTCATATCGGCGGCGATCGCCTTGCCGTCGATGACACGGGTCATCGGCTGATCTCCTGTCCGTGCGCGGGCGGGCCGCGCCAGAGTCAGAGCGTACCCGCGGCGCGGGCCGGCGCGCCTGACCAGTGCATCCCGGCACGACCTGGGCCGGACGGAAACCTCACTCTCCGGAATGACGACGGATGGCCGCGCCAGCGGGCATGCTGGGGAGCGCGCCGGCGGCCGGCTGATCGTGGCGGGCGTCGACCAAGAACGGCGCGAAAGCCGCGGGCGCGTTCCAGTCAGCGGCATACAGCCCGGCGCGAGCATCGCGAACGAAGGCGAGGTCAGCGGAAAGTGACCGATGACGCACCGGCCCGGGCGGCGGTCCTGCCGGGAGCACCGGAGCCGGGGACTGTCATCGACATCAGGGCCCTGACAAAACGCTATCCGGGCCAGGTGACCGCGCTCGACGAGCTCACCGTGTCGGTGGCCCCCGGGGTCACTGGCCTGGTCGGGGCCAATGGAGCGGGGAAGTCCACGCTGATCAAGATCCTGCTCGGCCTGCTTGTCCCGACCGACGGCCGCGCGAGCGTGCTGGGACACGACTGCGAGCGCGATGGCGAGCAGATCAGGAGCCTGACCGGCTACATGCCCGAGCACGACTGCCTGCAGCCGGACGTCACGGCCACCGAGTTCGTTACCCATCTGGGCCGGATGTCCGGCCTGCCGCCGACCGCTGCGAAGGAGCGCGCGGCAGAATCGCTCCGGCACGTCGGCCTGTACGAGGAGCGGTACCGGCAGATCGGCACCTACTCCACGGGCATGAAGCAGCGGGTGAAGCTGGCCCAGGCGCTGGTCGGCGACCCGCGCCTGCTGCTGCTCGACGAGCCCACCATCGGCCTTGATCCGGCTGGCCGGGCGGCAATGCTGGAGCTCATCAGCCGGATCGGCGCGAGCTTCGGCATCTCCATCGTCGTCGCGTCCCACCTGCTCGGCGAACTTGAGCAGATCTGCGATCACATCGTCGCGATTGAGGGCGGGAAGCTGCTGCGGGCCGACACGGTCGTCAGCTTCACCCAGGCGAGCCAGGTGCTGGTGATCGAGGTCGAGGAGGGCACCGGGCAGCTGCTGGACGAGCTGGCCAGGCGCGGCCTCGGCCCGACGGCGCAGGACCGGGCGGTGCTGGTCAGGCTGGACGGCGAGGGCACCTATGACGCGGTCCGTGACGCCGTCGCCGATCTCGGCCTTCCCCTGAACCGGATGGAGCGCCGGCGGCACCGGATCGAGGAACTCTTCCAGGACGACCGGGCGGAGCGCAGCGAGATGACGGGAGCGGCGGATGCCCGCTGACGCAGCCAGTCCGACGCCGGCCAGCCCGGCCCGCGTCCCGGGACCGGCCCGCGTCCCGGGACCGGACCCTGTCCCGGGGGACCATGTTCCGCTCTCCGCAACGGCCGCCGCCTCCGGCGTCATCCACGATCTGGGCTACCGCCGCTACGACGGCAGGCGCCTGGGCCGGGCGCAGATTGCCCGGGCGCTGTGCTGGCACAGCCTGCGCTCCGCCTTCGGCTTCGGCCGCGGCGTCAAGGCCAAGATCATTCCGGTGATCGCGTTCGGCATCATGTGCCTGCCCGCGATCGCCAACGCCGTGGCCGTGGCGACCAGCGCATCGCGTGCGCCCATCGTGCACTACGACACCTACACCTCCGCGGTGCGAGTGCTGGTCATGACGGTCTTCATCGCCGCGCAGGCGCCCGAGCTAGTCTCCCGTGACCTGCGCAGCCACGTCCTGCCGCTCTACTTCTCCCGGCCGATCCGCCGGATCGACTACCCGCTGGCCAAGCTCGCCGCGTTCATCCTCGCCTGCCTGATCATGATCGAGGTCCCGGAACTGCTGCTCTACCTGGGCACGGTCCTGCAGGCGCACGGCCTCAGCGCGATCTGGGCCCAGACGCGGGGCCTGGTTCCCGGCCTGCTCGTCGGGCTGATGTGGGCCGTCGTGCTCGCCGCGATCGGCCTGGCGCTCGCCTCGCTCAGCGGGCGCCGCGCCTACGCGACGGGCACGATCGCGATCTTCTTCTTCCTCACCTGGACGCTGGCCAGGCTGCTGAGCCACATCGCGGCCCGGGTCGGCGGTGCGGGCCGGCCCGTCCCGGTCCCCGGTGCCGCCGGGCCGCCGCACGGTCATCTCTTCTTCGCCGGCCCCGGCCCGGTGCCGGCCGGGGAGCACCTGGCCGGCCTGATCAGCCCGTTCACCGCGCTGGACGGCGTCAGGGAGTGGCTCGGCGGCACAACGCCGGGCATCATTCCAAACCCGGGCGGCTACGGCCCCGCATACGGGCTGATGGTCCTGGTCTTCCTCGGCGTCGCCGTCGGCGGTCTGATCGCCAGGTACCGGAAGGTCGGCATCGCATGACCGCGATCGAAGTGCGCAACGTCTCCCGCTGGTACGGCAACGTCGTCGCGATCAACGACATCTCGATGTCGGTCGGGCCCGGCGTCACCGGCCTGCTCGGCCCCAACGGCGCCGGAAAGTCGACGCTGCTGCACATGATCGCCGGCTTCCTCGAGCCATCCAGGGGCGAGGTGACGGTCGCCGGCCAGCCGAGCTGGCGTAACGCCGGGCTGTTCAGGACCGTCGGCCTGGTGCCCGAGCATGCGTCGGTCTACGCGTTCCTCACCGGCGCCGAGTTCGTCCGGGCCACCGCGAAGCTGCACGAACTGCCGGATCCCGGCGCGGCGGCCCGCCGCGCCATCGCGATCGTCGAGATGGCGGACGCGCAGGACCGCAAGATCACCACGTATTCCAAGGGCATGCGGCAGCGGATCAAGGTGGCCGCGGCCCTGGTACATGATCCCGGGGTGATCCTGCTCGACGAGCCGTTCAACGGCATGGACCCGCGCCAGCGGCTGCACATGATGGACCTGCTGCACGGGCTCGGGGCGCAGGGCCGCACGATCCTGTTCAGCTCGCACATCCTGGAAGAGGTGGAACGGCTGTCCGGGACCATCCAGGTGATGGTGTCCGGCCGGCTCGCCGCGTCCGGCGACTTCCGCGCGATCAGGCGGCTGATGACCAGCCGGCCGCACGTGTTCCTGGTGCGAACCTCGGACGACCGCCTGCTCGGCGCGAGGCTGATTGGCCGGCCCTCTGTCACCGGCGTGGAGCTGACGGCCCGCGGGCTGCAGGTACGCACATCGGATTACGGCACCTTCACCAGGGAGCTCGCCAGCCTGACCAGGGACGCCGGCATCAGGCTGCGCGAGCTGCTGCCGACCGACGAGTCCTTGGAAAGCGTGTTCGCCTACCTCATCGCATCCTGACCGCATGCCGATCCGGGAACGGGTCAGCGAGAAAGCAGTGACGACATGTCCGGCATTGTCAACGGCACCGTCGCGCGGATCACGTTCCGCGCGACGATGGGCCGCAAGCGGGCGTTCCTTTTCGCTATCCCCCCCGCGATCCTGCTCCTGGTCACGGTGCTGCTGAAGATCGCCAGGCCGGAGCGTGCCGCCTGGCCGGCCGACATCCTCGGCGTGTTCGGGTTCTCCGTGGTGCTGCCGCTGACGGCGCTGATCATCGGCACCAGCGTGCTGGGCGCGGAGATCGACGACGGCAGCATCGTGCACCTGCTGGCCACCCCGGTGCGCCGCTC
>JBEKFH010000184.1:0-9061 GCA_050013415.1 Streptosporangiaceae bacterium | reverse complement strand
TCCACCCCCAGGTGCGCCCACCCCGCCGCCCCGTACGAGGACAACGTCAGCTCCAGCGCCACCTCCGCCACCGCCGACCCCGGCACCCGCGCCGGCCGCCCGTCCGGCCCCGTGCCGATGTCCGCATCGCGCGCCGCCGCCCGCGCCGCGATCTGCGCCACCGCCGCCAGCTCCCGCGCCTGCGCCCACGCCGCCACCCGCCGCCACGACCCCGCCGCCGCCGCCAGATCCCCGTCCCCCAGACCAGCCGCCGGCGCCATCGCCAGCCACGCCGCCAGATCCGGGCCCGGCGCCAGCCGCTCCGCCACCCGCCCCGCCACCACCCCCCAAGGAACCCCACGCCCCCCGCCGGACTCCAGCTCATCCACCGCCCCGTCCCGCCAGGCGTCCTCCGCCGCCCACCCCGCGTCTGCTTCCTCCCCGGCAGCGTCCCGCTCGGCGCCTCCAGACGGAGACGAGGACGGGGACAGCTCCGCCAGGGCGGCCATAAGGGCATCGGAGTCCATCTCCCAGGACCACGACAGGCCTGCCGGGGGGCCCGCGCCGCCGCTCCGCTTCGGCATCGGATCACCTTCCTCGTACGGCATCGGGTCACCTCCTCCGCTGGGCGCCTGCCCTTCCGGGCCGCCGGCACCAGAAGAACCTGTCTTCGACAACAGTACCGAACACTACCGACAGAACAGGCCAATATGCGAAAAAAAATTCGATGAATTCTAGCTGAAGTGTCGCACGCGGGCTCGTCCGGTTTCAGTCCGGGCAGGAGAAAATATCTTGGTCAGCCGGCTCCAGCCGACCTCACCAATCAGCGGATCCGCGGCAGTCGGCCGCCTCGGCTCCCGGCGCATGGCTGCAGCACAGCATCGCTAACGGTGGTGCCGATCGTAGTGGTGGTATTGGTGGCCTCGTAGCGGTGAGGTGTTGCTAGCCGCGACGGTCGGGAAAGCGGCGTCAACCGTCCCGATCGGAAGCATGGTCGAAACAATTACCCGCCAGACTTGGACCCGGGTCCGTATCCGGCTGGCCGGGTGAGCGCGGTCAGCCGGGGCGGCGGCTGGACCGAGGTCCCCATCTCGGAGATCACTTCAGCCGCCCGCGCGGTGGCGTGCAGGCGCTCACATCCAACTGAAGGGTGCACAGCGGTGACCGAATCCAGCGGTGCGGCGGCGACCGCACTTATCGAGGCCGACGTACGTGAAGGCACTTACGGCGACAAGGTGGCGGCTGTCGAGCCCGGCGGGGCCGGGTTCATCCCGCTGGGCGAGCGGCACGGCAAGCCGCTGCAAGAATTCTGGACGTGGGTGTCGCCGAACATGGAGTTCGCGACAATCTTCGTCGGCGTCATCGGCGTCTGGTTCTTCGGCCTGTCGTTCTGGGTGGCCGCGCTCGCGCTCGTGCTCGGCACCGCGCTCGGCTCCCTGACGATGGGCGCGCTCGCCGCCCGCGGTCCGCTGTTCGGCGTGCCGCAGATGATCCTGTCCCGGATCGGCTTCGGCTTCCTCGGCAACATCCTGCCCGCTGGCCTCAACGCGCTCGTCGCCGGCGTCGGCTGGTTCGCGGTCAACAGCGTCAGCGGCGCGTTCGCGCTGAACGCGCTGCTGCACTGGAACACCAAACTCTGCCTCGTGATCATCGTCGTGGTGGAGCTCGCGGTCGCGTTCTTCGGCCACAACCTGGTGCACGTGTTCGAGCGTTTCGCGTTTCCCGTCCTGGTAATCATCTTCGCGATCGCCTCGATCGTGATCCTTTCCAAGTCCCACCCGGGCACGCACCATGCCAGCATTCCGGGCGGATTCCTGATCACCTTCGGAGCGGCGTTCGGCTACGCGGCCGGCTGGAACCCCTACGCCAGCGACTACACCCGCTACCTGCCGCCGGGCACCAACCGTAAGGCCACTGGCCTGTGGTCCGGCCTGGGCGTGTTCATCTCGTGCGCCATCCTGGAAGTCGTGGGCGCAGCCGGCGCGACGATCACCAGCCTCGACAAGTACGGCGGCAACCCGACGGCCGGCTTCATCAGCAACCTGCCGACCTGGATCGGGGACATCACGCTGCTCGCGATCGCGCTTGGCGCCATCTGCGCCAACGCGCTCAACGTGTACTCGGGGTCGATGTCGTTCCTGGCCCTGGGCATCAAGCTCCCGACGTCACTGGGCCGCGCGGTCATCGCCATCGTGCTTGGCGTGGCCGGCTTCTTCGTGGCGCTGTCGGGGCTCAGCGACGCCGGCCAGAAGTACAACAACTTCCTGCTGGTCATCTCGTACTGGATCGGCCCGTGGCTCGGCGTGTTCTTCGCCGACCAGTTCCTGCGGCGCGGCAAGCGGGTCGACGGGTTCCTATTCGACCGCAAGCACAACCCGTGGGCCGGCTTCGCGGCGATGGCCATCGCGATGGGGGTGTCCATCTGGCTGTTCGCCAACCAGACCGACTACGTGGGCCTGGTGCCCAAGCACGTCGGGGCATTCGGCGACATCACGTTCGAGGTCGGCTTCGTCCTTGCCGCCGCGCTCTACGCGATCTTCTTTAGGCTGCAGCCCGACAGCGGTCGCGAGGAGGCGCTAATGATCCCGGACGGCATGACCGTCGTGCCCGCCGCCGGTCCGATAGGCCCGGATCTAACCGACCTTCCCGGCCGGTGACCGTCGCCAGGTGACCGGCCGGGCCGGTGACCGGCATCGGGCCGGTGACCGGCATCGGGCCGGTGACCGGCATCGGGCCGGTGACCGGCGCCGGGGGATCCGGTGCCACAGCAGGCACCGGGACCGGCCCGGCATCATTCCCGCCGGAAGGTGACCTGCTCCTCCGCGCCGGCCCAGACGATCGTGTGCTGGGCCGGCGTGGACCGGGCCACGACCTTGCCGCCGCGCAGCACCAGCGTGCGCGGCGCCAGCAGCCGCAGCGCCTCGGCCTCGGACGGCGCGTCGAAGACGACGAGATCCGCCGGCCCGCCCAGCCGCAGCCCGTAATCGGATACGCCGAGTGCCTCGGCGGCATTCGTCGTGATCATCTCGATGAGCCGCCGCAGCTCGGCGTCGCCGGACATCTGCCCGAGGTGCACCAGGACGAACGCGGCCTGCAGCGGGTCGCCGTACCCGAGCGGGTACCACGGGTCCATCACCGAGTCGTGTCCGATGCAGACGTTGACCCCCGCCTCCTGCAGCTGCTTCACCCGGGTATGGCCGCGGCGGATCGGCCCGGTGTCGAAGCGCCCCTGCAGCACGGCGTTGTCCAGCGGGTTCGTCACCATGTGCAGCCCGGCCCTGGCGATGTTGGCGATCAGCCGGCTGGCGTACGCGCTGTTGTACGAGTGCATCGCCGTCGTGTGGCTGGCGGTGACCCGGCCCGACATGCCGCGCCTGATCGTCTCGGCCGCCATGACCTCGACAAAACGGGAGTGGTCGTCGTCGGTCTCGTCGCAGTGGATGTCAACCCGCAGGCCGTGGTCATCGGCGAGTGCCATCGCGAACTTGACCGACTCCACGCCGTCCTCGCGGGTCAGCTCATAGTGCGGGATCCCGCCAACGACGTCTGCGCCCAGGTCAACGGCCTCGCGCATCAGCTCCCTGCCGCGATCGAAGGACAAGATGCCTTGCTGCGGGAATGCGACGAGCTGCAGGTCAATGAGGCCGCGCACCTCCTCGCGCAGCTCGACGAGCGCCCGAAGCGCTCGTAGCCGGGGGTCGCAGACGTCGACGTGGCTGCGAACATGCTGGACGCCGCAGGCGAGCTGCCAGCGCAGGATCTGCCGGACCCGCGACCGCACGTCCTCCCGCGTCAGGCCGGCGACCCGCTCGGCCCACACTGCGATGCCCTCGAACAGCGACCCGGACACGTTCGGCCGCGGCTGGCCGACAGTGAGCACTGCGTCGAGGTGGATGTGCGGCTCGACCAGGGGCGGTGTGACCAGCCGCCCGGCGAGGTCGATGATCTCGGCCGCGGCCGAGTCGCCGCCGACGGCGACGATCCGGCCTTTCTCGACGCCGAGGTCGGTGAGCGCGTCCTGCCCGGCCACTCGGGCGTTACGAAGGATGAGATCGATCATCCGGCCATCATGCCCGTGACCCGCCCATACCCGTTACCTGCCGCCCGGGCTCGCCATCCGGCCGGGGCGTTACGCCATGTCGGCCGGGCGAACGGCTGATGACATCTCCGGTCGCTAAACGCGCTGCTAAGAGAGCGGCCAGCGGACCCGTTAGCCTGATTAGGCAGTTACTGCGCGGGTAGCAGCAGGGCGTGCCGGCGCAGGCGCCGGCTCGTGCCGCCTTCGATCCTCGTGCCGCCTTCGACCAGGAGCAGGTCCCATGGCAAGTCCCGCTCGCCACCCGCTGAGCCGCCGTCACCTGCTCGCGTCGCTCGGCTGGGCCGGGGCGGCCGCCGCCGTGGCCGGACCGGCGGCTGCCTGGACGCAGAGCGGGCGCCCCGCCGCGCTGGTCCGGCGCGCCGCTTCCACTGCCCCGGCCGGCTCCGACCTCGGCGCCATCGAGCACATCGTCTTCCTGATGATGGAGAACCGCTCTTACGACCACTACTTCGGCGCCTACCCGAAGGGCCGCGGCTTCGACGACCACCCGCGCGATTCGCTCGGGGTGTTCGAGCAGAGTTATCCGGGGGCGACGACGCTCTCCCCGCCCAATGTCCTGCTGCCGTTCCATCTCGACTCCGCGGCGGGCGAGGAGTGCACCGACGACCTCACCCACGACTGGGGCCCAATGCACCTGTGCTGGAACAACGGGGCGATGGACAGCTTCGTCAAGGTGCACACCTCCGCCACCTACGAGGGCGCGCACGGCGCGATGACGATGGGCTACTACCGCCGGAAAGATCTTCCGTTCCACTGGGCGCTCGCCGATGCGTTCACGCTGCTCGACAGCTATCACTGCTCGATCCTGGGCCCGACGCACCCCAACCGGCTGATGTCGATCAGCGGCACGATCGATCCGGCGGGGACCAGCGGCGGACCGGTAACCGACACCAATGCGACTCCCGACTTCCTGTGGAACTGCACCTGGCCCACAATGCAGGAGGTGCTCCAGGACGCGGGCGTGTCCTGGAAGGTGTACCACCCGTCCAACGCCGGCCTGGCCGGCCAGTACAGCGCGCTGGCCGCCTACCCGACCTGGGACCCGGCGCTGTACAACCCGACGACCAACCCCGAGGTGATGGTCGCGAGCGACCATGTGCTCCCCTACTTCACCGCGTTCCGGAACCCGCTGTCGCCGCTGTACCAGAACGCCTTCGGGCCGACGTTCCCCACCGACTTCGTCAGCGATATCGGCTCAGGCGGCCTGCCGAGCGTGTCGTGGATAATCCCGCCGCTCGGCTTCGACGAGCATCCTTCGTCGTCTCCGGCGAACGGCATGTACTTCACGTCTCTCGTGCTCGACGCCCTGACCGCCAGCCCGGAGGTGTGGTCGAAGACAGCGCTGTTCCTGATGTACGACGAGAACGACGGCTGGTTCGATCATGTGCCGCCCCCCACAGCGCCGCCGGGGACGCCCGGCGAGTACCTCACCGCGAGCCCGTCACCGATCCTGGAACCTAAATCCGACACCCTCGGCATCAAGGGGCCGCTCGGCCTCGGCGTGCGGGTGCCGGCGATGATGATCTCGCCGTTCAGCCGCGGCGGCCACGTCGTGTCGGACATCTTCGACCACACTTCGCAGCTCATGCTCGTCGCCGAGCGCTTCGGCGTCGAGGTGCCCAACGTGTCCGCCTGGCGCCGCCGCACCGTCGGGAACCTGACCCCGGCGCTCTTCAGCGGTACCTACAACCCCCGCGTACCTCACCTCCCCGCCGCCATTCTGCCGCCGCAGACCTTCACCGGCAGTTGCTCGCTGCAGGACCAGGACACCGAGACGGGCGGAGCGGCGCCGAGCGTCCCGACCAGGCAGAGAATGCCCAATCAGCAGGGCGGTACCAGCCCGGTCAGCGCCGCGGCGGGCGGCAACGACGCCGGCCAGGAGGACGACACGGCGGCTCGTACCATCCTCGGCCCGGCCGAACCGCGGCCGGTGACCACCAAGTCCTCCTACAACCGGCTGGCCAGGCGATAGGCCGTGCCGGCCCCCGGCAACGGGATCCGGGTCAGGATCCGGGTCAGGGGCAGGGGCAGGGGCAGGATCCGGGTCAGGGGCAGGGGCAGGGGCCAGGGCAGGATCCGGGGCAGGGGCAGGGGCCAGGGCAGGATCCGGGTCAGGGGCCAGGTCAGGGGCGGCCGTGCTCTGGCTCGGCCATTCCGGCGTCGCGGCGTACGTGGCTAGCCGCACGAGAGGGGCTGTGCCGTATCCAGATCGCCACGTCGAGGATCCAGAGCAGGCTGGCGCTGGCCGCTGACGGCGGGCGCAGCATCTCCACCTCGGCGCGTGCCTCGGGATCCCGCAGCAGGCAGCGCAGCGCCTCCCAGGTCCACCCCGGGACGCCGACAGCCTGAACCACTACCTTGTCGCTGACCGGGCACAGCCTGGGCCGCTTACGGGCGAGCAGTTTCGACGCGGTGGCGGTGCCGACGCCGGGCACCCGGAGCAGCAGATCCCACAGGGGATCCACAGCAGCTAGCTCGTCGTCCGTCGCTTCCCACAGGTCGACGTCGCTGCTGATCGCGGCGAGCAGCCGGGAGACCTTCCCTGCGTCGGCACCGAGCAGCTGCCGTACCGCGTCCGGCCGCCAGGCGATGTCCAGCAGGGACACGGCCAGCAGATCGTCCGGGGTCAGATGGTCGCGCGGGTTGCTGCCCAGGGCGGTGAAGGTCAGCCCGGCGAACGCCTCATCCGGGCTGAAGTAGGCGGCCACGGCGCGCGGCAGCCCGGCGGCCCCCAGGCCGTAGCGGAGCCGCTTGACAGCACCCTGCACGCCTGGGTTGTCCGGTAAGTAAGCCATTAGCCCAGTATGACCTGTCAGCGGCACCAGCGCACCGTCGACCGGGCGAGACGGCGGGGAACCGGCCGGCCCGGGCGAGACGGCGGGGAACCGGCCGGCCCGGGCGACCGGCGGGTCAGCCCCGCAGCATGTCGCCGATGATGCCGCCGGCCGCGCCGGCGCCGAGGGCCTTGCCGGTGCTGTCGCCGCCGCCGCCGAGGTAGGGCATCAGCGATCCCGCCAGGACGGACAGCGGCATCGACTGCAGCCAGATCTGCCCAGGCCCGGTCAGCGCGACGAGATGGAAGCCGTCGCCGCCGAAGAACATGTTGGCGATCCCCCGTATGCGGGTGATCTGGAACTGCACGGTGCCCTGGAACATCCCGATGTGCCCGGGGTGCACGAGGAGCGTCTGGTTGGGCGGCAGCACGTAGGTCGTGAGCTCGCCGGCGAGCTCGATCCATGCCCTGCCCTGGCCTGCCAGCTTCTCCAGGACGAAGCCGTCGCCGCCGTACATCCCGCCACGGAAGGTCTGCTGCAGGCCCACGCTCGGCGTAATGCCCTGCGTGCCGCAGAGCCAGCCGTGCCGGTGCACGAAGTAGGACTGGCCGGGGGTGATGTCGACGGGCATGATGTGGCCGGGCATCTTCGCCGCGAACGTGATGCCGCCGGGCCCCTCGTAGCGGGTCAGGAAGAGCCCGCCGCCGCCCACGACGCGCTTAAGGCCCTGCATGAACCCGCCGCCGCCACCGCCGGTGTTCGTGGTCTGGGACATCGTGATGCTGTCGGTCATCCACGCCAGCTCGCCGTGCGTGGAAACGACCTGTTCGCCCTGGTTGAGCGACACTTCCAGGATGGGCATCGTGGTGCCCTTGATCTCGGCCTGCATGGCTGCGCCCTTCGCGTTTCGGGGAAGGCGCCGTCCGCCGCGGCGCTCTCCAGGTCAAGGTACTTGCGGACAGGCCCCGCTGACAGGGTCATATGGAACTTCACCGGCGCTTTCGTGGTTACATGCACCCATGGATCTTGCATTTGCAGAGCACGGCCAGGGCGAGCCGGTCCTGTGCATGCCGGGGTTCGGCATGGACCGGACGGTGATGGCGGCCGCCATGGAACCGGTGCTCGGGCGGCGCCCCGGCTTGCGGCGCGTCTACCTCGACCTGCCCGGGCACGGCGAGTCCCCGGCCGGTCCTGCCAGCTCGGCGGGCGTGGCCGGCGCGGTATCCGCCTTCATCGACGGCCCGCTCGCCGGCGGCCCGGTGCTGCTGGCCGGCTGGTCCTATGGCGGGTACATCGCCGCCATGCTGGCCCGGCGGAGGCCGGCCACGGTCACCGGGGCGCTGCTCATCTGCCCTGCCATCACGCTCCTGCCGCCGGCCGACCGCGAGCTGCCCGAGCCAGCCGAGCCCGACGGGCCGGCCATGCTGGTCACCGACCCCGGGCTGGGGCACTGGCTGGACGGCGTGCCGACCGAATTGCGGGACCACCTGGCCGCGGCGGTCGGCAACAGGAGAGCCGAGGTGGCCGCCCGGGTTGCCGCCGCGCTGACGGCCGCGCTGCCCTGCGACGAGGAGTACCTGGAGCGGCTGCGTTCGGCGGGTTACGAGTCGCCGGACGACGGCGGCGACGCCACGTACCCGGGGCCGGCCTGCATCCTTACCGGGCGGCAGGACCGGATCGTCGGCTACGCCGAGCAGTTCCGCGCGCTCGGCGTCTTCCCCGCGGCCAGTTACTCGGTCGTGGCCGAGGCCGGCCACTACCTGCCGTTCGAGCAGCCCGCTGCCTTCGCGGCGCTGGTGCACGAGTGGCTGGACAACCGCGTAACTCCCGTGCTTGACGCCCGTCCGGCGGGCAGTGTGCCACGGTAGTGCGCATGGAGGACTACCGGACGCTGAACAAGGCCAGCTGGGACGAGCGCGCCCCCGCGCACGCGGCGTCGCCCGACTACGCGGTCGAGCGGTTCGCCGCCGACCCCGCCTTCATCAGCGACGTGGTCCGGTTCGACCTGCCGCTGCTCGGCGACATCGCGGGGCTGCGCGGGGTGCACCTGCAGTGCCACATCGGCACCGACACCATCTCGCTGGCCAGGCTCGGCGCGTCGATGACCGGCCTGGATTTCTCGCCGGCCGCGCTGGCCCAGGCCAGGAGCCTGGCGGAGCGGACCGGCGCCGACGCCAGGTTCGTCGAGGCCGACGTGTACGACGCCGTC
>JBEKFH010000183.1:0-9091 GCA_050013415.1 Streptosporangiaceae bacterium | reverse complement strand
GGAGGCGATCAGGCGTCATCCCGCGGGCCGGGAGATGGAACCAGTCGCCGACACGCAGCCGTCAGACCCTTTTGACTACCCGGTACCCGGCATCTCACTGCCGATCGGGCCCGACGACGATCCGGAGTTCCTGCGTGAACTCCGGCGCCGGTTCATTGACGGGCCCGACCCAGGCGACGACTACTACTGACCGCGGGTGGTCAGCTCAGCTGACCACCCGCCCGGGGCGACCGGCAGCTGACCACCCGCCCGGGGCGACCGGCGTCAGCTGACGTGACCACCCCAGACGCGAGCCGGGTGACCCGGCGTCAGCTCAGGCCCGCGTACGAATGCAGGCCGGTCACCCAGAGGTTGATGCCGACCAGGTTGAACATCAGGCAGGCGAATCCGACGATCTGTATGTAGGCGGCCCGCCGGCCCCGCCAGCCCGCCGTCGCCCGGGCGTGCAGGAAGCCGGCGTACACCACCCAGGTGATGAAGGACCACGTCTCCTTGGGGTCCCAGCCCCAGTACCTGCCCCAGGCCTGGTCCGCCCATATCGCGCCCGCCATGATGCCGAACGTCCAGACCGGGAACGCGAACAGGATCGTGCGGTAGGAGAGCCTGTCGAGGATCAGCGCCTTGGGCAGGTGGAGCATGATCCCCGTGGTCCTGGACGGGTGGCCGGCCGCGACCCGGCGCTCGTGCCGGTCGGCCAGCAGGTACATCACAGTGGTGACGGCGCCGACGATGTACAGGCCGGTCGCGACGATCATCGCCGTCACGTGAATGGCGATCCAGTAGGACTGCAACGCGGGAACGAGGGCCCCGGCCGGGGTATAGATGACGGTCAGGGCCAGGCCGAGCGCGAACACGACCGGGATCAGCACGAACAGGCCGATGTAATACGCCTTGTACCGGAGCGATATGGCGAGGAGCACGATGACCGCCATGCAGGTGATCGCCGTGATGAACTCGTACATGTTGCCCCAGGGCACCCGGTGCTCCGCGAGGCCACGGGTAAGGATCCCGGCAATATGAGCGATCAGCCCGGCGCTGGTTAGGACGAGCGCCGAGCGTATCCAGAATCCAGGTCGCGGCGAGGCGGCCGATGTAAAGGTCGCCTGGGGCGAGCCAGCGTCGGCGCCGTCCCGCAGGCGGACGGCCGGGCCGCCCGATGGCAGGGCCCCGGCCTTGCCCGCCCCGGCGCCGACCAGTTCAGTCACTCTGGCGGGCGCTGGCTCCGGCGCGCGTATTCTCCCGAAGGCGAAGTCGCAGGCGTAGGCGAGCATCGCGAGCGCGTAGAGGACGACGGTGGCCAGCAGGAGATGCTCGCTGACCTGAGCCAACCCGGTGTTGATAGGCATCAGAGCCTCACTCCCCCTCGTCGTGGCCGAGGGCTGATTCGTTGTCGGCTGGGGCTGATTCGTTGTCGGCTGGGGCGGACAGGTAGTTGAGGGCCGGGCGGTCGTCCGGCGCGGCTGGCTGCGGTCTGCGGGCGGACGGGATGGGGCCCGGTGGATCTTCGTCATCGGAGGGATCGCCGGCATCGCCCGCACCGTCCCCGAAGGAGGCACTCTCGCTGCTGCCCCCATCGCCGGCTTGCCCCGCGCCGGCCATGCCCGCCGGCTGGCTTCCACCGTGCGAAGCCATCATCTCAGCGGTCAGCGCGGCGAACTCCGTCTCGAAGCCGCCTGCGGCATCGGACCTGGCCAGGCCGCCGATGTCCACGACAGTGCTGCCGTCAGGCGCGGCGTGCGCGCGCACGAATACCCGGCGGCGCCGTACGGAGAACGACAGCAGCAGCCCGGCGATCGCGATGATCCCGGAGATGAGCGCGGGCACCTGGCCGGGATCGTAGGTGATGGCCAGGCTCGCCCATTGCCGGTACCCGGTAAAGGTGAGCGTCCCCGCGTGGCCCGGAAGCTTGATCGACTGGCCGGGAGCGAGCGGCCGCGGCGCCACCGATAGCCGCCGCAGGTGGGCGAGGTCCAGCTGGTAGACCGACTGCGACGGTCCGCTGTTCAGGCCGAGGTTGCCGGCGTAGGAGACCAGGCTCACCCTGGGCAGCAGGGCCGCGGGGAAGGCCGATTGCAGCCGGCCGTTGACATCGACGGCGGTCGGCAGGAACACGCCGGCGAAGCCGAGCTGATCCGGGTCGGCGTCGGGCACCTTGATGACACCCTCGGAGGTAAGCCCTCTTTGCTCGACCGGGATGAACGGCACCGGGCTGTCGAAGACCACCCGGCCGGCCCCGTCGGTGACCCGGAACACCGGAGCGTAGCCGTGGCCGATCAGGTACACCCGCACGCCGTCCACGCTGAGCGGGTGGTTGACGCGTATTAGGTAACCGTGTGACGGGGCGCCCGGGCGATCGGTGTAGCTAACCGACGCGTCGAACGAGGATGGCTGGCCCCGCAGCGTGCCCGAGGTGATGTAGTGCGCCGTGAATTTGTCCAGCGTTACCGTGAAGGGCTGCAGGTCCCCCGGCGTTACCAGGCGCCCTGGCCGGAACTGGTCCAGCGCGGTCGGCGTGTTCGCGAACGACTGGCCGGCGATCAGCAGCCGGTCGGCCTTGTAGCCGAAGATCCCGCCGATTCCGACCGACCCGAGCAGCGCGAGCAGCGCGATGTGGAACAGGAGATTACCGACCTCCCGCAGATAGCCTTTCTCGGCAGCCACCCAGCCTTCTGCGTTACGCATCCGGAACCGCTTGCCCGATAGCAGGCTGGCCGCGGATCCGACTGCCTCGGCGGGGGTAAGCGAGGTGCGGTAACTGGCTGACATCGGAAGCCGGGAGAGGTTGCGCGGGGCGCGCGGTGGCAGCTGCCGCGCCGAGCCGACCAGCCGGAACGTCCGCGGCAGCACGCAGCCGGCCAGCGACACGAAGAGCAGCAGGTAAATCGCCGCGAACCAGGGCGCTCCGAAGACGCTGAACAGGGAAAGCCTGGCAAGGATCGGGGCCAGCGCCGGATGCGCGGTGTAGTACTGCGCCACCGCGGCCGGGTCGATTCCCTCTTGCGGGATCACCGAGCCCGGCACGCTCGCCACGGCGAGCAGGAAAAGCAGTATCAGCGCGGTGCGCATCGAGGTGAGCTGCCGCCAGGCCCATCGCAGCCAGCCCGTCACGGCGGGCCTGAGGCCGCCGGAGGAGGCCGGTCGGGCCTTCGAGGATGACGGCGGTGCGGATGACGGCGGTGCGGATGACGGCGGTGCGGATGACGGCGGGCCGGCGTCCGGGGACGGCGCAGCAGCGGCGCGCACGTCCTGCTCGCTGCCTGAGCCCGGCGGCACGCGCACATCGGTCATCGGGTCACCACCCGTGATCGCGAGATCATGAGGCCCCCGCCGCCACGCTGGCGATCAGCCTGCCCAGCGTGGAGTAGGTCGCCTCCCCGACGATCCGCGCCGCGATCCGCCCGGTCCGGTCCATCACCAGGGTGGTCGGAATCCCGGCCGGCGGGACAGTGCTCCGGAAGGCGAGCGCTATCTCGTCGGAGGGGTCGTTAAGGCTGGGGTAGCTGATCAGGAAGGTGTGCTGAAATGCCTTGGCGGCCACCGGGCTGTCCTGGATGTCCACGCCGATGAACCGGACGCCACTCGACCGGAAGCGCCTCGCGAGAGCCTCCAGGGCCGGTGCCTCCGCCCGGCAAGGCCCGCACCAGGAGCCCCAGAAATTCAGCACCACGACGTCGCCGCGGTAGCTGGACAGGCTGAGCCGCCGGCCGCCCAGCGTGGTGCCCGTGATGTCCGGCGCGACCGGGCGCGATCCGCTTGCGTACACCGTGGTGGCATAGCTGCCGGCGACGAAGCTGGTCCCGTTGCTGGCCGCCGTGTCCTGTCCGATCGCGCCACCCGAGCAGCCGGCGATGGCGAGCCCGATCACTGCGGAAAGCGCGGCTACCGCGGCGCCGTCCGGCTGACGCAAGAAGCATGCCAGCCGGGCCCGGGCCGGGTGAGCCGCACGACGCGGGAAGCGCGGCAGGCGGAACACAGGGTGATCTCCTACAGGCAGTAGTATCGCGGCCCCTATTGTGCCGGACCCCTGGCCTGGCCAGCACACGGGGCCGGCGTTTCCGCACTGGGCCGGCCCTGCGGCTGGCGGGATTCAGCGTCGCTGGGACTCCACTGTCGCTGTATCTGCAGTGCAGTCCCAACGACGCTCATCGAAGCCCTGGCCGGGAAGCCCTGGCCGGGAAGCCCTGGCCGGGGAGCCCTGGCCGGGACAGGTCACGCGCCGGCTATCCGGCTCCGCCCATGGCCTGCGGGCTCCGCATAGGTCACGCCAGTCAGCTTGCCGCCGGCATAGCTGAGGCTTGTCACGCTGGCCAGCGCGCACTGCCGCCGGGCCGGGTGATGCCAGAGCCGCCGGCCTTCGGCCCACCTGCGGGTCACCCAGATCGGCAGCTGATGACTGACGCAGACGGCCTCGTGCCCGCGCGCCGCCTGGGCCGCGTCGCCCACCGCGGCGAGCATTCTCGCCACGACATCCCGGTAGGGCTCGCCCCACGAGGGACGCGCCGGGTTCACCAGATAGCGCCAGTGCTGGGGACGCCGCAGGGCGCCGTCGCCGATGCCGAAGGTCATCCCCTCGAAATGGTTCCACGGCTCGATCAGCCGTTCATCGGTCACCGCCGGCAGGCCGAATTGTGCCTCCATCGGCTCGGCTGTTTCCCTGGCCCGCTCTAGCGGCGAGGTTCTCAGCACGGTCACGTCGCGGCCGGCCAGGAAATCGGCAGCTGCCTTGGCCATCAGCCTGCCGTCCTCAGACAGCTGATATCCCGGGATGCGGCCGTACAGGACACCGCGGGGGTTGGCCACCTCGCCGTGACGCACTAGGTGGACGACGCCGCGATCAGGCGGCAGGTGAATCTCAGGCATGGCTAGCACAGCTTACCGGCACGACCGCGTAAGGCCCGGGGTCATCAGCCGGCGCCGCAGCCGGCCAGCCCGCCGCGCCGGCCTGCCGGCGCTCAGCCCGCCGGCCGACGCCCAGCCCGCCAGCCCGGCGGCCCAGCCCGCCAGCCCGCACCGCGCCCGCCAGCAGGCGCTCAGCCGGTCAGCCGGCGCTCAGCCGGCTAGCGTGGTCTCAGCATGTGGTTGCGCCTAGGGTTCCGCGCCTTGCCCGCCCCGCTGATCACAATCAGGGCCAGGCGGGCTGGACCGAGCGGCGCCGGGAACCTGCGGCAGGCGGGGCACAGCCCGCCGGCGGGCGAACACCTCACGGGATAGAAGCCTCGAGGGCTCTGCTAGCCGCGCCCGGAAGGGCCTGAACCGGCAGGAGCCGCCCCGTGAGTCCGACCGCCATCGCCTTGATCCTCGTCGCCGCCCTTGCGCACGCCACCTGGAACCTGCTCAGCAAGCAGGCATCAGCGGCCGGTGCCGTCTCGTTCATCTGGCTGGTGTCCGCCGCCGCCACGGGGGGATACGCGCCGGTCATCGCCATTGCCGTGATCATCGGGCAGCCCCGGCTGACCGGGCCGTGCTGGCTGTTCATGGCAGGGACGGGCCTGCTGCAGGCCGGCTATTTCCTCTTCCTGCAGAACGGCTACCGGCTCGGGGATCTCTCGCTCGTCTACCCGGTCGGGCGCGGCACCGGCGCGCTGCTCGCCGCGCTGGCCGGGGTCGTCATACTCGGCGAGCGCCCCGGGCCGGTGGCCGTCGCCGGGATTGGCTGCGTCGTTGCTGGCATTATCCTCATCGCGCTTCCCGGCGCGACCGGCAGCACCGCGCCGGCCCGGGCCGCTCTGGGCAGCGCCGATCCGGGCAGCGCCGCTCTGGGCAGCGCCGATCCGGGCAGCGCCGCTCTGGGCAGCGCCGATCCGGGCAGCGCCGCTCCGGCCCGGGCCGCAGTCGGCGCGCGCGCTAGGAAGGGCCCGTCCATGGCTGGCCCGACTGCGTTCGCGCTGCTGACCGGCACCTTCATCGCCTCCTACACGCTGTGGGACAAGTTCGCGGTCACCTCGCTGCGGACGCCGCCGCTGCTGCAGGGGTACGCGGCCTTCCCGGTCATGGCACTGCTGTTCGCCCCGCTGGCGCGCCGGGCAGGCGGCCGGACTGCCCTGGTCTGGCGCGCCTACCGGGCGCAGGTGATCGGCGCCGCGGTGCTCGCGCCGCTCGCCTACATCCTGGTGCTGATCGCGCTGAGCTTCACCGCGGTCAGCGCGGTCGCGCCGGCCCGGGAGGTCAGCGTCCTGTTCGGGGTGCTGCTCGGCCGCAGGCTGCTGGGTGAGGGCAGCCTGCCGCGCAGGCTCGCGGCAGCGGCAGCGATCGTGGCCGGCATCGTGGCCATCGCGGTCGGCTGAGCCGGCCTCAGGACCCGGCCCCAGGGCAGGCACCAGGGCAGGCACCAGGGCCGGCGTCAGCGCAGCGCGGCCGCGGCGGCCCTGGCCGCGGCCGGCAGCGCGCTGGCGACCCGGCTGACCGCGGCATCGTCGTGCGCGGCGGACAGGAACCATGCCTCGTACGGCGACGGCGGCAGGTAGACGCCCTGATCGAGCATGGCGTGAAAGAACGCGGCGTAGGCGGGCACCGACTGGCCGCGCGCCTCGCCGAAGTCGCGCACCGGGGTATCGATCCCGAGGAAGAAGGAGAACAGGCTCCCGGCCTCCTGCAGCCGGAACGGCACTCCCTCGGCGGCCAGCGCGTCGGCGGCGAGCTTGGCGATGGCAGCGGCGGCCTCGTCGACCCTCGCGTAGACCTCTGCCGTGCAGGCCCGCAGGGTGGCGAGCCCCGCGGCGGTCGCCAGCGGATTGCCGGACAGCGTGCCCGCCTGGTAGACGGGGCCCTCGGGCGCCAGCCTGTCCATCAGGGCCGCGCGCCCGCCGAACGCGGCCGCGGGCAGCCCGCCGCCCATCACCTTCCCGAATGTCATCAGGTCGGCGCCGACGCCCTCACGGCCGTACCAGCCGGAGCGGGTGACGCGGAAGCCGGTCAGCACCTCGTCCATGATCAGCAAGGCCCCGTGCTCCCGGCAGAGCAGCGCGAGCAGGTCGTTGAACCCCACCGCGGGCGGAACCACCCCCATGTTGGCCGGGCACGCCTCGGTGATCACGCAGGCGATCTGCCCGCCATGCTCGGCGAAGGCCTGCCGCACGGCCTCGGTGTCGTTGTAGGGCAGCACCAGGGTGTCGGCGGCCACCGCGCCGGTCACCCCCGGCGAGTCAGGCAGCGCGAACGTGGCCACCCCGGATCCGGCCGCGGCCAGCAGCGCGTCGACGTGACCGTGGTAGCAGCCGGCGAACTTGACCACCAGCCGCCGGCCGGTGCAGCCGCGGGCCAGCCGCAGGGCGGACATGGTGGCCTCAGTGCCCGAGCTGACCAGCCGGACCTTCTCGACCGGGGCGCGCCGGAGCAGTTCCTCGGCCAGCTCGACCTCACCGGGCGTCGCCGTGCCGAACGAGGTCCCTTCGCGCGCCGCGGCCGTCACGGCGCTGATCACCGCCGGATGCGCATGCCCGAGGATCATCGGCCCCCAGGAGCACACCAGGTCCACGTACTCGCGGCCATCGACGTCGGTGAGGTACGCGCCGCGGCCGGACGCCATGAACACCGGGATCCCGCCGACCGCGCCGAACGCGCGCACCGGCGAGTTCACCCCGCCCGGCGTGACGGCGCGGGCGCGGGCGAAAAGCCCGGCAGATCGCTCTCCCCCGCTCATCCCGCGGCCCTCCCGCTCATCCGGCGGCTCCGTCGCAGGCGTCAGCGAGGAACTCCAGCAGCCGGAGCCCGTCGGGCAGCGGATGGTCCGCGGGGCGGCGCAGCCACCGCGCCGTGCCGGCCTCGCCGTAGCGCGACGGCGGGGCGAGCACGTAGCTATCCCTGCAGTGCCAGCGCAGCCCGGTCACCTGCGCCACGGTCTCGGGCTCGCAGTCAAGATGACAGGACCACCATTCGTCCTCGTCGGCGGGAGCTCCCCGGGTCCGCACGAAGAACAGCGCCCGGTTTCCGGCGCTCACCGCCACCGGGCCGGGTCGGGTTCCCGACTCCCGCATCAGGTCAAGGGCCGCCGTTCCCACCGGCTCCGGCACGTCGAGCACGTCAAACACCCGCCCGGTCGCCAGGATGACGTTCGCCTCCGGCTGGGCGGCCCACAGGCCGGACACCGCCCCGGGATCGGCCGTCGCCTCCACTTGCCAGGCGGCGGACATCGGATGGGCGCCGGGCGCCGGGCAGCCCATCCGGTCGCATGAGCAGGCACGGCCAGTGCCGGCGCCGCGCGCGCGGCCGGGCGGATGGGCGCCAGCGCACACCGGCCAGCCCATCGCCGCGTAGCTGACAGCCGCGCCGGCCATCCGCTCCACGGCCCTGCGCCGCCCCCGGCGCAGCAGGGTGTCCACCATCAGCTCTACTCCCGCCCCGGCCCGCTTGCGTTCGGCACCGATCGTGCCCGGCTGTCCGCGCTGACGCCAGCGCTACCGCCGCGTAACGTCATTATGCGCGAACGGAAAGTGCATGGTGACCGTTGCGCCCAGGCTGGGCCGATGAGCGGTCATGCCAGGCGCCGTGCCGCCTCGGTCGCCCAGTAGGACAAGATGATGCTGGCGCCGGCCCGCCGGATCGCGGTGAGGGTCTCGATGATCACCCGGTCCCGGTCCAGCCAGCCGCGGGCCGCCGCCGCCTCCACCATCGCGTACTCCCCGCTGACCTGGTACGCGGCCACCGGCACGTGCACGGTCTGGGCGACCAGGCTGATGATGTCGAGGTAAGCGAGGGCCGGCTTGATCATGACGATGTCGGCGCCTTCGTCGATGTCCAGCAGCACCTCCCGCAGCGCCTCCCGGGCGTCAGCGGGATCCTGCTGGTAGGAGGCCCGGTCGCCGAACTGCGGCGCGCATTCGGCCGCCTCGCGGAACGGCCCGTAAAAGGCCGACGCGTACTTCGCCGAGTAGGCGCAGATCGCGATGCCGTCGTGGCCTGCCTGGTCAAGCGCGGCCCTGATCGCGGCGACCTGGCCGTCCATCATGCCGCTCGGCGCCACCACCGCCGCGCCCGCCTCGGCCTGCGCGACCGCGATCGACGCGTACCGCAGCAGGGTCGCGTCGTTGTCAACCTCGCCGGACGGCGTCAGCACCCCGCAGTGGCCGTGGTCGGTGTACTCGTCCAGGCACAG
>JBEKFH010000182.1:0-9127 GCA_050013415.1 Streptosporangiaceae bacterium | reverse complement strand
GGCTCGTTCTCGGCCAGGCGACCGTCAAGACGCACGTGAACCGGATCTTCGCCAAGACCGGCGTGCAGAGCCGGGCCCAGGCGGTGCGGTACGCGATAAGCAACGGGCTGGCCGGCCCGGGTACCGGCACATAGCAGCGCTGCCCGCTGAGTTCGCCGCCCGGACGGGATTCGGTTCCGGAGCCCTGCGGGTACACCAGAGCCAGGGGCTCAGGCCGCCTTGCCCGCGGCCGGGATGATGCTCGCGGCCGGGGGCCGGCCGATACATTCGGGCCGACCAGGACCGGGCGCGGCCAGGGCTTCCGCCGCGGGTTACTCCTCGCCGATGTCGGCCAGGCTCTGGCGTAGTTCGATGATCAGCGGATCGTCATCGGGCAAGATGCGCTCCAGGCGACCGACCGTGTCGCGCAGCAGCACGCGGGCGTCACCATAGCGCCCCAGTCGACGGTATACCTCGGCCAGCCTCGCACGGCTCCGCAGCGTATCAGGGTGACGTGGGCCGAGCACCCGCTCCAACCCGGCCCAGGCCAGCTCGCAGGCCAGCTCCGCCGCCGCCGTTTTGCCCGTCTGCTGGTAGGCGGCGCCGAGGTCGTTCCGCGCTGTGAGCGTGTCCAGGTGATCGGGCCCAAGGACGCGTTCCCGGTCGGCCACCACCCGCTTGTAGGCCGCGACTGCCTCTTTTGCCCGGCCGCTGGCCAGGTAGGCGTCGGCCAGGCCGTGACGTGTAGTCATCGTCTGCGGGTGCCGGGCTCCCTGGGCGCGTTCCCGGTCGGCCAGCGTGCGCCGGTAGAGAGTGATGGCCTCGGAGTACTGGCCCGCAGCCAGGTAGGCGGCGGCGACCTCGTCCCGCGCGCCGAGCGTGCTGGCATGCCCGGGCCCGCAGGCCTGTTCGAATTGGGGAACCACGCTTTCCAGGACGGCAATCGCATCCGCGGCCTGGCCCGCCGCCACGAGGGCGTGGCCCAGGCGGCACCGCGCCTCGATCACGTCACGGTGATCCGGCCCGAGCTTGCGGGTCCGGCTGTCGAGTATCCACTGGAACCACGCAATGGCGTCGTCCGCGCGCCCGGCCGCAAGGTAGGCGTCGGCCAGCCGCTGGCTGGCCAGCATCGTGTCCGGGTGCCCACCGCCGAGCAGGCGGCCGCTGGTCGTGGCCAGGTCCCGCCAATGGTCTACCGCGGGTTTGGTCAGGCGGGCGCGGTCCAGACTGTCCCCCGCCCGCACCAGCACGGGATGGCAGCCGCCGCCCCATAGCAAATTTCCGGTGATCCGCCGGAGGGTCGCCACGCAGGATCGCAGGCCGGAAGCAGGCCAGCCGGGCAGCTCTCGTTCCGGCCAGGCCTGGAGCAGCGCGTCCGCGACCGAACTCGCCGCCTGATCCAGCATGCCTTCGGGCATCGCGGCCCTCAGCGCGACCTGCAGCACTGGGCTGATCCGGACCGTCGGCGGTGCCGTCACCGGTTCGACGGTCAGCAGGCCGGTCTGCTCCAGCGCCGCTAGTGCCGCGTCGGCGCGCTCGCTGTTGGCCGGGACGACGCCGCTCGCCAGGAACTCGCCTGCCGCAGGAGTGGCGAAGACGGTCTGCGGAATGCCGTGCCCGTCCAGCAGCGCGGCCAGGGCTAGCAGCAACTGGGCCGATCCGCCCGGCGCCAGCTGGTCCGCCCGTCCGAACGAGAACGTCCACGTCACCGCGGCTGCGGGCGGCCGTGCACTCGACGAGTCCGCCAGCTGCTCCCGACTGCGCACGAAATGGGTCCGGTACTCGCGGCACGACAGCGGGGAGTTGGCGATCACGGCGCTGGCCTGGGTCAGCGCGACCGGCTCGAAGTCCAGGTCCTGAGCCAGTTCGATCGCGCCGTGCCGCTTGTCCGGGTCGGCCGACATGCGCCCGTTCAGATAATTAATGGCCTCACGCAGGCTGAACGGCCCGACTGGCATGACCTGCACGCTGCTGGGGACGGCCGCAGCGTCGGCGGAGGTCACTAGCACCCGGCCGGCCGGGCCGGCCGGCCACAGCCCATCCAGGTCCGCCGAGCCGGCCAGGTCATCGAAGACCACCATCCATGAACGGCTGGTCTCGCCCAGCCAGCTGAGGAACTGGGCGGCGACTGATTCACAGCTGCTCGCCTGGTCCCGGCCGGTCACGGCGGCCGTCGCCGCGGCGTAGCCGGACAGCACCGAGGCCCGGCTCGTGGCCTCGATCCAGACCAGCAGGTCTACATCGCCTGACTGCCACAACCACTGGGCGAAAGCTGCGGCGAGCTGGGTCTTACCCGATGACCTCAGCCAGTCCTGCGCTTCGGGAGCCGCCACCGGGCCAGGGACGGGAGCCGGGGCCGGGGCCCGATCGGGGACGAGCGCGACCGCGGCCCCAGCCTGCAGCGCAGCCGCCAGGCCAGGGGCCGTCTCCAGCCTGGCACTGAAACCGTCGGCCAGTGCTGGCACCGTCCCGGACCGGATAGGCCAGGACGGCCGGCCGGGGGCCGGTCCGGCCGGACCCGCGAGCGGCACTGCGCTGCTCATGGCGCGCTGCCCACGGCTCGCCGTACGCGGGCAGCGCAGCCGGGGCCGTCGGCCCGTCTAGCTGAGCAGGTCATGTCAGGGTGCACAGTCCGTGCATCCGTGCAGGCGGGCCCTAGGCCGGCGCGGCGGAGCCTGATCCGGCTCACTGGCTGCGCCGACGTCGGCTGGCCGAGCTGAAAAGGCCATATCCCTTCCCCCCCGCCGGCCTGGCCGAGTCCGCCTTCGTCGGCGAAACAGTTAGCGGCCAGACTGCACCACCGTTGCCCTAGCCTGCCAACTACCAGCGCGGATAGCCAATCCCCTCCAGTGACCAGGCCGTTTTCGGGGTCCCTGGCATCCGTATGCCGTCCGCTCCGGCACGACGCGGCCCGATCCGGGAAAGGCGCGAACGACGTGCCCGAATCCCTGGGCCAGCCGCCGGCTGGTAGGGCACTGGTTCGGTGTCGGGTGGCAGCCGACCCAGCGCCGGTCTGGCTCACAGCTCCTGGCTGAAGACCAGGACCGGATTGGCCCTTGTGAGTGTTTCCTTGCGGAAGAAGGCGGGGGCGGTGACGCGCATGAAGGCAAAGCCGATCACTCCGGCCACCGCGGACAGCACAGCGATGATGAAGATACCGCCGATCTGCCAGTGCAGGACCGGCACCGTCCACGTGGTGTAGCTATTGGACGCGACCCAGTCGCTCTGCAGGCTGTAGATGCCAGCCGCGTACATGATCAGCCCGCCTAGCCCGGGCAGGATGCCGCGCATCCACAGACTCCGCCCGCTGCTGGTCAGAGTGGCCCGGTAGTACCAGACACAGGAGAACGCGGTCAGCCCGTAGTAGAACGCGATGTACAGGCCAATCGCTTCGACTGCGTCAGCGATCGGGTTGCCATGGGAGATGTAGTTCAGCGGGATGTACAGGATGATCGAGATCGCACCCATCACGAGAGTGGACACCGTCGGGGTCAGGTACCTCGGGCTGATCTCGGCGAACGACTCGGGCAGTGCCCCGTAGGCGGCCATCGACAGCGTCGTGCGCGCCGTCGGCAGGATCGTGGTTTGGGTCGAGGCGGCGGCCGAGCTGAGCACCATGAGGATCAACAGCCGGGACAAGACCGTGCCGAGCCCGGAAGTACCGAAGATCGCGCCGCCGGTGACCGACAGCACATCGAACTGGTGCGCCGGATTCGTCAGCCCCACGCCATGGTCGCCGATGCCGGCGAACGCCTGCACGGCGATGATCACGATCACGTAGGTGACGAGCAGCACGACCGTCGAGATGATGCCCGCTCGGCCCGGCGTCCGGGACTTATCCGCGGTCTCCTCATTCACCGACAAGGCGGTGTCCCAGCCCCAGTAGATGAACAGCATCAGGATGATCCCGGACACAAAGGCCGAGAAGGGCAGGTGCGACGGCGACAGCCAGCCGAAGCTCGGGTGCAGCGACCCGGACGGCGGATGACTGCCGTACACCCGGACCAGCGCCGTGACCGACATGACCAGCAGCATGATGAGCTCGATGGACAGCAGCACCTTCTGGAAGTTGGCCGAGACCTCGATGCCGCGGTAGCAGATGTAGGTCATCACGACGATCCACAAAACTCCGACCAGCAGCACCCAGCCGCCGGAGGCATTGCTACCGATCGCGCTGTTCGGTCCCTGGACGAGGAAGAACACGTACTGCCCGGCCACCTGGGCCAGGCTGGCCATGACCAGGACGTCGGACGCCACGACGCCCCAGCCGCCGGCCCAGCCGGTTTTCGGCCCGAACGCCCGGGCCGCCCAGATGAACGTGGTCCCGCAGTCGGGATCGGCCTTGTTCAGCTCGCTGAAGCCGATCGAGCACAGCAGCATCGGCACGAACGCCAGCACGGCAACCAGCGGGGAGTGCAGCGCAACGGCCCCCACCACGAAGAACAGCGTCGCGGCCAGGCTATAGGCCGGGGCAGTCGAGGCCACGCCCATGACCACGCTGGACACCAGGCCAAGAGCGCCTGTCTTGAGACCCTTGTCCCGGGACTCCTCCACTGGCCGCAGGCCAGGACTAAAGCTGGCCATGGCTCACCTTCCTGTTAGTCCCCAGTCGTGCTGCGATTCCGCCCGATCGTGCCCGGACCTGCTAGCGGGACCGCCGACGGACCTTTTATGCTACTGCGGGTCGCTTTGGGACGTATGGTAATCGGGTTCGGTCCTGAGGCACCGTCCTGCACGACATCGGGCCGTCGAGCTCACCGGCATGGCGGCACCGCCGGACGCGAGCACCCCCGCCAGAGGGCGGGCGGCGGGCGAGTCGGCCTGGTCCCGCGCCTCGTTAACCGCATACTTGCCTGGCTCTGGTGCGACGCTGTCGACGAGTCAGTTACCGAGGCGTGATTGCGCAGGTAATGGTCGGCCAGGTGCGGCTCACCAGCTGTTCCATTAGCAGGCTGACCAGCGGGTTCGCGAGAGGGATGATCTCGGCGCTGAGGGAATCGACGATCTTGCCGACCGCCGGCGACTCTGGCCCCGGGGAGGCGACTGGGCCGAAGTTAACGACTGGCATGCCGTATTTGTCTAGGCGGGCAACTGTTAATCGATGAGCTCAAAATCGATGTCGAGGGCACGGTAGGTCTCGGCAGCCCTGCGATCGCGGGTGGCAAGCGTAACTCCATGTTCGGCCGCCGCAACGGCAACGAGGGCGTCGTAGACCGCGCCGCCCGCGATGCCCAGCTGCGCCAGCCTGGCATGCAGCTTTTCCGCGGCCTCAGCACCAAGGAACCGCGAACTGGGGAAGTTATGCGCGAGCAGCCGGGCGACAGCGCGCGGCGTGCGGCGGTTCGGTGGCGGTAGCCGGGTCAGCACGGAGAAGGTCTCGAAGGCCGCATGACCGCTCAGTCCGCAGCTCCGGCCGCCAATGGCCTTCCTGGTGGCCTGATGATGCTCGTGCCCGGCGGTCGCGAGAGCGACGGCGACGCTGGTGTCGATCAGCAACTCGGGCTGATTACCGCTGGTCGGCATCACGCAGCGCCCGGACGAGCTCGTCACTGATGGCAACGTCGGCGGCCGGGATGACGAGCAGGCCATCTTCGTCTTCTAGCTGGTCATCAGCGAGTGGCTCGATACGCAGCCCAGCGCCGTCCGGGACCACCTCGACCTCGCCGGGCACTATGCCGAGACTGTCCCGCAGCGCCTTCGGTATAACCAATCGGCCTGCCTTATCGATGGTGGCCTTCATGCCTTAACATTACCATCTGGCTGGCGCCGGCGAAGAGCGCTCGCGAGCCGCCTCAGCTGCCACCTAACAGCGCATGGCGCCCGGACGCGCCCGGCGGCAGGGCCCACATCATCGTGCGCCCCTCAGCATGCACGTAATCGGGGGGCAACTCCCGGCCTGAGCCTGGCCGGTGACCTCGAAGCCCAGCCGCTCATAGAAGGCGATGGTGCGCGGGTTCGGGGTCTCCAGATATGCGGGCAGGTGACTCTGGTCAACGACGGCCAGGCACGGTCGCAGCAGCTGCGTCCCGAGCCCGCGGCCTTGCACAGCAGGATCAACGCCGAGCCACGGCAGATACCAATGCGGATAGGCCGGATGAGCTTCCTCCATCTGTCCCAGGACCGCGAACATGACGTCATGCTGATCCGGGGCAACGGTGCCGGTCAGGGTAGCGACGATAAAGTCGGAGTCGGGCTCGGCACCAGGCGGCAGCCACAGGGCCACGGCTGAACCCTGACCGATCTTCCAGGCAGTGTGCTCATCGAATGCCCGGCCACCGAAGGCAACCAGGAACCGCCGGAAAGACCCGAGGTAGCTCTCTGGCTGCGGGTACAACCACCGTTCTACCGGATCGGCGGCGAAGGCCAGGACCAGCGTATCCAGGGCTGCCGGCCGCTCATCCTCCCCCACCTGGGAGACCGTCAGCTCAGCCACCGCGCACCTCGTAGTCCAGACTGCACAAGACAAGTGGTATCAATGCCTGCTCACGATCGACTTCGGAAGCCGAGCCGCGTCACCGCGAGCGGCCAGATCCGGCAGCGCTGAGGCTATCTCAGCGTCCCGGACCTCCACGGTAACGGTTGCGGTTCGCCGCCGCGGGTAGGCGTGGCCGATGCGGCGCATCAGCTCCTTGACCGTGGCTGAGCTGCGGCGTGGCCGTTGACATCAGGGGCGGGGTCGAACCGGCAGGGCGGTGGCCCCGGGGGAAACGAGGCGACTTCACAGCCTACTTGTGACCATGATCTTCGACCGCAGCGATGAAACCGTCCGGGTCAACGAGGCTGACGAGAAGTGAGTTCACCCGCTCCTTGACGAACAAAGTGCTGAGGATGCGACCTGTATAGAACGGCGGGTCGATCGTGACTTCCACCAGGCCATCGGCAGAACCGTTTACCAGCAGCTGACCTTTCCTGGGAAAGTGCACGCCCGTCGTACCGCGAAGCTTTTCCTGAGACCGGCCAGCGGACTGGACCAACCGCCGCGGTATGTCGAATTTAGCGCCGCCCATCCGGACCCGGATCTCATCGGGACCAACCGCCACCCCCGATTTACCCGGACCGCTCCTCCCGGCACTGGTGTCCATCAAGGTCGTAATTGTGCCGCTCACGGACTTGCTGAAGCTGATCGCAAACCACTGGGAATCCGAACTCGGCATCCGGCCCTCGGCGGCCTGGCGCTCCCTGATTATCTCGCGCCGAGCGGCGGCATAGGACTCGCCTGTCTGCGCCATGCGCTGACGAGTAGCTGCCCTGACACTGTCGTGCGGCATCGTGCCCTCAGTCCCGGTGACTCTGTCCCGGCGCCTGGTTTCTAGGCGTACGGCTTTCGCGCCCCCTAGGACCGTCCCGACCTTCACCCAAACACATCCGCTTTCCTGCCGACGCACCACCCCGGGCCGTCGGCGGCGTGCGATCAGCATGCGATCAGATGCGGCCGAACACGGTCACCTGTCCCCCAATCGCATGCCACAGCGACGTCTTCCCAGGTCAGGCGGCGGGCGAGTCGGCCTGTAGGCCGGGTTCTGTGCGCCCGCTCGCGCGGGCCGGCGGCCATCCATCTGGGACTGCCATTGCTGGCAGCCTCGTGCGGTCTACCCGCGAGCTCGGGCGGGCCGCCCTCAAGCACTCGCGCAGGTCCCGCGCCCCGAAGAACGCGGCACCCTTCTTGACCTTGCTCCGGGTGGGGTTTGCCAAGCCGCTCAGGTCACCCCAAGCGCTGGTGGTCTCTTACACCACCGGCAACTAGGTCGCGACCTGCACAGACGGAACGAGACACTCCATCTTCTCCGTCCACTGTCCGCCGACGGCCCGCGCCACTCCGCCCATCTTTTCAGCAGCCACGCAGCGCACTACTCCCCCGACGCGCACAGCTGTCGCCGCCCGGCTGAGATATCTGACGGCCGATGGGGAGCAGTAAGCCACCCCCTTGCCGAGACGCCGCACCTGCCACCTGCCACCAAACAGTAAATGGCGCGGACGCACCCGGCGGCGCACACAACCCTGCCGATAGTGGCAGGTCAAACGTGAAGATCTCGTGGTGGTCAGGGCGATCGAGCCGCCGATCTTCCGCTTTACAGAATTAAGGACGACCGTACAGCGGAGTGCACGGACGGCTATCCGTCCTGCTCACCGAGGCTCATACCCTCGGAACGACGTCCGTGGACGTAGATGAATGAGACCAAAACTGAGACCGTCGGCACATCTGCCGGGATGGTGCATCAGACGGCTCATTCATGCGACCTGCGGGGAAGCTGACCTCAGCGGAGAGACGGCGCTGCGTCATTACGACGAGCCGGCCAGAGCGGACGCGGCGGCCGTCCAACGTGGCCAGCGACCTCGGCATTCCAGGCGACGGGCTTTGTCCAGCGTCTCCGTCGGCCTCAGCTGCCTCCTCCGAGTGAGGCCAGGGTGCGGTACAACGCCCGCGATAAGCCGACGGCTTTACATCAGAGAGTCGGCGCCCTTCACTGGGACAACAGGGCTTCTACCTGCGGCCAGACCGTCCACGCATTACTCCGTGCGACACTGCTGTTTCGCCCTGGTTGCGAGAGCCTCTTGGTCCCGAACTAGCGGTGCTGTTGGGCGGCTTGTCATTGTTACAGCTAACGCTGGATGTGGACTGCACCGTCATGCCGAGGCCGGGCTGGTCCGCGAGCTGACCGGCTCAGGTAGTCAGATCTTCGTCGGCCAGCAGGTCGAGGAGCTCATCGGGGTCCAGGGTGCGGAGTTCGATGGTGCGGCTCTGGGACATCAGGCTGACGGTTACCTGCTGGCCGGCCAGTTGCTGTGCCTGGTCGATCAGTTCTCTGGCCCTGCGCCGCTTGTGGATGCGGTCAGCCAGATCGAGCACGGCCGTGGCGGCTGATGGGATTGATAGCACGAGGGCTGTCACCGACACTGGGTCGATGAACTTGCGGTCGTCATCGTGAACGGGTGCTGCAGCTGTCGTGGCCTCGGCTTGGGCTTCGGCAATCTCATGGCCCCAGCTGTGGGCTATGGCTTCGAGACTATGCTTGGCGGCCTCCACGTTCTCTGCGGTGGCGCCTTCAATCTGGATAATCATGTCTCCTCTTCTTGCTGCCCGGGATTCAGGAGTTCGTTGATCTGCTGAATCTGGTCGGTCCAGCCGATCTTGGTGGCGGCTGCCAGG
>JBEKFH010000181.1:0-9153 GCA_050013415.1 Streptosporangiaceae bacterium | reverse complement strand
CGCGCAGCTGGCGGCGGGCGCGAGCGAGACCTGCACCGGCAGCTACACCGTCACCACCGCCAACGTGACCGCCGGGCAGGTCACCGACCACGCCACCGCCGCCGGCACCACGCCCGCCGCGGCGGCCATCGCCTCGAACTCCGCCACCGTGACCGTGCACGAGGCGTGGCCCGCGGCGGCGTCCGGCACGTACCGGCCCGCGGCCGGCGCGGCCGAGGGGTATTACCTCAGCGTGACCGGGAACCGGTGGACCGTGCTGGCCACCCACCCCGGCACCGCCAAGATCAGCTTCACCGGGCGGGTCACCGTACCCGCCTACGCCCTCAGCGACCTCGTCCTGGCCGGCCCGGCCGCCGACCAGCAGGACAGCCTCACCACCCGGGCGGTCACGTTCCGGATCACCAGCTACGGCAAGGTCAGCGGCTTCAGCTTCACCACCAGCGCCAAGGTCAACTCGATCACCTTCACCCTGAACATCAGCGGCCAGCCCGCCACCGCCGCCCAGATCTACCAGGGCAGCACCCCCACCCAGGCCAGCCAGCCCAGCCCCCTCACCTACACCAGGAAGTAAGAAAGCGCGGCCGGGCGCGCGGGATCCTCGTGCCAGACGACGCGAGAGAAGATCGGCCGCCCGGCGTGTCGCCGGACCTGTAGATGTCCCGGTCAGGAATCGCCGCCAGCTTCGGTCGGGACCGGAACGCAGCCGGTGTCCGGGCCGGACCGGTGCTTCAGACCTGGCCCTCACTGGCCACCCGCGCCACTGCGACATGACCGGGGTTCCCCACGCTGGCCGCAGCAGCAGCGCACGAGGCGCTCCGCTCAAGCCAAATGCGCGCCCAGATCCCCGCCAGTGACCACGTCGGCGCAGGTCAGGAACGTTCAGGCGGCGGTCTTGAAACCGCTAGGGCGTTGATGGGTCCTCGCGAGCCGCATCGCGGACCCACGGCGAGTATGTCTCGCAGAGCCGGGACCGGCCCACCCCGATGCGGCCCCGTACGCGCGGCTGACCCACTACCGCAGAAACGTCGTGATCGCCGAGATGTGGGTCGCACGATTGCGAGGAACGGGCCGGAGCTGGTCCGCCAGGCCAAGAAGCAGAGCCTGTCCCAGACGGGAGGTCGGCTATAGAAAAAACTGACCAAGATGTCGGCCTGTGCCAGACGACCCCGATACCCACCAGCCTGTGCGCCCAGATCCTGCTGCCACAGCGCTGCCACAAAGATCAAGGCCCGACCGCCGTCCTGGCGATCAGGCCTCTGACCTGCACTTCCTGGTAGCGGGGGCAGGATTTGAACCTGCGACCTCTGGGTTATGAGCCCAGCGAGCTACCGAACTGCTCCACCCCGCGTCGCTGTCTCCTTGATTTTAGGGTGCATGCAAGCCGGAGGCAAATCCGCGCGCCGTGCGCCTCATCCTGGCCGGTCACCGGCGCGCGAGGCGCCCACTCGCCACCGGCGCGCGAGGCGCCCATGCGCCAGCGCGTTAAGCCCCGGCCGGCAATGCGTCCGGGAACGCCAGCCATATCACGTAGGTAACCGGCCCGGGTGCCGTCGCCGGCTGGGTGAGCTCATGCGAATCCTGCGTCGTCCGCAGTTCGAGGACCTGCCGAGCGTGCAATCCGTAGGATCCCAGCTCAGCGGGACGTTCGGCGAGCAGCACCGGGTGCCGCCCGGCCACCGACATCCCGCTCAGCACGCCCTGCAGGTTGGCCGGGGACGGATCGGACATCCAGCCGACCGGCACTGCGCACATGCCCCGGATCACCTGGGTGAACTGCTGCGCCACCTGCCGGTCCAGGATCAGCACGGACGCATCGGGGCCGATCGCGCCGCACAGCTGCCGCACCGCCCTCATCTCGCCCGCTCCCGTGCGCTTGAGTGCCAGCCCGTCGTCGACCAGGCGCAGCGAGCCGTTCTTCCCTGAGTGATTCAGCCCGGCGCCGAACGTCGTCACCGCGGTCGGGACCAGCAGCGCTACCACGCAGCACGCGCCGACAAAAGACCAGGCCGCAGGGCCGGCGCCGCGCTCCTTGGCACGGCCGGCCAGCCAGGCTGACGCCCAGATCGCGCACAGGACAAGACCCGGGAGGACCACGGGCACGAGCCGGCGGCTCGCCCATGGCTGATCAGGCACCGTGCCCGGCCGCCAGAGCACGGCGGCCGCACCGAAGCCGATGATCGCCAGCGGCAGCCCCCAGTTGCGCGCCACCCTGGTCACGTCCTGCCAGGTCAGCAGCGCGCGCAAGGTCCGGCGCACGAGGAGCGCCAGGCCGAGCCCGCCGAGCAGCACCGCGGGCGCGCCGACATACCAGATGACCCAGTACAGGGTGTCCTCGGCGTACAGCCGGGTCGGATCGACCGGCAGGTGCTCAAGTCGCTGCAGGCCGGCGATGAAGGTGGCCGTCGCGGGGCTGACATGCCCGCGTACCGTCTGCAGGTAAGGGCGGGCGGCGAGGCCGATCAGGGCCACGGCGGACGCGACGCCGCCAACCTCCGGCAGCCACCGCACCGGCCGCCTGCCGCTGGCCGTTCGCAGCAGCCGGCGGACCCGCGCCTGGCGCGCGAGCAGCACTGCGGCCGCCGTGAGCACGGCCAGCCCCGCCGCGATCAGCCCGGCGAGCCGGAGCGGCCGGGCGAGGAGATCCAGGTAAGGCCGTGACTCCAGGTACAGATCCGCGAGCCCGTAGGCCACCCCGGCGATAAGACCTATGAGGAACGGAAGACCTGGCCCTCTCCGTCCCGCGATCAGCACTCCGGCGAACGGAATCACCGGGAGCAGGTAGAGGAGCGTGTCCGCCTGCGCGAGGACGCTCAGTCCCAGCGCCAGCCCGGCCAGTGCTGCCAGCACCCGGACTGGCGTCAGCCAGCGCGGCCAGCCTCGCGGCATCGCCGCCACGGCGGTGCCCTGGCCCGCGCTGTCGAGAGTGAGCGAGTCGATGAGCAGGCAGAGCCCGCCTATCAGCAGCACCTGCGTCAGCGTCTCGCTGAATGCGGACCTGCTCGCGTACTGCTCGGGCAAGGTGGCCGCGAGCACGAGGGCTCCGGCCGGGGCCCATTGCGGGCCTGCCAGCCGGCCAACAAGCCCGGCGAACGTAAGCACCGCGAGCGCGCCAAGGACCGGGCTCACCGCCTCGGCACCGGACAGGCCGTGAATCCAGTAGCCCCCGGCGATCAGCATGGGCAGGCCGGACATGGACGACGGCGCCAGCGCGCCGCCATGCGGCAGGAAGCCGGTGCTGGCAAAGGAAAGCCCGGGATGCGCGCCGCCGAAGGCGGCCAGCGACTCCGGGATGGGCAGCGCGCCGTGCTGGGCGATCCAGTACCCGGACTGCAGGTAGGCTCCCGGCGAACGGCTGACGACGACCGATGCCGAGTTCTCCAGCAGCTGCCAGGCGGCGAAACCGGCGGCGACCACCACGGTCCCGGCCAGGCCCGCCCTGGCCGCCCAGCGGCCGCCGGGGCGGGGGGCAGGCCCGTCGCCGGGGCGGGGGGCGGGCCCGGGCAGCTCGCGCGGCCAGTCGCCAGGTACCCGGCGCAGGCCGTTGACGGCGAGCGCCACGGCCAGCGCGGCGGAGACCAGCAGCATCGCCGCAGGCGCGAACGAGCGGGCCAGCAGCAGCGGCAGGCCGGGCAGGAACCAGGCCATCATCAGGATCGCCGGCGCCGCCGTCAGCCTGGCAAACGCGCCGCCCGCGGTCGGCCGTCGCAACACCCGTGCGATACGGCCCCGCCAGCGGCGGGCGACGACGAGCCCAGCGCCCGCGTGCTTCGCCGGGAGCGGCGGCTCTGGTCCTTCCCGCGCCGTTTCGATGCCTTCGGCAGCAGTATCCCCGGCCCCCGTAACCTGGCTGGCCTCGACGGCCGCCAGGCCGTCACCCGCCGTGGCGCCTTCAGCGGCAACGTCATCCCCCGATATGCCATCAACCGCGGCGGCGCCGTCTCCGGCAGCTGCGCTGTTCCCGGCAGCGGCGATGTCGGCCGTGACGACCCCGTCATCCGCCGCAGCGCCATCACCCCTAGCGGCGATGTCACCCGTGGCGGCGCCATCGGCCGGAGCGGTGCCGTCGGCCGGAGCAGTGCCGTCCCGCTCGATGGCGGTGTCCCACCAATCGGCGACGTCATCCGGCATGGGGGCGCCGCCCCGCCCTGCGGCGTCGTCCCACCACGCCGCGACGTCATCGGCCGCAGCGCCGTCCCACGAGGTGGGACCATCCCACGTCGTGGCGCTCTCCCACGCCGCGCTGCCGCCATCTATCGTGGCGCCGCCATCTATCGCGCCGTCACCATCTGTCGTGGTGTCGTCATCCGTCGTGCCGTCACCAGCAGCGGAACTGTCGGCCGGACGGTCTGCGGAGCACACAGACACACTGTAGATGCGCCCTGGTTACGGCAGCGTTCCCGCAGCGGCGCGGGCCCGCATGTCATCCCGTATGGTGACGGTTTATCCAGTTAGCGGGACATAGCATCCGGCTGAACGGTTGGCGACAAGTCGTGTACGCCAGGCGGCTAGGATTACTGCCCGGAGGACTGATGAGCCGTTACGACGATGGTGGTCGCGCCGGCCGGCGGGCAGCGCGCCGGAGCGCGCGCCGTAGTCCTCGCGCGCGCGGGCGCCGCATCGTCGCGCGGATCTCGGTCGTGCTGACGTTTATACTCGTCGCGGCCGTCCTGAGCGCGTACGCGGAGTACCGGAACGTGTGGGACAGCATTCACCACGTTCAGGTCACCGATCTGGGCCACCGGCCGCCCCAGTACACCGACGCGCTCAACATCCTGCTGATCGGCTCGGACAGCCGGCAGGGCGCGAACAGAAAATTCGGCGCGAGCCTCGTGGACGACGGCCAGCGCTCGGACACCGTGATCGTGCTGCACATATCGCCTGGCCGCAAGCGCGTTGTCGTCATGTCCATCCCTCGTGACTCGGTCGTCCCGATCCTTTCCTGCGCCCCCTACGGGAAAGACAGCCCGGGCCAGCAGGCGCAGCCCGTTGGCGATGTCGAGCAGATCAATTCCACCTTCGCCAACGGCGGCCCCGGGTGCCTCTGGAAAACCATCGAGCAGGAGACCGGCATCCGCATCAATCACTTCATCGAACTGGACTTCGTCGGGTTCGAGAAGGTGATCGACGATCTGGGCGGCGTGAACATCTGCCTGCCCATCGCGGTGGACAACGTGAACTCGGGCCTTGATCTGTCGGCCGGCGAGCACCACGTGATGGGCAAGGAGGCACTGGCCTACTGGCGCACCCGGGAGAACATCGGCGAGGGCTCTGACCTGCAGCGCATTCAGCGTGATCAGTATCTGATGGCCTCGCTGCTGCAGGAGATCGAGCACACCAACATGCTCAGCGCCCCGACCAGGCTGTTCTCCGTGGTCAAGGACGTCGCGTCGGCGATGACCACGGACAGCGGGATGACACCCTCGATCATGCTGAAGCTCGCCGAGAGCCTGAAGGGGGTGCCGCTGAAGAAGTTTGAGTTCATTCAGGTGCCGACGGTGACAGCCCCGCAGAATGCCGACTGGGTGGCCTGGGCGCCACAGGCGACCCAGCTGTTCGAAGCCATCGCACATGACCGGACCCTGCCGAAGATCGCCAAGCATACGAGCCATCAGAAGACCACGCCGGTGCTGGACGCCAAGCCGTCCCAGGTAAATGTGCAGGTGCTGAACGGGTCGGGCGTGTCCGGCATCGCCGGCGACGCGGCGACCGCGTTGACCAGCCGCGGCTTCAACGTGGTCGGCACTGGCGACGCGCCGTCGTTCACCTACACCAGCTCGGTGATCGAATACGCCTCCGCCACGGACAAGCCCGCCGTCGAGACGCTGGAGCATCAGCTCAGCGATGTCACCGTGCAGCAGGATCCCAGCCTGACCGCAGGAACGATCGACCTGGTCATTGGCTCCAGCTACCAGGGACTGGTCGCGTCGCCGTCCCCGTCGCCCACGCCTTCCACGGCCAGCATCAGCAGTCTCGCCAGAAAGCTCAAGGCCGACGGCGACAGCCTCAACGGCGACGCGAGCTGCCGCAGTGACACCTCAGCGTTCGCCGGGCCGAACAGCCCCACCCTGCCCTGACCGGGGCTCCGCCCGGTTTTCTAGCCCCACCCTGCCCTGGCCGGGGCTCCGCCCGGTTTCTAAGCGGGGCTCCGCCCCGGTGCCGCATCGGACAGCGGCCCGACCTCTGCCATCTCGCGCCCGGCCATCTCGCGCCCGGCCATTTCGTGCCCGGCCATCTCGCGGGCAGCCAACTCGCGGCCAGCCATCTCGCGGCCAGCCGTCTCGTGCCCGGCCATCTCGCGGGCAGCCGTCTCGGGCCCGGCCGTCTCTCCCCCCGCCACCTCACCGGTTCCGGGCTCCGCCGAGCCAGCGCCGGGCCGGGGACCGGTCAGCAGCGACACCTCCAGCCAGGCCAGCAGCGCGCCAGGATAGATGAAGTAGCCGAACCTGGTTGCGGGCGCCAGCGCGAACATGAGCGTCAGGCCGATGATCAGGCGCCAGGTGGCCGACGGCACGTCCCTCGGCGGACGCACCACCAGGGACACGGCGATCGCCAGTCCGGCGAGCGCCAGCAGCACCACCGCGATCACGTGCCCGGCCTGTCCGGTCTGGGCAATGATGTGCCCGGGCAGCGGGCTGGCCGCAGCCGACTTGATGCTGGCAAGTCCCAGCGGGAACATGATCGTGTTGGCGACCAGGGCCGAGGGCCACAGGATGGCGACCGGCCCGATGAGCGCCGCGCACGCGGCCAGTGCCGCGCCGATGAAGTACAGCGTGGGGCGCCGGCCATCGCGGACCGCGATGAGCACGGCGGCGACCACGATCGCCGGCCAGGCCGTCGCTTTCGCGGCGGCTGCCAGACCGATGGCGAGCCCGGCGAGTACATGCCGCGGCCGCCGCCACAGCAATGCGAGACCCAGGCACATCAGGGCGAGAATGGGAATGTCGGTACCGCCGACCGCCAGCTCGAATGCGATCACGGGTGTTGCCGCGATGAAGAACGTCCAGCGCACGAAGTGCCGAGCGCCGGCGGCCGCCAGGGCCAGGCCGAAGACGAGCAGGAATGCCAGGCCGAACCAGATCCGCGGATCGGTGATCGCGCCCGGGCCGAACAGGGCGCGCGGGATCCCGAAGAGCGACATCACGGGCAGGTACGGGTTGTACGCGTTCGGGTTGTGGACAGCCGCGAGCGCCGCAGCGCTCTGGTAGGGCGAATGGTGATGAACAAGCTGGCCAGCCGAACGCTGGATGACGCTGACCTCCGGCTGGCGCCTGCCGGTGGCCGCGTTCCAGAACAGCGGCGTGACGAGGGCACCGGCAACGCTGACCAGCAGGGCGAGGTCGGCGCCCCGTGACCGCCAGGCCAGGACCGCGACGGCGGCCGCGGCGTAGGCGCAGGCGGCGACCAAGCCCCAGCGCCGGTGCAGGCCGTTGCTGCTGAAGAGCGCGACCCCGGTTGCGAAAATGGCGCAGGCCGCGAAAGCCGCCGCGCACCACCGGCGGGGCAGCAACTCAGGGGTCACCCAGCGGGCCCGTCGGCCCGGTCCGTTGTCATCTGCCGGTGCCGCCCTCGGCGCGAGCTTGGCCATTGACGACCCTCCACCCTGCAGAGTCTAACGCCGTGTCTCCGGCCCGCCCGGCTGGTCGCGGCTCGCCAAGTCGCCCTCCTGGCCATCCCATCATGCACGCACCGATACCGCCGCGCCCGGATCATGACGCAAATCACCAGCCGCAAGCGCTCATGGTCACCCGCCGCCCCCAGCGCATGACGTACGTCGCAGGCCGAGCGCGGTCATGGTCACCCGCCGCCCAGCGCATGACGTACGTCGCAGGCCGAGCGCGCTCATGGTCACCCGCCGCCGCGCGCATGACTCATATCACCGGCGGGCGCCCGGCCTTGGTCATCCGCCATGCCGTCCTGACGGAGATCGGATGGCGCCGTCCGGGATCCATCCGCCAGCCCTCGGCGAATCCGGACAGCCACGCCCGCAGCGCGCTGGCCGATCTCACCCGGATCAGCGTCATCGCCAGCCAGTCGAGCAGATAGGCACCCGCCAGCGGCCAGGGCAGGTTCCGGCGGGCGAGCAGTACCCGGTTCCGCCCGTCGAGCCGGTGGAATTCCGCGTGGCGGGCATTCGGCATCGCGTGATGGCACATCCGCGCGGCGGCGTCATAGTCGATCCGGTAGCCGGCGTCCATCAGCCGCCAGGCCAGGTCGGTCTCCTCGTGCGCGTAGAAGAACAGGCCGGGCAGTCCGCCCGCCTCCAGGTAAGCCGACCTCCGGATCGCGCATGCGCCCCCGGCGAACGTGGTCACCCGAGAGGACCGCCCGGGATCGCCGGCCCGCAGCCGGGGCACGTGCCATCGGGCTCCCGGGCCGCCCGCCGGATCCACCACCCGGAACGAGATGACCGCCAGCAAGGGATCCGCCGCGAACCGCCCGGCGATGTACTCCCCCAGGCCCTCGTCGGGGAACCAGCCGTCGTCATCGAGGAAGAGCACCACATCGCCCGTGCAGGCGTCCACGCCCGCGTTGCGGCCGGCCGCGACGCCGACATTGGCTGGCAGCCGGAGCGTCGTCACGCCGTCCGGGACCGGCGGCACGTCCGCGCCGTTGCCGACCACGACCAGGTCGCCGCCGCCGGCCCGCAGGGCCGCGGTGCTGGCGATGGCCCGGTCGAGCTCGGCGGGGCGGTTGCCCATCGTGAGAATCACGCAGGAGAGCTTCATCCGGATCTCCTGCGCGTCATCGCGGCCCTGGCCGTCACGACCGCGGTCACCGGAGCCGCCGCGAGGCGACGATGGCCGCCAGGTGCGCGACCACCATCAGCGCGCTCACGGCCAGGCACGCCAGCGTGAGCACCCGGGTGGCGAGCAGCCCGCCGCGGATCTCATCGGCCACCGCCGCGAGCAGGATCAGCAGCGAGAGCTCCACCGCCTGGGTGATCCGGTGCACCCGCAGCATGCTGGCCAGCCGCCGGGCCAGGGCCAGGCCCTGGCCCGCGGGCTGCAGCGCTTCGTCGCCGTGCGCAGCGGGCAGCCCTTCCTTCGCGCGCGCGACCACCACGTTGTCGGTCTCGGCCTTCACGATGACGGAAAGGACCGCGGCGGCCAGTCCCGCGCTGACGTAGGGGCCGGAGTCCGTCAGATGCCCCTG
>JBEKFH010000180.1:0-9173 GCA_050013415.1 Streptosporangiaceae bacterium | reverse complement strand
GTTCAACATCGGCGCGGCCGGCCAGTGGGTGGGCGGCGCCATCGTGGCCACCTGGCTGGGCTTCGGGGTGAGCATGCCGCCGGTGATCCACGTGATCGTCTGCGTGATCGGCGCGTTCGTCGGCGGCGCGGTGATCGGCTGGCTGGTCGGCCTGCTCAAGGCCAGGACCGGCGCGCACGAGGTGATCGTCACGATCATGGCGAACTACGTGATGTATGACCTGCTCAGCTACCTGCTCACCAGTTCCGCCGCGCTGAAGCAGCCCGGCCAGACCAACCAGATCGCGCCGTTCATCGACTCGGACGCGAACCTGGGGCACGTCGGCGGGCCGCCGCCGGAGGTCGGACTCGGCTTCGTCATCGCCGTGGCAGCGGCTGCGGCGTGCGCCTGGCTGCTGTCCCGCAGCACCATCGGATTCCAGTTCCGCACCGTCGGCGCCAGTCCCAGCGCGGCCCGCAGCGCGGGCATCAACGTGGAGCGCTCCTGGATCCTGGTGATGCTGCTGGCCGGCGGCCTGGCCGGGCTGTCGGCCGCCACTGTGGTGCAGGGCACGAACACGCAGCTCACCTTCAACAGCTACGGCACCTACGGCCCGGACGGCATCACGGTCGCGCTGCTCGGCCGGGCCAGGCCGTGGGGAGTGGTACTCGCCGGGCTGCTGTTCGGCGCACTGCATGTGGGCGGCACGTACGTGGAGGCTGCCACGCTGGGCCAGGTGCCGTCCGACATCGTCCAGGTGCTGGAAGGACTCGTCGTGCTGTTCGTCGCCGCGCCAGCGCTGGTCCGGGCGGTATTCCGGCTGCGCGCCACCAGCGGCACCGGCCTGGAGGCCGTCGCGAAGGGGTGGAACGGGTGACGGCGATGACCACGGCGCTGCGGGCGCCGCTGGAGGCCAGCCGACGGTATCTCGCGGTGGCTGCCTTCGGCCTGGCCGGCCTGGTCGACATCCTGCTCGGCATGGTCGCGCACGCCGGCGACGCCGGCTTCGCGCTGACCCAGGCGGGCGCCGGGGTGCAGATACCCACCATCCGGCTGCCGGCCGCCGCTGTCTGCTACGCCCTGGGGGCGATCAGCGTCGCGGTGGCCGTGCTGCGTGCCACGGTCACCCTGCGGCGCCGGGACGTCCGGATCAGCATCGCCGTGGTGCTGGCGTGCTTCGTGGTCTCGCTGCTCTGCTGGGCGGACGCGGGCGCGATCCCGCTGAGCGTCATCAACCTGGGCCAGGGCACGCTGACCGCCACCATCCCGCTGATTCTCGGCGCCCTGGCCGGCTGCCTGTGCGAGCGCTCCGGCGTGATCAACATCGCCATCGAGGGACAGTTGCTGTTCGGCGCGTTCACGGCCGCCATCGTGGCCAGCGCGTTCGGCGGGCTGTGGATCGGGCTGGTGGCCGGATCGCTGGCCGGCGGCGTGGTGGGCGTGCTGCTCGCGATGTTCGCGATCACGTTCCTGATGGACCAGATCATCCTGGGAGTCGTGCTCAACGTGCTGGCCCTGGGCATGACCAACTACCTGTTCGACCGGCTGATGGCGCAGAACCCGGGCGACAATACCGGCATCACCTTTACCCCGATCAGGATCCCCGGGCTCGCCGACATCCCGGTGATCGGCCCGGTCTTCTTCGACTCGACGGTCTTCCTGTACATCACCTACGCCCTGATCATCGGGGTTCAGGTGGCCCTGTTCCACACCAGGTGGGGCCTGCGAGTCCGGGCGGTCGGCGAGCATCCGACCGCGGCCGACACGGTCGGCATCCGGGTGGTGTGGACCCGCTATCGCAACGTGATCCTGGGCGGCCTGGTCGCCGGCATCGGCGGCGCCTTCCTGACCATCGGCTCGGGCGGCGAGTTCATCACCGACATCAGCTCCGGTTTCGGCTACATCGCGCTGGCGGCGCTGATCTTCGGGCGGTGGACGCCGCTCGGCGCCCTCGGCGCCGCGCTGCTCTTCGGCTTCAGCCTGCAGCTCGCGCTGGTGCTGCCCACGGTCAACTCGGCGCTGCCGCCGGCGATCATGAACATGGCGCCGTACGTGGCCACCATCTTCGCCGTGGCCGGCCTAGTCGGCAAGGTGCGCGCCCCGGCCGCCGACGGCCAGCCGTACGTCAAGGCATGACCGCCGCCGGTACCGTTACGCTGCATCGGTGATCACGCGATGAGCGACGATGCCTACGCGGCGGCCCGCGCCAGCGCGGCGAACCTGGCCAGGCTCACCGGCCAGACCGGCCATGACGTGGCGGTGGTGCTCGGCTCCGGCTGGGCGCCGGCGGCTGACGCGCTCGGCCGGGCAGCCGCCGAGGTCCCGCTGGCCGAGCTCGGCGGATTCGCGCAGCCCAGCGTTCCCGGCCATCGGGCCGTGGCGCGGTCGCTGCTGATCGGCAAGCTGCGGGTGCTGGTCTATCTCGGCCGGACGCACCTGTACGAGGGTCACCCGGTCGACACCGTGGTGCACGGGGTGCGGACCGCGTGCGCGGCCGGCGCCACGGTGGTGGTGCTGACCAACGCCTCCGGCGGGATCAACGAGAGCTACCGGGTCGGCCAGCCGATCCTGATCAGCGACCACCTGAATCTCACCGGCCGGTCGCCGCTGACCGGCGCCGGGCCGCCGCCCGGCTACGGCTCCCGGTTCACCGACCTGTCCGAGGCCTACTCGGCGCGGCTGCGGGCGCTGGCCCGGGCGGCCGATCCCGGCCTGGCCGAGGGCGTGTACGCGGCGCTGCCCGGGCCGCAGTACGAGACCCCGGCGGAGATCCGGATGCTGCGCGCCGCCGGGGCGGACATGGTCGGCATGTCCACCGCGCTGGAGGCGATCGCGGCCCGGCACCTGGGCGCTGAGGTGCTGGGGATCTCGCTGGTCACCAACCCGGCGGCGGGTTTGTCCAGTGGCGGTCTCGACCACGCCGAGGTGGTCGCGGCTGGGGCGAGCGCAGCCGCCCGGATCGGCGTGCTGCTCGGCCAGATCCTGGCGCTGCTCGGGGCGGCCGGCAGCGAGCAGGCCGGCTGAGATGATCTCCGGCGAGCTGCGGGACCGGGTACTCACGTGGATCGACGACGACCCGGACCAGCGGGACCGGACCGAGCTGCGCGCGCTGCTCGGCGACGACGCAGCCGCGGCCGAACTGGTCGACCGGTTCGCGGCCCGGCTGACGTTCGGCACCGCAGGACTGCGCGGCGCGGTCGGCGCCGGGCCGAACCGGATGAACCGCGCGGTCGTCCGTGCCGCGACTGCCGCACTGGCCGGCTGGCTGCGAGACCGGCCCTCGCCCGACGCCCCGGCTGCGGTCCCGGCCCGGGACAGCGTGGTCATCGGCTGCGACGCCAGGCATCGATCGGAGGAGTTCGCCGACGAGGCGGCGTGCGTGCTGGCCGGCGCCGGGATCACCGTGCACATGCTGCCGCCCCGGCAGCCCACCCCGCTGCTGGCGTTCGCCATCCGGCACCTGGGCGCGGCAGCCGGGATCATGGTCACGGCGAGCCACAACCCCGCGGCCGACAACGGCTACAAGCTCTACCTGGCAGACGGCGCGCAGATCGTGCCGCCGGCCGACGCCGAGATCGAGGCCGCCATCCGCGCGCTGGGGTCGCTGGCGCGGGTGCCGGTCACGTCGCCGGCCAGCCCGCTCATCATCCGGCACGGGGACGAGATCGCCAGCGCGTACCTGGACGCGGTCACCGTCCCGTTCCGCGCCCCGCCCGGGGCCGGCTCGCTGCGAGTCGTCTACACCCCGCTGCACGGCGTCGCCGGCGGGCTTGCCCTACGGGCGTTCGAGCAGGCCGGCTTCCCCGCTCCCGATCTCGTCACCGCCCAGGCCGCGCCCGATCCCGGGTTCCCCACGGTCGCGTTCCCGAACCCGGAGGAGCCAGGCGCCCTCGACCTGGCACTCGCGCGGGCCCGTGCGCGCAGTGCCGACCTGGTGATCGCCAACGACCCAGACGGTGACCGGCTGGCCGTCGCCGTGCCCGATCCGGAGGTCGCCGGCGGCTGGCGCGCGCTGACCGGCGATCAGCTCGGCGCCCTGCTCGGTGCCTACGTTCTTGAACGCACATCCGCGTGGCCGGACCCGGCGCAGCGGCTAGTCGCGACCACGGTCGTGTCCGGTACCCTGCTGGCCAGCATCGCGGCGTCGGCGGGCGCCAGCTACGCCGAGACACTGACCGGGTTCAAGTGGATCGTTCGCGCGGGTGACCAGCGGCCAGGCCTCCGTTTCATCTTTGGTTACGAGGAGGCACTGGGCTTCGTGATCGGCCAGACGGTGCGGGACAAGGACGGCATAGGGGCGGCGCTAGCCGTGCTGAGCCTCGCGGCGCGGGCCAGGTCCGGTGGCGAATCGCTGCTCGACGCCTATGACGCGCTCGAGGTCGCGCACGGGGTGCACCTGACCGCGCAGCTCACGCTCATGACCTCCGCGCCGGCTCTGGTCATGGCCCGGCTGCGGGACGAGCCGCCGGACGCGTTCGGCGAACTCGCGGTGATCGCCGTCACCGACCTGAGCAGCGGGACGGGCGGGCTGCCGCCGGCCGACGTGCTCAGCTACCGGCTGACGGCAGCCAGGGTGGTGATCCGGCCGAGCGGCACCGAGCCGAAGATCAAGGCTTACCTCCAGGTGGTCGAGCCGGTGGACGGCGGCAGGCTGGACGTGGCGCGGCGCGCGGCCGGGGCCCGGATGCAGCCGCTCGGTCAGGCCGTGCGGGCAGTGCTGGCCGGATAGCTCACCCGGGCCAGCACCGCGCCCGGTCAGTCCGCGACGGCCAGAATCACGTCCGACGCCTTGACGATCGCGATCACTTCGCGGCCCTCGGTCAGGCCGAGTTCCTTGGCTGCCTCGACCGTGATCGAGGCCACCAGGCGAACGCCCCCGGCGTCGAGGACCACGTTGGCCGTGGCCTCACCGTGGACGATGCCGGTGACCCGAGCACTTACCTGATTTCGCGCACTTAGCCTCATGCTGGTGTCAGTCCCCGTTCTGCGTTTCCAGGATTCCGCCCGCCGGGTGGCGGGCGGCCGGTAGGCACATTCTGCCGGACACCCGGGCCGGGCCGGGCCGGGCTCGCGGCGAGCCGGGCGGAAGTTCGCGGCGAGCCCGGCCGGGGTTTAGCGACGAGCCGGGCCGGGGTTTAGCGACGAGCCGGGCCGGGGTTTCGATGATCACGGAAATAAGGCGGGGTCCCAGCACCCACCAATTACCGTGATCATGCAGCGCAACCGCCGGCCGCACCCGCCGGCCGTGCCTGGGTCAGTTTCCCGACCGGCCGGGCCCGTGGCAAGCTCATGACCATGACCAGCAATGCCCAGGATCCAGCGTGCGAGGTCGCGCACGGGCACGCGGCGTCCCCGGCGCACGGGCGGACGCTTATCGCGGTGTTCTTCTCGCCAGTGGCCGGCCTCCTGCTGCGATACGGACGCGACGCAGGATTCCGCCCAGTGCTGGTGGAGCCTGACCCGGGCCGTGCGGAAGCCGCCCGGGCCGCGGGCCTCGCGGCCGACAGCGGCGGCGTGCAGTCCGCCGGCGACGACACCGACGTGGTCGTCACCGATCACCACCGGCCAGAGCTCGGCGCCATGCTGCGCGATGCGCTGGACAGCAAAGCCCGCTGGATCGGGGTGATGGGCAACCCCCGTCACGCCGCGCCGCACATCCCCGCGCTCGTGGCCCTCGGCGTGCCGCCCGGCGAGATCGAGCGGATACACCGGCCGATCGGACTCAACATCGGCTCGCGGACTCCGGCTGAGATCGCCATCGCCACCCTGGCCGGCCTGATCGCCGATCGCAACGGCCGGCCGGGCGGTTCTCCTTCTAGCCGGCTTTGGCCGGCCTGATCGCCGATCGCAACGGCCGGGCGGGCGGGTTCTCCTTATGGCTGGCTAGCCGGCGGACGCGATGAGGGAGCGCCAGGCCGCGGCAACCGCGGGCTCGGCCTCGATCAGCGCCGCCAGCCGGCCAGAATCGATCACCAGGACGCGCGCGCGGGTCTCCAGCCGGACAGTCACGCCGGCGGGCGGCAGCGGGCCGCCGGCGGCATCCACCCTCCCGACGAAATCGCCGCTGCCCAGGCCGCGCAGCCGCGCCCCGCCCCGTTCCACCGCGGCCCGGCCATCGATGATCACGAAACACTGCCGCCCCGACCGTTCCTCGTCGGCAAGCCTGCTGCCGGCGGGCAGCACTGCCTCATCACCCGGCATCTCCAGGATTCCGGGCCGGGGGGGACGGGATAGCCGCTCGGGCAGCGCGCTCATACCCCTGTTGTGCCCTATCCCCGTTACAAGAAGGTGACAAGATGACCTTCGCGGAGGTGCGGACGATGGCGGCAGAGAGTCCCGCCCCTAGGACGGCATGAGCCCGGAGCCGGCATGAGCCCGGAGCCGGCAGGCGGCGGTCCCGGGCGGGCGGCCGGCTACTCGGGAACTCCGCTGCCCGGGAAACTCGGCATCAAGGCGGGCCACGCGGTCGCGCTGATCGACGCGCCGCCCGGTTTCGCCGATCTGCTGGCGCCGCTACCGGATTCGGTGACCGTCCGGGACGGGCTCGGCGCGACGGCGCCGCTCGATGTCATCGTCTTCTTCGCTGCCTGGCGGGCGGACCTGGCGGCCCGGCTGGACGTGCTGCGTTCGGAGATGGCCCCGGCGTGCGGCCTGTGGATCGCCTGGCCCAAGCGGGCCTCCGGGGTTCCCACCGACATGTCCGACCAGGTCATCCGCGAGATCGCGCTGCCGACAGGCCTGGTGGACAACAAAGTGTGCGCCATCGACCAGGTCTGGTCCGGCCTGCGGCTGGTCATCCGCCGCAAGCTCCGCTAATCGCCCGGCCGCCAGCCGACGGCCGGCGGCCGGCCAACGCGGCCCGGCGGGTCAGCCGAGGATCCGCTCGCCGTTGAAGACGCCGAGTTCCTCCTGGTACAGCTCGACGCCGACGCCGTTCGGGTCGCGGAAGTACATGCTGTCCAGCACTCCGCGATCCGGCCCGAGGTAGTCGACCGCGGCCTGGTCCAGCTTCTTCCTCGCCACCTCGAACTGCTCGGCCGAGATCGAGATCGCCAGGTGCTGAACCGCGCCAATGGTCTCGGTGAACGCCGGGTGATCGTGCCCGGGAAAGTCGAAGAACCCGAGCAAGTTGTGGTTGCCGATGTCGAAGAAGAAGTGACTGGAGCCCGCGTAGTCACGGTTCTCCACCAGTTCCACTAGCGGAAACCCGAGGAACTCCTGGTAGAAGCGGATCGTCTCCTCGGGGTCGCGGCAGATCAGCGCGATGTGGTGCACGCCGCGCACGGTGCTGGCAGGCCGCTGGCCAGGGGGGCGCAGGTACTTCTCGCGCAGCTTCTCGCGGCGCGCCCTGATGTCCTGCAATTCCTTGCCTGCTGGCTGTGGCATGGCGACCTCCCTGGCGTGTTCCGGCAGGCCAATTATCTCCTGCTGGCGGCCAGGTTATCCGTCCGCTGGCGGCCCGGTTATCCGCCCGCTATCAGGCCGGTTATCGCCCGGTGGTGGGCAGGCCCACCCGGTCCAGGCTCAGGCTGCGCCGCCGCATCGCCCAGCCGCGCAGCCCGCGGCCCATCTGGGCGAGCGCCGACGGCGGGACCGCGACCACGGGGCAGGTGGCGTGCGCCAGGCAGTAGCGGCTGACCCGGCAGGCCGCGATGCGGCTCAGCGCGCCGCGGCGGCCGGCGCCGACAACGAGCAGGTCGCCGTCGGAGTTTGCCATGGCGACCAGGACGCTGCCCGCCTCGCCCCTGACCACCTTGGGCTCGACCGGCACATCGGCCGGAACCTCCCCGAAGGCCAGCTCGATGGCGTGCCACAGTCGCTGCCAGGCCGCGTCCTTCCAGACCTGGCGCAGGTAGACAGAAGGGCCGCTGCGGTCAGCGAGGTCACCGCCCGGAGGCATCCAGGCAAGCACAGGAATGAGTTCCGAGTCGTGCGCGCGGGCTAGGCCCGCCGCATACCGGAGCGCCTGCAGGCTGCCCGGCGACCCGCTGACGCCTGCGAACACCCTGCGTACGCGGGACACGGTAAGGCTCCTTCCGGTGAGAAGCTTCCCAGCTAAAAATGTACCCGGGTTCCGCGCCGCCCGTGCCCGGGGCCGCGGCAGTCGGCTCATCCGCAGGCCGGTTTATGATTTGACAGTGACTCTCAAATATTTATAACGTTCATTTCAGGGTAACTGCCGAAAGCAGGGAGAGCGTCATGCGTAGTGCTGAGGCCCGGCGCTGGTGGGCACTCGGCGCCCTCGCGCTGAGCGTTCTCGTCGTCGGGCTCGACCTGACGGTGCTCAACCTGGCATTGCCCACGCTCGCCGCCGACCTGCATGCCTCGACCGGGGATCTGCAGTGGTTCGTCGACGCCTACAGCCTGGTGCTGGCCGCGGCGCTGCTCCCGGCCGGCCTGCTCGGGGACAGGTTCGGCCGCAAGCGGCTGCTGACCGGCGCCCTGGTGGTGTTCGGCGCGGCTTCGCTGGCCTGCGCTTACTCGGGCTCCGCCGCCGAGCTCATCGCCTCCCGGGCATTGCTCGGCCTGGCCGCGGCGGTCATCCTGCCGCTATCGCTGGCCGTCATACCCGTGCTGTTCACCGCAGCGGAGATGCCGCGGGCGATCGCCCTGGTGGGCGGCGCCACGTTCGTCGGCTTCCCGATCGGGCCGATCCTGGGCGGCTGGCTGCTCGATCACTTCTGGTGGGGTTCGGTGTTCCTGATCAACGTCCCGCTGGTCGCGGCGGCGCTCATCGCCGTCACCACGCTGATGCCGGAGTCGCGCAGCGAGCGGCGCCCGCGGCTGGACGTGCCCGGAGTGCTCCTGTCCAGCTGCGGCCTGGCAGCCCTGACCTACGGTTTCATCAAGGCCGGGGAGAACGGCTGGAGCAACGCGACTGCCGTCGCCACCATGGCGGCCGGAGCGGTGGCGCTCGTCTCGTTCGTCAGCTGGGAGCGCCGCGTCGCCAGGCGGCGCAGCGGCTACCCGCTGGTCGACCTGACGTTGTTCCGGTCGGCCAGCTTCACCTGGGGCACTGCCCTGTCGACGATGGTCTCGTTTGCCCTGTTCGGGATCCTGTTCGGGATCCCGCAGTACTTCCAGGATGTCCGCGGGCTCGACGCGCAGAGCAGCGGGCTGCGGCTGCTGCCGCTGATCGGCGGCCTGGCGGCCGGCCTCGCCATCGGGCAGCGGCTGCAGACCCCCGCCAAGGT
>JBEKFH010000179.1:0-9204 GCA_050013415.1 Streptosporangiaceae bacterium | reverse complement strand
CGGCCAGAGGCTAACTTTGACCTGTGCGGCTATATGCGACCGGGGGCAGGCGTATGCGGGTGGCTGTGCCCAATACGTGCCCAAGATCGCCGGATGGCTAGTCACCGATGCCGCCCGGCTCGCTCGCGGCTTTGCCGTCGTCTGGCGCGGTCGCTTCAAGGATGCGTCGCATGGCCTCGTCCTGCTTCCCGGAGATGCACTTGGCGTAGACGCGCAGCAGCACCTCCACGCTGTGTCCTGCCCACTCGGCGACCTGCGGCGGGGCGACCCCGGCGTTGAGCCATGTCGAGACGGCGGCGTGACGGAGGTCGTAGGGACGGCGAGCCAGAAGCGAGGCTGCTTCTGGGCCGCCGAAGGCTGCGGCGCGTGCCTGGTGAAAGACCGCGAGGTAGGAGCGGTCGGTCAGAGCGCCGCCGCGAGCGCCGACGAACACGCGGCCCTGCGATCCGGTGCCGTACCGCTCGAGATGGGAGCGAAGCAGCAGGACTAGTTCGGGGTGCACTGGCACCGGCCGGGTTTCACCCGGTGCCCGGTGCTTGAGTTCGCGTCGCTCCCTTGGGCGGCCGTTGTCAGTCCAGTGAGAGCCGCTGCGCGGCTCGGAATGCGTCAGCAGCATTTCTCCCCACCCTTCATCGGGCAGGCTGACAAGGTTGTCCTGGCGGAGTTCTGCGGCTTCCTCCGGGCGCAGCGCGGCGTAGTACATGCAGCCGAAGAAGGCCACCATCCGCTCGCCACGCGAGCCCTGGGAGCCTACGGCGGCCAGGAGCCGCCGGGCCTGGTCGCCATTGACCACCGCTCGGGGGTCCACGGTCTTGAGCGTGCGCGGCCGTGTCCACTTGACGGCCTTGAGCGGGTTAGCGGACAGTGCGTTGATCTCGATGGCGTACTGCATGGCGTTGTTCAGCACGGCACGCTTGCGGTTCGCGGTGTTGGCTGCTGCGGCGGTTCCGTCTTTCTTCTTGCTGATGCGGTCGAGTAGAGCGCGGGTGCGCTGGGCGCCGATCCCGGGCCGCGTGAGGTCTGTTATGGGGATAGTGGCGGTTTCCAGCCAGTTCAGCACGTCGGCTATGTCCTGGGGAGGCGTGCCTTTCTTTCCGCGTAGCCGCTCGCTGAATGCCCAGGTTCGCAGGGCGCGGCGAATGTCGTCGCGAGGGTACGGGCTGTCGTCGCGCGACAGCATGGCCTCGGTGGCGTCGGTGAGAGCTTCGGCGATCGGGCGTCGGTGGTTAGGCGCGGCATAGGGCCACTTTGCGGCAGCGTAGTCGAGGGCGAGGGCGTACCAGCTCATCGATGACTCTTCGCGTTTCCAGGAGTGAGGGCGTCCGGTCGCGATGCTGAACGCCTGCCCGGCTCTGGCCGCCGTCAGCAAGGAGCTGCGGAAGCTGTCAGCTTGCGCGGCGTTGCGGAACGGCTCCTTCCATGTCTTGCCGTCGATCTTCCACCGCACCCAGTAGGTGGTTACCCTGGTGCCCTTGTACGTTCCGGTCTTGTAGACCCGCACGCTGTAGCTTGTGTCATCCATCAGGCTGCCTCTTCGCGCGCGGCGAGCCATCGCTGATACTCCGCCCGGCGGATGCGGAGGCTTCCGTTCGGCAAGGTCAGGCATCGCGGTGCCTTGTTCTTAGCGCGCCACTCGTAGAAGGTCCGGCGGCTGATTTCCAGGTCGGCGCATACCTGCGCGATGGTGAGCTTGTCACCGTAAGGGAAGTCGGCAGTCTGGCCGGTGCGGCTCATAGGCACATCACTCCTCCTTCGGTAGTCGTACTGGTTACTGATCACGCGGCGGCGATGGCCGACTGATCGTGAGCGCGGGCGCGGGCGGCGGAGGCGAGGGCGAGTTCGGCGTCGGGGATGACGGTGTGCGCGGGTCCGTCGTAGGCCCAGGTTCTGATGATCAGGACGATGGTGTCGTCGAGGGGCCGGTCCCAGGGGTCGCGTTCGCCTTCGGGGTGGCGCTGCTGGCGGCGGTGCTCGGTGCGGGCGCGGCGGAGCTGGCCGAAGGTGACGGAGTAGCGCTGGCTTTTGGACAGGAAGTGGCCGCCGTGGCCGAGCTGGTGCGCCCAGCGGCAGAGCCGGGTGGGCCGCTTTCCGGGGGTGAGCCTGGCGCCGCCGAGTTCCCATGCGGTGGTGATCATCTGCTGGTAGTGGGCGGGGCAGTGCAGGGTGTCAAGGTCGTGGCGGGTGGTGATCCGCGTGCCGGGCAGGCCGGGAGCTTCGATGTCCTTGGTGGCGTACTTGGCGATGTAGTTCCCCACGGCCTGCGGCGGCAGGTCCTGGCCGGTGGCGGGGAGCTGCCGGTCATGGTCGCGGCGGATGGGCCGGACGTGGACCTGGGCGCCGAACCGCAGCGTCATGACGGGCGCGGCGGGGTGGTCGTCGCCGGGTCCGACGGGGAGGCGGACGGCGGCGGCGGCGGTCGCGATGGCCTGGCTGAGCAGCGCGGTGGTGAACGCGGGGCCGGGCGGCTGGTATGTGCCGCCGGGGGCATCGAGGCGGATCACGGCGTGGTAGTGGATGACGCCGCGGGCCTGGCCCTCGGCGACCTTGACGAACCGGACGGCCACCTGGCGGCGTAGTTCGCGCTGGGTGAGCCCGGCGTGTCGGGCCAGGTGGCGGGGCAGGTAGGTGAGGAACCGTTTCCACAGATCCCCGGCGTGGGCGTTGAACAGCACGGCGGCGGTGTAGTCGTAGCAGCCGGGGCACAGCGCCCGGCCGAGCAGCGGGTCACCGGCGGCGTGGCGGCGGGGGCAGGAGATGTCGCGGCCGTGCGGGCATGCGCGCAGTGCGGCGTCGCGGCGGGGGCGGCAGGGCAGGATCGTCTTGCCGCGCTTGCGGCGCGAGTGCACCGGCCCGAACGACGGCGCGGTGAACGTCGCGAACACGCACGGATGAGTAGCGACAGTGCCGGGCACGCCCTTGCCGCCGGTCAGCCCGGCGCGGACCAGCTGCCGGGCGTCGCGCTTGTACACCTGGGAGCAGGCCGGGCAGGCGGACTCGCGCCGGTTGCCGCAGGCGACGTGCAGGACCCCGCCGGGCTCGTCGCTGGTGGAGTACACCGGGCGCAGTTCCCCGGTTGCCAGGTCGACGGCGTCGATCCGGCCCTTGATCCTGACCGGGCGGGCGCACAGGCCGGTGCGCTCGGCCTGGCGGATTTCCTGCTCCAGCTCGGCGAAGGTGAGCGTGATGCCGTGGGTGTCGTCGGCGGATTCTCCCATCCCCGGACTTTGCGGGCCGGGGATGAGGGGGACCGTCGCGGCGGCGGTTATCGGGGGGCTCCCCAGCGCTGCTGGGCGGCCTGGCGGGTCACGCCGAGCCGTGAGCCGATGTCGGCCCAGGAGTAGCCGTAGTCCCGCAGCCCGGCCACGGCGCCGCCGATGGCGGCGTCGATCTCGGCGGCGAGGGTGGTCATGCGGGTCAGTGCTTCGATGTCGCCGGTGGCGACGCGGCGGGCGTAGGCCCGCAGGACGCGGCGGGCGAACGCGGCGTAGTCATCGTTCTCGACCACCGGCCGGGCGGATTCTGGTGTCAACCGCTGGTTGACGGTGTTCTTGCTGGCAGCCCGGTGTCCTTGGTGGCGGGTGGTGGCGGTGGCGGGGGTCATGAGGGGTCCTTCCTGCGCAGTTGCGCGGCGTAGCCGGCGAGGTGGGCGATTTCGGCGTCGGTGAGGTAGGCGGCCTTGACGCGGCGGGGGACTCCGGTCTCGGACAGCAGCCAGGACACGCCGCGGGCGAGGGGGTCGATGCTGGCGGCGGTGTAGCCTTCCCCGGCCCAGCCGTGCCCGAGCACGGTGTCGGAGCTGGAGTCGGTGGTGCAGCGGAAGGCCCACCGGTAGCCGAACAGGTCCCGCAGGCTGGGGTCGATGACCTGGTGGGAGGGCCGCTGGGTGGCGAGGATGACGATGACCCCGGCGGCGCGGCCGCGGGCGACCAGGTCGCGGGTCAGGGCGGAGAACTCGGCTTGCTGGGGCTTGGTGCCGACGGTGGCGGAGAAGTAGGCGTACTCGTCGATGACGACGAGGTAGACCGGCTCCCCGGACTCGGGGGTGATTTTCCGCTGTCCTTTGGCCAGGAGCTGGTCGTAGCGGTCGTTCATGAGCTGCTGGAGCCACTTGCCGCAGGCGATGGCATCAGTGATGGACGGGCCGATGAACTGGCTGGCGCAGTGCCGCCAGAAGCCGAGCTCGACTTGCTTGCCGTCGATGAGGACGAGGCGGCAGTCGCCGGACAGCGCGCCGTGGGCGACGATGAGGCTGAGCGCGTTGGACTTGCCGCCGCCGGGCTCGCCGCCGAGCAGCATGTTCCGCTCGGCGAGGTCGACGTAGACGGTCTCGCCGTTCTCGTCGATGCCCAGGTGCACCGGCCCGAACATGGACAGCGGGAACACCGGCACGGCGGCCGTATGCAGGATGGTGGTCATGGCTGGTGACCTCCGTTCAGGGTGTTAGCCAGAGGGGGGCGGGCAGGCCCCGGCGGGGTGCCGGGGCGCTGCCCTTCGTGAGGAATCAGTCCGCGTTGCGCGGGGGATCGCTGGTGATGAGGGCCAGGCCGCGGGCCGCCTTGGGCGGCAGGCCGGGCCGGGGCGGCCCGAGGGCCTGGAGAGGGGAGGGGACGGACCGGCTGGCGGCCAGGGTGTCGCGGCGGATGATGTCGATGGTGACCAGGTGGGACCACCGGGGGTTGCGGGTGACGCGGGCGTCGCGGGCGAAGCAGGCGGCGCGCAGCTCGCCGATGTGGGCCTCGAAGTCCTCCGCGCAGATGCCCGCCCGGCACAAGACGCGGGCGCGCTCGCCGACTTTGGTCGGCCGGGTCCACAGCACCAGCGGCAGCCGCCCGGTCCTGGTGTGCAGGCGGGCTTCGTAGCACAGCCGCTGGATGCGATGCCTCGCCAGGACGCACCAGAACCGCCGGGTGATGAACCGGCGGGTGACCGGGACCGCGAGCAGGAGCAGCAGGAGCGCGCCGAGAGCTATGGCGGAGCGGATGATGGTGGAAAGGAGGGTGAGCCGCCACAGCGCGGCAGTCAGGGCGAGCAGAATGGAGAGTTCGGTGCGCCAGCGCCAGGCGACGCCCGCGGCGCTGCGGTGGAAGGTGACGAACAGGCCGTCGAGCAGGTAGGGGTTGTTCCGCTGGTTGCGGCTGCCAGTACGTGTGGTGGTCATGTGGTTTCCGCCTTGCTGGGTGAGGGGGGGAAGTCGGTGACGCAGGCCAGCGGCCATGCGGTGTGGCAGCGGGGGCACGTCAGCGCCGTCTCGGTCAGGCCGTCGCCGGTGTCCACGTCCTCGCGGGTGACATCCGAGGACCCGCAGTCGGGACACATGGCGACGTGGTAGATGACCCGCAGTTCGCTCACCGGGCGCCCCCGTCCGGGGTGTGGTCGCGGATGAGCCGGGCCTGGTGCGCGGCGTCGCGGGCGTGGGTGGTGATCCAGGCTTCGGCGCAGCCCTTGTGGCAGGGCACGTCCCTGGCCGGGGACCGGCACAATGCGGGGGTGCCGCACAGCACGCACGGGGCGGGGTCGCCGATGTCGGCGTGCCGCCAGTCAAGGACGACCGGGCCGGGCATGACGCTGGTAGCGTGGGACATGCCAAGGTCTCCTGTTCTTTCGCGAGGTAGGGGATGGTTCTGGCTGGCCGGGCCGGGGGATTGCAGTCCCCCAGCCCGGCACTGTTGCCTGTCAGGCGGTGATGACTTCCCGGGCCAGGGACAGCGCCCGGTGCTTGAGCGGCTCGGGCCGGATCAGGGTCCGGTTCAGCCGGGTTTCCCAGGACCGCGCGGTGCGGACGTGATCGAGGTACTCACCGGCTGCCTGGACAAGTCCGTAGGCGGTTCCGGCGATCTGCTCGTTGGTAGCGGAGTCGAACAGCAGCCGCAGCGCCTTGCGCGCTTCGTCGACGTTGCGGGCCACCCGGTCGGTGATCAGGCCCTCGGGGGGCTTGGGGATGAACTCGGTGATGAACAGCTCCCGCTGCGCGGGGGTGACGGGGATGGCCAGCAGCTCGCGGGCCAGGTCGCTGTAGCGGCGCATCTCGGCCTGGGCGCCGGTCACGGCGCGGCGGGCTTCCTCGATGCGGGACCGCCAGCTTGACTTGTGGATGAAGGAGAACGTGGCTCCGGTGCGCTCGCCTTCGAGTTCGGCGGCGCGGAAGGTGTTGGCGCAGACGATCCGCACGGCGGTAGCGCGCAGCGCGCACGCGGCGGTGCCGTCGTGCCGGTTGGTGATGGCCAGGTACGGCAGCGTGGCGCTGTCGTCGCCGGGCAGGGTGACCGGCTCATCCAGCAGCGCCAGGCACCAGACCGACCGGCCCTCGTCCAGCACCCCGGCGGTTTCCCATTTGACGTTGGGCTGGGCGAGGACGGCTTCGACGATCTCGCCCATCTCGCCGTGGTCGATGACGGTGTAGGTGTCGCGGTTCAGCGACAGGACGGCCCCGGTGTCGGAGCGGATGACGGACTTCCAGCCGGTGACCGGCTCGTAGTGGGCGGTGCCGTCGGCGTTGATGCCGGTCACGGCGTAGACCTCGGAGGTGACGGGGTCCCAGTCCAGCCCGGCGAGCTTGCGGGCGGTAGCCCAGTCGCCGGGGTAGTCCGCGAGGATGGTGCCCTCACGGTGCCACGGCATCTGGCGGACCGAGAACATGGACTCGATGTTTGCTGGCATGACAAGTGCTCCTTCGTGTGTGCGCGAGGCAGGGAATGCTGGCCGGGCGCACCGGGCCAGGGGATTGCAGTCCCCGGGCCCGGCGCTGGTAGGTCAGGTCGTGGCCGGTGCGGCCGGGATGATGGCGTACGCCTCGATGCGGACGCCGTAGTAGTCGAACGTGGCCTCGCAGTGGATGTGCGGGCCGTTGCTGCCCTCATGGGGCTGGCTGGTCAGGACGCCGCCGAAGCGCATCGCCCACCGGGTGACCGCGGCCACCCCGGACTCATCCGGGGCGAACTGCAAGTCGATGCACTGGGTGCGGGACACGGTGATGTACCGGGGCTGGGGAAGGTCATGGGCCTTCTCCAGCAGGTCCACCGCGCCTGCCACCAGCGCGCCGATGGGAAGCGGCGGCCCTCCCGGCAACAGCGCCAGATTGGTGCCTGAGCCATTGCAGGCAGGGCAGGGGTGCAGGCCGTTGGCATTGGTACTGGTCATGGGTTTCTCCTGTGCTCTGATCGCGAGGTAGGGGATGGTTCTGCCTGGCCGGGAACGGCTCAGGCAGCGTGCACGGACTTCCCGGCAAGCACCGGCTCGACCGCATCGGCGCGGAACGCGCGGCGGATCTTGCCGTCGCGGCCCACCCACGGTGCGAACACCAGGCCGCGGACCTGCGCGAAACCATCGAAGGTCAGCTTGGGCTCGTCTCCGGCCACCTCGACCCAGATGGTTTCCTTGGTCTCGCGCTCGGCGTCGATCGCGTCCAGGCGCACGGTCCAGATCGGCCGTCCGTCGCGGGACATGGCCTGCCGCTCCTTGTCCTTGAAGTCCGGTCGCGGCTTGACCGCGCCGGCCACCCGGAACTGATTGCTGCTCGTGTCGATCAGAAGTCGCATCATGGTGCTTCCCTCTCTCTGACTGGCTTAAGCCAGTTGCTGATTTCTCTGTTCTACTGGCTTAAGCCACTTGCTGTCAAGACCCTATGCCAACTGGCTTGAGCCAGTCGGATAGGCTGGCCAGCGGCCACACCCCGCGACGACGCGGAGGCCGGACAACAAGGGGAGAGAGCAGGCCATGAGCCAGGATCAGCGCGAGGAGCGCCAGCCGCCGAGCAGGACGATCGCCGAGGCGATCCGGAGCCAGATCGAGTCAGGGGAGCTGCCGCCGGGAGCGCAGCTCCCGTCCGAGCGGGACCTCGCCAGCGCCTACGGGACCGCGCGGAACACCGCGCGGGAGGCCGTCCGCATCCTCGGCGATGCCGGGCTGGTGATCACCGATCAGGGCAGGGGCAGCTTCGTCCGCCCGCATACGCCGCTGATCCGCCTGGGCAACGACCGCTACTCGCCGAAGTACCGCCAGACCGGGCTGTCGCCGTTCCTGCTGGAGTGCGCCAAGCAGGGCAAGACCGGCCGGTTCGAGGTACTGAGCATCGACCGGGTCCAGCCGCCGCAGGACGTGGCCGACCGGCTGAAGGTGCCCGGCACCGACCGGTCGGTGCTGCGCCGCGAGAACGTGTTCTACGCCGACGATGACCCGGTGCACCGGGTGACGACCTATATTCCCTGGTCGATCGCCGAGGGCACCGGGCTTCTGGAGGACGAGGTGCCGCACCAGTTCGGCATTCACGGCGTCCTGGAAGAGCGCCACCACGTGATGACCCGGATCAGGGAGGAGGTCAGCGCGCGGATGCCCCGCCCGGACGAGACGGCAGCGCTGGAGCTGCGGCCGGGCGTGCCCGTCCTGGACGTGTGGCACACCAGCATCGACCAGGACGGCGAGCCGTACGAGCTGACCCGCTTCGTTATGCGCAGCGACCTGACCGGCCTGCTCTACGACATGCCCGTCGAATAACCAGACCCGGTGAAGCAATCAGCGCTCGCGCGCATCGCGCTGCTGGCCCTGATCTGGGGATCAGCATTCCTGTGGATCAAGCTCGCGATCCGCGGCTTCTCCCCGGTCGAGGTCACCTTCGCCCGGCTCGCGCTCGGCGCGGCGGTGCTGTTCCCGATCGCGCTGGCCCGCCGCGAGGCCCTGCCGCGCTCTGCGCGGATGTGGGCGCACATCACCGTCGCGGCGCTGTTCGCCAACGCCGTCCCGTACCTGCTGTTCGCGGTCGCCGAGCAGACCGTCGCCTCGTCCACGGCCGGGATCATCAACGCGACCACGCCGCTGTGGACCGTGCTCCTGGCCCTCGCCGTCCGGCACCAGAGAACTGTCACCACCTGGCAGGCAGCCGGGCTGATCACCGGGTTCGGGGGAGCACTGCTGATCTTCTCGCCCTGGGCCGCGTCGTCCAGCCTGGCATCGGCTGGCGGCCTGGAGTGCCTGGCCGCATCAGTCAGCTACGCCATCAGCTACATCTACATGGACCGCTACGTCGCCCGGCGCGGCCTGAGCCCGATCGCGCTGTCCGCGTGCCAGCTCCTGGCCGCGTCGATCATGCTCGCCATCGCCCTGGCGATCGTCGGTGCGCGAGCACCGCATCTCACCGCCGTAAGCGTGACGGGCCTGGCGATCCTCGGGATCATCGGGACCGGCATCGCCTACGTGCTGAACTACCAGATC
>JBEKFH010000178.1:0-9210 GCA_050013415.1 Streptosporangiaceae bacterium | reverse complement strand
TCGGCCCGGTGCTGGGCGTGTTCACCTGGCGAGACCGGACGGAACTGGCCGGCGCGTTCCGGTCGCTGCGGGCCGCCGACGGCGTCGCGACCCTGTGGGGCGCCGATCAGTCCCTCGCGATGTCGCTGCCGCACGGCCTGGTGGTTGACGGCGCTTCCCGGGTGCCGTCTGCTGGCGGTATGACGCTGCCAGCGGCATGGATCGGGGACGCCCGCGACGACTGGCTGTCCGGTGACCGTGCAGCGGGAAGGTGATGGGCGTGGACTTCGTCTTCGTGATCGATGAGATCGCCACGCTGCTGCCGGCGCATGACAGCAGCGTCGCGCTGATGGAAGCCGCTCAGGCGCACGGCCACCGGGTGCTGGCGACAACGGCGGCCGGGCTCGGGTTCGCCGGCGGGCACGCCATGGCGCTCGTCCGCCCGGTGCAGCTGCGCCCGGCCGTGCTCCACGACGGCCGGTGGCTGGCCGATCCTGAGTGGTTCAGCCTGGGGGCGGCCGAGTGCTACCAGCTGGACGACGCCGCAGCCATCTTCCTGCGCACCGATCCTCCCGTCGACAGCCAGTACCTGCGGGCGACGTATCTGCTCGACCTGGTCGATGCCGGGCGGACGCTGATGATCAACTCCCCGGCTGGGGTGCGCAACGCCAACGAAAAGCTGTTCGCGCTGCGGGCTCCCGAACTGGGGCCGGCCACGCTAGTGACCGCCGACCGGCAGCAGATTCGCGAGACCGTGGCCGGGTGGGGCAGAGCCGTGCTCAAGCCCACCGACATGATGGCCGGCCGCGGAATCCTCGTTCTCGACCCGGCCGACCCGAACCTCTCCTCGATCCTGGATACGGCCACCGGGCGCGGCCAGTGCCAGGTCGTCGTCCAGCAGTGGCTGCCAGCCTCGGCCGAGGGCGACCGGCGGGTGATCGTGCTCGACGGCCGGCCCATCGGCGTGATCCGCCGCGTGGCACGGGCCGGGGAGTTCCGCTGCAACATGGCCGCAGGAGCGGCGGTCTTCGCCGACACCGTTACCGAGGCTGACCGCGCCCTGTGCGCCCGGCTCGCACCGCTGCTGCGCGAGCATGGGCTGCCGTTCGTCGGGCTCGACGTGATCGGCGGCCGCCTCACCGAGGTGAATGTCACCAGCCCCACCGGGCTGCGCGAGATCGACGCGCTGAGCGGCACCCACCTGGCGGCCGACATCGTTGCCTGGGTTCAGCAGCATTGCCCGGCACCGGCCTACCTCCGCGCGCCGTAGCGCAGCCCGTCGATGAGCAGGGCAACCATCCGGTGGGCGCGGGCGTTGTCATCCGACCCCGGCGCAGGGATGCACAGGCTGGCTACCGCGCCGAGCAGATCGAGAGGATCCACGCCGCCGCGCACCGTGCCAGCTGCCTCCGCGTTGTGCAGCAGCATCCGGAGAGCCGGGCCGAGGTGTTCCTGGAAGTAGGTCGGCAGGGCATTGAAGGCAGGGTCGCCTGAGTGAAGGGCGCTGCGAGCCCGTGCTTCGTCGCGACGAACTCCGGATAGCGCCGAAGCCACAGCTCAAGCGCCTCGCCGGGATCGTGGGACGATCACAATAATGCACCTCCACGGCGCTAGAAGGAGATCGGCAATGCAGTACCGCACCCTTGGCGGGACCGGCATCAAGGTGAGCCCCTATGCGCTCGGCGCCATGATGTTCGGAGCTATCGGCAACCCTGACCACGACGACTCGATCCGCATCATCCGCACAGCGCTGGATTCGGGAATCAACTTCATCGACACTGCCGACGCATACTCCCACGGTGAGTCCGAAGAGATCGTCGGCGAGGCAATCAAGGACTGTCGCGACAGCATCGTCCTCGCGACCAAGCTGAGCCTCCCGATGGGTGACGACCCCAATCACCAGGGCAACTCGCGACGCTGGATCATCACCGCCGCCGAGAACTCGCTGCGCCGCTTGCAGACCGACTACATCGATCTCTATCAAATCCATCGCCCTGACCCGAGCACTGACATCGAGGAGACCCTTTCCGCGCTCTCCGACCTGATCCACAGCGGCAAAGTGCGAGCGATCGGCTCGTCGACGATGCCCGCCTCCGACATCGTGGAGGCGCAGTGGGTTTCCGAGCGGCGCGGTCTCGAGCGATTCCGGGCCGAGCAGCCGACGTACTCGATCCTCAGCCGCGGTATCGAAACCGAAGTCCTGCCGGTTGCCCAGCGCTACGGGATGGGCATTCTGGTCTGGAGCCCGCTCGCGCAAGGGCAGCTCACCGGCCGCATCCGCAAGGGCCAGCAGACCGATCTTCGCCGCATGAGCCGCTTCCGGCACATGTCGGACGAGCGCCGCATCGACACGGTCGAGCAGATCATCCCCGTCGCCGAGCAGGCCGGGATCAAGCTCACCCACCTCGCGATGGCCTTCGCGATCTCCCATCCCGGTGTCACCTCGGCGATCGCAGGACCACGCACGATGGAGCAGCTTGATGACCTGCTGGCCGGCGCCGATGTCGTCCTCCCCGACGACGTCCTGGATCAGATCGACGCCATCGTCCCGCCCGGCACGGACGTGGGACGCATGGATATGGCATACAGCCCGCCTGCCGTCCAGAACACGCTGCTCAGGCGGCGTCCGCTCGGCGATCGCGTCGCCAGGTAAGCCGGCCGGCCCGCAGCGTGCTGCGGCCGGGCTCATCCTCGCGGGGATGCCTGGTTCCCAAACCGCTCGATGCGCTCGCCGCAGCTGCCATCATCGCTGACCTCTCGCACTGGCGCGTGCATTCGCCAGGCTCGTAGGACGTGCTGATAGCGATCGACAGCCGCCATCGACGGGCTCGAGTGGGATGCCTCTGACACGCCGGCGAACGCGGCCGCGAGGTGATCCCGGCGCGCGAGTCAATGCCTGACGGCGCCCGCCGCCGTGGGTGAGCCCTAGTCCTGCCGGGTCTCGGCTTCGGCGAGGTTCCTGAGCCGGCCGAGGTCGGACGCTATCAATTGCTGAGGCTTGCGGCGCAAAGGCCTTTCGGCTAGGCGGAACAGGCCGCGCGGGGTAGCCCGGATCGACCAATCATCGCTAGCCTCGGCGGGCCTACACGATGCGGCGGAGGGCTGACGCCGTGTCACGAACCCGCCAGGAGATCGTGCGGCGCGCGGCCGAAAGGCTGCGCGGCTCCCCGGAGCCGGTGACGCTGGTCGAGATCGCCGCCGCCGCTGGCGTGTCTCGCACGACCCTCTACCGGCACTTTCGTTCCGTCAGCAGCCTCGTCGACGCGGTGGCCGCGGATCTGCTGTCCCGCGCCCGATTCGATGAGCTGCTCGCCGCCGTGAGGCTCCCTCAGCCCGTCGCGGCGCTGGCCGAGGTCACGCGGATGGGATGCGGCATCTGGGCCATTGACCCGGACCTGGTCCGTAACCTGCTCGCCCTCGCCCGCACCCAGGCCGACGCCGTGCCCGTGATCGACCAGCTCGAGGCCGGCCGGGTTCAGGTCATGGAGTACCTAGTCCAGCGCCTCGACGAGTTCGGCGCACTGGCTGCCGGCCTGAGCCGGCGCGACGCCGTTGATTTGCTGGTCGCCGCGACCGGCTTCGCCGGATGGGATCAGATGGTCACAGCGCGCCGGCGTTCGCCCGCAACGGCCACCAGCCTCATTGTCCGACTGGCGCTCCGGGCTGTCACCTGAGCACGTTCGCCCGGGTCGCCCCTGCTCGCACTGTTCATCGGCTTGGGCTGCTGCCCGTAATGCGGGGGGTTTTGCGGACGCCGCCGGGTGCGGCGGGGCTGGTAGCCGCTGCGCACCCGGCTGTGGCCATCCGCGCCGGAGCGGCTTGATGCCGGTCAGGCGGCGAAGACCTCGGCGGTCAACTCGGTGTCCTCGCTGCCGCGGAAGTACGTCACCTTGCCGTCGCGAAGGCGCCAGTAGTGGTGCATGGTCATCGATGCCTCGCGGCCGGTCTTGACCGACCGGATGGTCCAGTCGACGAGCAGGTGCACGTCGTCCTGGCCGACGGCGAAGCTGTGCGGCGTGAACGCGCCGATCTCGATGCTGGTGGCCAGGTCGCTGAAGAAGCTTGCCACGCGGTCCTTGCCGACCCGCGGGCCGTACCACGGCGCGGTCTTGCTGGCGGCCTCGGCCGCCCAGTCGACGTCATCGCTGACCCGGTCAAGGATCGCGGCAACGTCACCGCGCCCGATGGCCTCATAAATCTCCTTGACGATGGCGAGGGTGTCCTGCTGGCTCATGGAAATGTCCTGCTGGCTCATGGAAGTACTCCTCTTGCTGGTAGTTACGCTGTGTCACACCCGTGGCGCTATGCCCAGAACGCGGTGACGCCTGCCTGGTCGCAACGTTAAGGAGGCCCGGGCGCCCGGACCATCGATCGTTCAGTCGATTTACGGTCGGTCGCCCGGTCAGATCCCTGCCTGGCTTTTCCTGGCTGCGAGCCCGTGCCGCATGGCGAACATGGCCAGCGCCGCCCGTGTCGAGACGCCGCATTTGGCATAGATATGGACGGTGTGCGTATGGACGGTGGACGGCGAGATCACCAGGTCACTGGCGATCTCGCGCTTGGTGCGCCCAGCCGCGAGCAGTCGCAGCACGTCAAGCTCTCGCTCGGTCAGGCCAGCAGGCAGCGGCGGCAGGAAGGCAGCCGAAACATCGGCAGCAGCGAGCACAGCCCGGACGGCGTCCCGGTCAAGCGGCAGCCCGGACAGGACTTTGGCCGCTTCCGCCCGGCTGACGGCCGGCCGGTGCGGCCGCGGCTCGCCGAGAGCGTGGAAAACGTCGACCGCCGCCAGCAGGCAGGCAGCCGCGTCCAGCTCGGAACCGCGCATACCGGCGGGGTAGCCGGTTCCGTCAATGCGCTCGTGATGGCGGCAGGCGATCTGGCCCAGCGGCGCGAGCACGGGGGAGCGGGCCAGGATCCTGCCGCAGTGATAAGGATGCAGCCTGACCAGTTCCCACTCTTCCGGCCGCAGCGTGCCTGGCCGTTCCCAGATGCCGGTCGGCACGGCGACCCGGCCGATGTCGTGCACGAGCCCGGCGCGGTAGACGAGTCCTGCCGCAGCCGGCTCTAGCTGGTCCGCCGCCGCTCTCGCCAGCCGTGCTACACCGCCTGAGTGGCCCGTGAACCACGGGCTCTTGAGGTCGGCCGCGTCGCCGAACCCGGCCAGGGCATCGTCGAGTGCCGCGTCGTCGCGGAACACCCGCCGTGGCTGCGGCTCGCAGTCCACTGCTGCCGCCCACAGGTCGTCTGGATCGCAGGCCGCCAGCAGCTCATCCGGCGCGTCGAGGAACACCGCGGTGACCGCAGGGTCAAGTGCCCGCCCTGACCACGACGCGACGGTCTGCGCCGCGACCTTCGCGCCGCCGACGGAGTCGAACATGACGGCGGTGAAACCGACCGCGGCGAACCGCGCCGCCAGCGTGATCTCGTCTCCCGCGCGCCCGCCAGGCACCCCGTGGCCGTCGTAGCGCTCGAAAGCGTCCAGGATGGCCCGGCCGACCTCGTCCGGCAGTCGCAGCCGCCCGGCCAGGCCCGCGCCGACCTCGCAGTCCGCTCGTGCTCCCTCGGCCTTCAGTTTGGCCAGGCCGGCCGGCCCGCCCAGTGCCCGCACCTGGTCCGCGCTCACGCCCAGACCAGCTAAGAACTGCTGCGCCTGCCCGGGCACGGTCGGGTCGATCAGGTCTCCCGCCGCCCGTACCGCGACATCGTCGCCGCCGAGCGCCGCCGCTATCTCGTGCGACGTCGCCGCGCAGCCGACGAACCTCAGCAGCGTCCCGTAGTAGACCTCGCCCAGCCGGGGGAGGTCGAGTCCGGCCCTCCTGGCCAGCTCGGTCGCGAGCAGGCTGGCGCGCATCGCCTCGCCGGGCGGATGACCGCGAGTAAGGTCGCTCGTCACCGACAGCGCAGCCACCACGCCGCCCACCCCCACCAGTTCACGCATGGGCGAAGTCTAAAGTCCGGGCCGCGTTCGCAGAGCGGGACGCAATGATCATCTGTAGTGCGGTCAGCCTGGGCTGTCCGACCGAGCTGACTGGGCGCCGTTGGACTGCAGCCATTCGATGACGTTCTGCTGCTGTGTTCCGAGTCCGGCCGCGGTATCCAGCGGCGTGCCGTCCGCGTAGTCCGGAACCCAGTTGAGCTCGGCCCCCGCGTGCAGCAAACGCTCCGCCGCGCGGCGCTGCCCGCCAGCGCAGGCGTGCCAGAATGCCTGGGAGATCTGGTCCTGGCTGGTCCCCGGCTGCTGGAGAAGCTCGTCTAGGCGTTCGAGCATGCCCAGGGCGGCGGCATGCCACAGCTTGCCGACTCCGGCACCGCGGGCCACGAGCAAACGCGCGACGTGCCAGCAGCCGTAGCCAATCGCGTTATCCAGCGGCGTTCCGATGGATCCGCCCGGTGTCTCCAGATCTGCACCGCCGTCTATCAGTTCCCGGGCAACGTCGGCATCGTCACTGCTGGCGGCGTAATGAAGCGGCGTCTCCGCACCCGCGCTCGCTGTGGCAGCGCGGGGATCCTCACCTCGGCCGGTGGTCAGGGCGTTGGGGTCAGCGCCCGCATCGATCAGGAGCCGGGCGATCTGCGGGCCGCGGGGGAAGTAGCCAGGCCAGTCGGTGACAACATGCAACGGCGTACCCGTGCCGTCGTCCTGGGAGCCGAGCCTGGCGCTCGCGAGTCCGGGATGCTCGGACAGCAGGCGCCGGATCGCGTCGGTTGCCCCGCCGCGGACGGCAAGAACCAGCTCGATAGCCCTGGGATCGCCGCTGGGGATGATCAGGGTTGCCGATTCGTCGCTCATCGCACCTCCATCATGAATATGGCAGCATCCAGATCGTCTCGACAGCCCGATCGCGAGCCTTGTTCCGGCCCGCGGTCGTCGGCACGGACGCCCCGGGACCGGAGCCGCACCCAGGAAACGGATCGTGGATGATGTCGGTTGACAGACAACGGGCCGCCTCAGTTAGATTACGAGGGTAAGTCCGTGGCATTTCAAGGAGCAGCCTCGTGACGGCGACCGGCGACCTGAACAGCCCCGTGCGCCCGCCCGGCCCGCAGGGCGCCGGGCCGGGCTCGCCCCGGCTTGCCTTCGGCGACGGCGTCCTGGCGCGCGGCGCGGGGGAGATCCCGCGCCCGTATGCCCTGCTCGCCCAGCTGGAGCCGCTCCAGCTGGCAGATCCCGGCATCCGGGACCGGGCCGGGCATGTCCGGCTGGTCACCTCCCTGCGCGAGGCGGATCTGGCGGAGCTGGAGCGGGGAGTGCCCGATGTTGCCGCCGTGCTGGGCCTGGGCGGGGGCACCGCGATGGATGCGGCGAAGTACCTGGCCTGGCAGCGGGGCGTCCCGCTGTTCCTGGCCCCGTCCGCGGTGAGCGTGGATGCCTCGGTGACCAACACCATCGCCGTGCGCGCCGGGAACGGCGTCGAGTACCGCGGCTTCGTGGTTGCCGAGGCGGTCTTCGTCGACTTCGGGCTGATCGGCCAGGCGCCGCCGCGGATGAACCGGGCCGGAGCGGGGGACCTGCTGTCGATCCACACGGCGGTGCGGGACTGGGAGCTCGGGGCCGGTAACGGCGGTGCCGAGCTGGTGCCCGAGGTGGCCCGGCGGGCGCGGGAGATTTTCGAGGCGATCGCCCTGCTCGCCGGCGAGATCCGCGCCGTGTCCCGGCGCGGCATCGAGGCCGTGGTCAGGGCGTACCTGGAGATCAACGAGCTGGCCACTGCCCTCGGCCATGCCCAGCTCGAGGAGGGCTCCGAGCACTACTTTGCCTACTGCCTGGAGAGCGTCACGGGGCGCTCGTTCATCCACGGCGAGGCGGTGACCCTGGGCGCCGTCCTGATGTCCGCGCTGCAAGGCAACGACCCGGGCCGCGTCCGCGCGATCGCGGACGCCGCCGGCATCCGGTGGCGCGCTGCGGATCTCGGGCTCAGCGAGGACGACATCGCGGCGACGCTGCGCCAGCTGCCGGGCTTTGCCCGCGAGACAGCGCTGCCCTGGTCGGTGATCGACGGGGCCCCGATCGACGAGGCCGCGATAAGCCGGCTCGCGGAGGCAGCCCGGTGAGCGGAGGCAGCCCGGTGAGCGCACCCTCTACGCTTCACGCCATGGCAGATGCAATGAACAGCCTGCAGCGCATCGTGACTGACCCTCGGTCGCTGTCGGTCCAGGTGGCCGAGCGCATCAGGGAGCTCGTCGCGGGAGAGGCGCTGCTGCCCGGCCAGCGGCTGCCCACGGAGGCCGATTTCAGTGAGCGGTTCGGCGTAGGCCGCACGACCGTCCGCGAGGCGCTGAGGCAGCTGGAGAACGACGGGCTGATCCAGGTGCGGCGCGGGCTCGGCAGGTTCGTCTCGGCGGCTCCGGCGGTGCGCCGTCCGCTCACCCGGCTGGAGGGCGTCACCGAGATGATGCAGGAATCCGGGTACCAGGTGACCAACCGCGTGCTCTCGGTGGCCGTCGAGCAGCCCGCCGAGGACGAGCGGGATGTGCTGCGCCTGCCCGGGGGCGCCGAGGTGATCCGCCTGGAACGACTCAGGCTGCGGGGCGACGAGGCGTACATCTACTCGGTCGACGTGATGCCGCGGTCGTACTTTCCCGGGGACATTGCCGCCATCGACTGGCGCGGATCGCTCATGGACCTGCTCGAGGACCGGGGAGCGCGGCCCGTCTACGCGGTGGCGCAGATCTCCGCACTGCACCTGCCCAGGGCGCTGGCCCGCCGGCACGGGCTGGACGCCACGCTGCCGTGGCTGCTGATGGTGCAGACCAACACGACGGACGAGGGCGTCAACGTGATCTACTCCCACGATTACCACCGGGGCGACAGGTTCACCTTCGACGTGCCGCGGCGCGCGGAGCAGCGGGCATGACGGCTGAGGTGACGGCAGGCGGCCCGGCGCCGCAGGCTAGCGCCGCGGAGAGGATTCCCAGCGAGACCGTGGAGCGGTGGCATCACGGCATCGCCGCCGAGCTGCGGACTGCGTTCGAGGAGGTGCTGGCCGGCCCCAGGTTCACCATGGGCCCGGTCCTGCGGGCCTTCGAGGCCGACTTCGCCGCTTACTGCGGCGCGGCAAGCTGCGTCGGCATCTCCAGCGGCACGGCGGCCCTGCACCTGTCGCTGCTCGCACTCGGCGTCGGTCCCGGCGACGAGGTCATCACGGTCCCCAACACCTACGTCGCCACGGCGTTCGCGATCACGTACACCGGCGCGGTCCCGGTGTTCGCGGACGTGGACCCCAGCACCTA
>JBEKFH010000177.1:0-9238 GCA_050013415.1 Streptosporangiaceae bacterium | reverse complement strand
GATCGCCCAGCGGCCGTCCCGCTGCTGGTCAGCCGGGCTTCGCATGGAAGACTTCTCGCCAATGGCCAGTACCCGCTCGTTCCCGACGCGCGGGGCATTGCGGCGGCCCCGTTTCTCGCCGGTCGACATCGTCGTCTTCGCGGCCATCGCCGCGGCGCTGTTCGGCATCCTGCGGCTGGCCCACGCCATGAACTCAAGCTCCTCCAGCGCGCATGTCGCGGTGATCTCCACCAGCCCCGGTGAGCTGCCCTACTACGCGCTGCGCTCGCTGCTGCGGATGTTTATCGCGTTCTTCCTCTCGGTCGCCTTTACCTTCGTCTACGCGACAGCCGCAGCCAGGAGCCGGCGAGCCCGCGTGGTCTTGATCCCGCTCCTTGACATTCTCCAGTCGGTGCCGGTCCTGGGCTTCCTCGCCATCACCATCACCTTCTTCATCGCCCTGTTCCCTGGCTCGGAGTTTGGCCTGGAATGCGCGTCGATCTTCGCCATCTTTACCTCCATGGCCTGGAACATGACGTTCAGCATGTACCACTCGCTGGTCACCCAGCCGGAGGAGCTTGACGAGGCCGCCCGCATGTTCCGGCTGACCAAGTGGGAGCGCTTCTGGCGGCTGGACGTGCCGAGCTCGATGATCGGCCTGGTCTGGAACGGGATGATGAGCTTCGGGGGCGGCTGGTTCTTCCTCGCCGCCTCGGAGGCCATCAGCGTCGGCGACAAGCACTACACGCTGCCGGGCATCGGCTCGTACGTGCAGGCTGCCGTGGACAAGGGCGACATGGGCGAGGTGGGCATCGCCATCGTGGTCATGGTCATCATGGTGGTGGGCGTGAACGTCGCGTTCTGGCGGCCGCTGGTGGCCTACTCCGAGAAATTCCGGGTAGAGACGTCCGAGGCCGCTGAGCAGCCGAAGAGCCACGTGCTCAGCCTGCTGCGCCAGTCCCGCGTTCCCGGCTACATCGCCAGGCCGCTGCGACCGGTCGCCCGCGGCCTGGACCGGGCGACCCGCCCGTTCGGCCTGGCCGAGTACCCCCTGCGCACCCCCAGGCGAAAGCGCACGGCGGGCGATGTCGTGTTCGCGGGAGCAACAGGGGCGGTCATCCTCTGGGGGATCTACCGAGGGGCGGTCTACTTTGACCACACCGCCGGGTACGGCCAGTTCACCCGCTGCCTCGGTCTCGGCTTCCTGACCTTCCTGCGCGTCGCCGTCGTCGTGCTGGTGTCAACCGTGGTCTGGGTCCCGGTCGGGGCGAAGATCGGGATGAGCCCCAGGCTCTCCCGGTACGCCCAGCCCGTCGTCCAGGTGCTCGCCAGCTTCCCGGCCATCCTGCTGTTCCCGTTCGCCATCGTGATCTTCCTCGACCTGGGCATCTCCCTCGACTACGGCGGCGTGCTGCTGATGGCCCTGGGCGCCCAGTGGTACATCCTGTTCAACGTCATCGCGGGAGCTAGCGCGATCCCCACCGAGTTGCGGGAGATGGCGGAGGAGTTCCGCTTCCCCTGGAAGCAGAAGTGGCGGGAGCTGATCCTGCCCGGGATCTTCCCGTACTACGTCACCGGGGGCATCACGGCCGCGGGCGGGGCGTGGAACGCCTCGATCGTGGCCGAGATCGCCACCTACGGAAGGCACCACCTGGCCGCCAGCGGCCTCGGCTCGTACATCGCCCAGGCGACTACCCGGGGTGATTTCGCCGACGTCCTCACCGGCATCATCGTCATGAGCTTCTATGTAGTCGTGGTCAACCGGCTGCTGTGGCGCCCGCTGTACCACCTGGCTGAGACCAGGTACTCGCTGTGACGCCGGCCAGGGCGGGCCGATGACCGGCGCAGTGCCGGGCGTCATGCCCAGCTACGAGCCGACGGGCAACGTGATCCTCGGGGCGGACCACGTCGCCAAGCAGTTCACCACGCCCGACGGCCGGCCCCTGCCGGTGCTGGACGACGTCAGCCTCCAGCTGCACGAGGGCGAGATCGTCGCGCTGCTCGGCAAGTCCGGCTCCGGCAAGTCCACCCTGCTGCGCTGCATCGCCGGGCTGATCGCGCCGACCACGGGAACCGTGTCCTATCGCGGCACGCCGATCAACGGCGCCAATCCCGGCGTGGCGATGGTGTTCCAGAGCTTCGCCCTGCTGCCCTGGCTCACCGTGCAGGCCAACACCGAGGTGGGTCTGCAGGCACTGGGGGTGCCGCCGGCCGAGAGCCGCAAGCGGGCGCTCGCCATGATCGACCTGATCGGCCTCGACGGATTCGAGCAGGCCTACCCCAGGGAGCTCTCGGGCGGGATGCGCCAGCGGGTCGGCTTCGCCCGCGCCCTGGTCGTCCAGCCCGACGCCCTGCTGATGGACGAGCCGTTCAGCGCCCTCGACGTGCTCACCGCGGAGAACCTCCGGACCGAGCTGCTCAATCTCTGGGGCGGCAGGGACTTCCCGACTAAGGCCATCCTGATCGTCACTCACAACATCGAGGAGGCGGTTCAGATGGCTGACCGCATCTTCGTGCTGTCCTCCAGCCCGGGCCGCTTCAAGGCCGAGATCCACTGCGAGCTGCCCCGGCCCCGCGACCGCCGGGCTCCGGAGTTCGAGGCCTTGGTCGACCAGATCTACGGGATCATGACCGAGCAGGTCACCCCGAAGGCGGGCCAGCAGACCACCGTGGTCGAACCAGGCCTGGCGTCACCCACTGAGCACCCGCTCCCGCATGTCAGCGTCGGCGGGCTGGCCGGCCTGCTGGAAATACTCAGCAGCCGGGGCGGCCGGGACGACCTGCCGGAGCTGGGCCGCAGGCTGACCTTCGAGGTCGACGACCTGCTCCCGATCGTCGATGCCGCCGAGATGCTGCACTTCGCCGAGGTCGCCGACGCCGACATCGAGCTCACCCCCGAGGGCCAGGCCTTCGTCGACGCGGACATCCTCGCCTCCAAGGAGCTGTTCGCCGCCGCGGCGGCGGAGCGGGCGCCGCTGGTACGGGCCATAGTGCGAGCCCTGGAGACGACCACGGACCGCACCCTCAGCGAGCGGTTCTTCCTTGATCTCCTGCAGCGCGCTTTCAGCGAGGAAGAAGCCCGGGCCCAGCTCGACATCGCCATCAACTGGGGCCGCTACGGCGAGCTGTTCGACTACAACGCTGACGACGGCGAGCTGATCCTCGCCTCGCCGGACGACGACACAGCCGGCTGAGGTTCGGGCGTCGGTGATGACGCGCGGCCACGCAGGCCACGGCCTGCCAGGTCGGCCCGGCTGACATTTACTGGCCGTGCGTCCTACGGGACCTTCCAGTGCAGGCCGGCGAGCTTGAGGACGTGCGGGATGAACGAGTCGGTGATCTGGAGCGCGGGAAGCTGCTTGCCGCCGACGCTGAACGCTTCGGTGCCGCAGGCTGCCGGGCCCTGCGCGACCGCGAGCGGCGGGCCGCCGGCCCTGGCGCGAAACGTCAGCCGGATCCCGCCGCCGAGGGGCGCCGGGCAGGAGGCGCCCGGCCCGATCGTGGACAGCTGGAGGCTGTCGGCCAGCGCTGCGAGCCGCCGGACGACCGCCAGGCGGGTGATCGTGACCGGCGCGGGCAGGCGAGCGGCGCGGGGGTCCAGGGCAGGCAGCGCGGTGACCGTGACCACGCGGGCGGCGGGCGGCACCCGTTCGAGGGCCGGCCGGGGCGGCTGCCAGCTCACCTGGGCGTCCACCCGGATCGCGGTCTGGTCGTTGCCCAGTCCGGCCACCTCGACCACCAGGTCCCGGCCATTCAGCACGTCGGGAACCGGAGACAGCGAGAACGTGCGGTCCCAGGCCGGCGGCCCGAAGTCGGCGTCCCCGGGCGTGAAACGGCGGGGCAGGTGCGCCTGCTCCCAGGCGAGTACCGCCCGCGGCCGGCCGGGCGCCCGCCAGAAGGAGACGTCGTCCACCAGCGTGGCGGAGACGAGGATGGAGATCGGGACCTTGACGGCTTCCGGCGCTTTCTGCAGCCGCTGCGCGCCCGGCGGCACGGCAAATGCCCTCAGGATCGCCGCCGCCGCCGCGGCGGCACGCTGCCGCGGCGCGATCGAGGCCTTCGTCTGCGACGCTGCCGTCCGCGACGCTGACGTTTCCGGTCCCGTCGTCGTGTGCGTAACGGCGCAGCCTGCCACCGCCATGGCCGCGCAGGCCGCCAGCAGGAGCATCGTGCCCGGCGCGCGCCGCAGATCGCGCCGCCTATGTAGTCGCATACCTCTTGGACGCCCAGCGGCTAACCGCGGTTCCGCCCTCCGGCAGCGCCGCGATTGCGCACTTGGGCCGGCAGTCAGGCCCGGATTGCCTGGCTCACCTCCGCCCGCCAGCACCTGACAAAGACCGGCCCGGTCGGCCGCGGGGCGGATGGTGCGACGATGGGGCCCATGCGGCGGAGGGAGACGGGTGGCGCCTCAGAAGATCATTATTGACTGCGACCCGGGTGTCGACGATGCGCTGGCGCTTGTCTTCGCGCATGGCCACCCGGGCCTCGACCTGCGCGGCATAACCACCGTGGCCGGCAACGTCGGTCTGGAGGCGACGACTGCCAATGCGCTGCGGGTGGGGGAATACATCGGCATGCGGGACGTGCCGGTCGCGGCGGGCAGCGCCGGCCCGCTGCTCGGGCCGGTCATCGACGCGCGGCACGTGCACGGCGCATCCGGGCTGGGCGGGGCCCGGATTCCCGCCGCTGCGTCCGGGCCCGCGGCCGGTCACGCCGTGGACTACCTGATCGATGCGATCAGCGCGGAGCCCGGCGAGATCACGCTGATCGCGATCGGGCCGCTCACCAACATCGCACTCGCCGTGCGGCGCCATCCGGCGCTCATCTCCCAGGTCAGGAACTTCGTCATCATGGGCGGATCGGCTGGCCGGGGCAACGTAACCCCGGCCGCCGAGTTCAACATAGCGGCGGACCCGGAGGCCGCGGCCATCGTGTTCGGCGCCGGCTGGACGGTGACCATGGTCGGCCTCGACGTGACCCTGCAGGCGCGGGCCACCCCCGCGGTACGCGAGCGGATGCGCGGCCTCGGCCGCCTGGCCGGCGACCTGCTGCTGCCCAGCCTGGCCGGCTACCGCGCCAGCGAGACCGCAGCGGACGGCGAGTCGGGCCCGGCCGTTCACGACGTCTGCGCGGTGGCCCACGTAGCCCAGCCCTCGGTGATCAGCTGCCTGCCCGCCCGGGTCCAGGTGGAGACCGCAGGGCGGCTGACCACCGGGATGACCGTCACCGATTTCGACGCCCCGCCCGCCGAGCGCAACGCCCTGGTCGCGGCCGGCATCGACGTCACCGCCTTCTGGGACCTGGTGCTGGACTCCTACGCCCGCGTCGCAGCCGGGATGACGCCATGACGCCGCGGCCAGCTACCCCGGCGGACGCCGGTGACCGCGCGCTGTCGCCGACCGAGCGGACCCGGCACCGGCGGCTCAGGGAGCAGGGCAGGACGGATCGCGCCGAGCTCTTTGCCGTGCTGCGTGCCGGGTTCATTGCGCATCTCGGCGTGCTCAGCGACGGCGGGCCGATGGTAGTGCCCACTGTCTACGGATTCGACGACCAGCACTTGTTCGTGCACGGATCGGTGGCCAGCCAGAGCCTGGCGGCCGGCGACTCGCTCGCCTGCGTCACCGTGACCATCGTCGACGGCCTCGTGCTGGCCCGCTCGGTGTTCGAGCACGCGGTCAACTACCGCAGCGCGATGATCTACGGCCGGCCGCGGATCATCACCGACCCGGCGGAGAAGCTCACTGGCCTGCGCTGCGTATCCGAGCACGTGGCGCCCGGCCAGTGGGACTACGCGCGGCAGCCCAGCCGCAAGGAGCTCGCCGCCACCCGGCTGCTCGCCCTGCCGCTGGACGAGGCCTCGGTCAAGATCCGCTCCGGCCCCCCCGACGACGGTGACAGCCCGGACGCCGCCCTCGGCCTCTGGGCAGGCGAGCTGCCGCTAACAGCCACCTGGGCGGACCCCGTCCCCGATCCGGCCCTGCCGCCCGGCGTAGCCCCTCCCGCCCACCTGCTCAGCAGAGCGGGCGAGCTTGCCTACACCGTCACATGACCGACGGGCCTCGCGGCCTACTGGTGCCAGGGGGCGGTGAGGTGGAGGGTGAGCACTGCCAGCAGCAGGCCGCTGCCGAGCGCCCCGGTGAGCAGCAGCCATCGGGCGCCGGCGCCGCCGAGCGCGGTGGCTGCGCGCTGGCGCGGGCCGGCGCCGAGCAGCCGGGCCAGCCGCGGCGCGTGCGCGATCACGTGGATGGTCATGGCCCCGAACCACAGCACGAACGAAGCCTTGTGCAGCAGCAGCCACGGGCCGGCTCCCTGCGGGCCGGTGAGCGCCAGCATGATGCCGCTGCCGATCACGCCGCACGACATGATGATCACGACCGGCCCGAGCAGGCGGAGCAGCAGCGCGGGCGGTCCCTTGCGCACGTAGCTGGGATCGCGGGTGTAGTAGCGGGTGAACCGGTAGCAGGTCGCGGCGATCTTGAGCAGCACGGGCCCGGCGATCAGCATGCCGAGGAAGAAATGCAGAGTCAGCAGCCGGTGCACCGACAGGATCGTGACGCCCTCCGCGGCGAACAGCACCAGCAGCACGGCACCGGTCATGGCGGTCAGCCGCCCGTTGCCCTCGGCGCCGCCGGTGCGGCTCAGCCCGCCCTGCCCGTGGCCGCCCTCGCCGCGCCCGCCCCAGTGATCTCCGGCCCAATCATCCCCGCGCCCGCTGCCGCGATTGGCGTCTCCGTCGGGACGGCGGGCGCGATGGCGGGCGCCGGTGTTCGTGGAGGCTCGTGACTGGCTCATGGCTGCCTCACTCTGACCAGCCGGAGCGCCAGGGTCGGGCAGGTATCCCTGGCCCGGCGCGCGTGCGGGAGCAGGCGGGCGGGAACGTTGCCGGGTTGCACGATCGGGTACCCCCATTCGTCGAGCTCGATGAGCTCGGGTAGCAGGTCGGCGCACAGGCCGTGCCCGGTGCAGGCGGTCGGGTCGAGCCGCAGCCGGGTTGTCATTGCCACTCCTCCTCCGCCAGCCGCCGGGGGACCGGCAGCACCGGCGGGCCGGGATGGTCGCGGCGTGCCGCGGCGCAGGGCATGTGCCGGGCGTGCGCGCTGGCGTCGGCGGAGAACGTGGCGAGCGCCGAGGCGGCCAGCCGGACCGCGCCATCCGGGTGGCCGCACGCGCCGCGGCCCTTGACCACCCCCAGCCGGCGCTCCAGCCGGCCGAATAGCGCGCCGCCGGGCCGGCCGGCCGCGAGCAGGGCGAAGTCCTCGGCGATGGAGGCGAGCCCGAACATGCACGGGCCGCACTGGCCCGCGCTCTGCCCGGCGAGGTAAGCGAGGACGCGCGCGGTCTCGGTCAGCCCGCAGGCGCCGGCCGGCAGGGCGACGAGCACGCCGGCGCCCGGCGACGCGCCCAGCCGCCCGAGGTCGCCGGCGGTGATCGGCACGTCGGCGATGCTGCGCGCGTCGTGCCAGCTGCCGAAGTAGCCGCCGACCAGAACGGCCTCAGTGGTCTCCGCGGCGCCGCAGCGCGCCAGCACCTCGCCGACCGGCGTGCCGAGCTCGATCTCCCGCACGCCGGGATGGGTGACGGAGCCGGACACCGTCACCAGCATCGTGCCGGGCGCGTCCTGCCGCCCGGCCTGCCGGAACCAGTCCGGGCCGTACCGGGCGATCAGGGCGACATGGGCCAGCGTCTCCACGTTGTCGACCAGCGTGGGCTGGCGCCGGACGCCCCGCTCATGCGGCCGGGGCGGCGTCGCGGCCGGCTTCGCCTGGCCGCCGTTCAGCCACCGGATCAGCGCGGTCTCCTCGCCGGATACGTAATGGTGCGGCACGGCGTGCACTTCGACCGCGACCGGGTCAGTCCAGGTTTGCTGCCGGTCGGCGAGGGCCGCGAGCACCCGCTCGATGAGCTTCGGCTGGTGCCGGGACAGGCACAGGTGCGCGACCGGCGCGCCGACGGCCGCCGCGGCCAGGACGGCGCCGTCGAGCACCAGGTGCGGGGCGAGGGTCAGCAGTGCCTCGTCCTTGCTGCTGGCCGGCTCGCCCTCCATGCCGTTGGCGACGACCACCGGAGTACCGCCGCCCGCGGCGACCGCCCGCATCTTCGTCCCGGTCGGGAAGCCGGCGCCGCCCCGGCCGGTCAGGCCGGCCTCGGCCACGGCTTCGGCCAGCCCGCGCGCCCGCAGCCCGCCGCCGCGCAAGCCGCGCCTGCCCCCTGCGCCGGGCCCGCGCAGCGGCAGCGGGCCGTACCTTTCCAGGTGATCGGCCGCGGTGGCGGACCGGCCGGTCTCCCGCCAGCCGGCCATCAGTCGCGCGGCCCCGGTCGACGGCTGGCCGGCCGCGTCACGGGCGGCCACGTCACGGCCCGCCACGTCAGCGCCGGTCACGATCCGGCTCCGGTGACAGCCAGCTCCCCGGTCGCGCGCGTCCCGCTGACGTCCAGGGTGATCCGCGCCTGCGCCATGTACCCGCCGGGCCCGCGCAGGTCGGCCACGACCAGGCTGCCATCCAGCCGGACCACGGGGCCCTGGTAGCTGGCCGACGACGCCGCGGGCCGCAGGCCCACCTCGCCGCTGGACATCAGGATCCCGCCATCATCCGGCTGCCCGCGCAGCGTGATCACGATCGACTGCCGAGCCCGGCCGCTGCCCTGGCCGCTCACCGTGATCGTCGTCTCGCCGTCAGCGCCCGGCCCGGCGCGTGAGACCCGGCCGGCAAAGGCACCGTTCACTGGCAGCGCCGTCGCGGCCGCCGCGCTGCCGGCGAGGAGGGTTACGGGCGTTCCGGCCCGGCGGGCCCAGCCTGGGCGCAGCGGCCCGATGGCCGCGAACGTGACGGTCGCGAGCACCAGGGCCGTCCCCGCGCCAGCGGCGAGAACCCGCCGGCCGGCCCCCGGCACCAGGGACAGGCGCCATCCGGCGGCGCACGCCACCCCGGCGACGCAGCACACGTCCAGCCCGAGAAGCCAGGTCAGGCGGCTGTCGGTCCCCGTGCCCAGCCCGTGCCAGAGCGCCACCGGCCAGCAGGCATAGCCGAGCCAGTGCACCGCCCGCCAGGTCCGGTAGCCGAGCCGGGCCCGCAGCAGGCTGCTGATCACGACGGCGAGCAGCAGGTCGAAGGCGACCGCGCCGAGGCCGAGCCAGAGCGGCCGGTAACTGGCGGAGAATGGCACCACGGCGGCGGCCCAGCCGATCGGCGCGTAGGGATCGAGCACGGCGGTCGCGACATGCACCGCGACGAACGCCACGGCGAGCAGCGACAGGTAG
>JBEKFH010000176.1:0-9242 GCA_050013415.1 Streptosporangiaceae bacterium | reverse complement strand
GTGCTGGTGAACTCCACCGGCACCAGCTGGCTCGCCACGGCAGGCTCCGGCGACGTGCTCTCCGGCCTGGCCGGGGCGCTGCTCGCGCAAGGCCTGGCGCCGCCGGAGGCGGCGGCCGTCGGCGCGTACCTGCACGGCCTGGCGGGCAGGCTGGCGGCCACCGGCGCCACCGGCGGGCGCGGCGCCAACCGCCCGCTGTCCCAGGGCGCCCCGATCGGCGCGGCCGACCTGGTCAGCGCGCTCCCCGCGGCCATCCGGCTGGCCGCCGCGGGCTGATCCGCTACTCCTCGGCCCGGCCGCCGAGGTGCCTGGCCAGGAACTTCTCGGCCGCGGCGTAGAAGCGCAGCCGGTTCTCCGGCTTGGCGAAGCCGTGCCCCTCGTCGGGGAACAGCAGGTACTCGTGCTCGATCCCGGCCTTCTCCAGGGCCGCGACGATCTGCTCCGACTCGGCCTGCTTCACCCGCGGATCGTTGGCGCCTTGCGCGATCAGCAGCGGGACGGCGATGTCCTCCGCGCGGGACAGTGGTGACCGGGACCAGAGGAAGTCGGCGTCCGTGGCCGGGTCGCCCACTGCGCGGTGGAACTGGGAGATCATCGGGGCCCAGTACGGCGGGATCGTCTCGATCAGGGTCTTCAGGTTCGACGGGCCGACGATGTCGACCGCGCAGCAGAACACCTCCGGGGTGAACGCCACCCCGGCCAGGGCGGCATAGCCGCCATACGAGCCGCCGTAGATCGCCACCCGGGCGGGATCGGCCCAGCCCTGGCCGGCGGCGTGGGCCACGGCGTCCAGCAGGTCGTCCTGCATGCGGCCGCCCCATTCCCGGTCACCGGCGTTGACGAACGCCTTGCCGTAGCCGGTCGAGCCGCGGAAATTCACCTGCACGCACAGGTAGCCGCGGTTGGCCAGCCACTGGGCCTCGGGATCGAAGCCCCAGGCGTCCCGCGCCCATGGCCCGCCGTGGACGTTGAGCACCATCGGCAGCCGCTCGCGGCCGGCCCCAGGCGGGAAGGTCGCGTACCCGTGGATGACCAGGCCGTCCCGCGAGGTGAACGAGAACGGCTCCATCGGCGCGAGCTCGTAGCGCGACAGCTCGGGCTGGTGCTCGAACAGGAACCGCCCGCTGCGGGTCTCGGTGTCGTAGCTGTAGTAGGGGACGGGGCCGGTGTCGTTGGTGAACCCGACGAGCCAGGTCCGGTCGGCGTCGTCGGCGTCGACGAACGACGGATCGCCGGGGTGCAGCGCCCGGATCGCCGCGAGATCGGCCTCGACGCCGGAGTCCAGCACCTGGTACTCGGCCCGGTCCCGGAGGAACGTGACGATCTGCGGCTCGCGGGTGTCGGGGTGCAGCCGGACGCCGGTCACGTCGGACGCGGGATCGGCCGCCAGCACGTCGGCGGCGCCCGTCGCCAGGTCAAGGCGGACCAGCCTGCCGGTGTCCGCCCCCACCGAGCTCACCGCGAGCAGCGACGTGCCGTCCTCGCTGAACGCGATCGGCTGGCTGGTCATGACGTCCTCGACGGCGATCGTCAGCAGCTCCCGCCAGTCCTCGCCGGCGCCGCCGCGCACCATCAGCGCAAGGCTGCCGTCGGGCTGCGGGGCGACCCCGGCGCGCACCACCAGCTGGCTGTCGGCCAGCCAGCCGACGAACCCGGGGTTCTCGACCTCCTTGGTCAGCTCGCCGCTGGTCAGGTCGAGCCGGTAGACGTCGTGCAGCTGCGGGTTATCCCTGTTCAGCCCGATCAGGATCTCGGTGGGGAACTTTTTCTCCGCGGCGATGAGCTGCGTCTGGACGTCGTCGAAGGGGGTGAGGTCACGCCGCTGCATGGTCGCGGTGTCAACGTCGTGCAGCCGCCAGTTCTCGTCACCCCCGCTGTCCTGCAGGTAGAGCAGATGCCTGCCGTCGTGCGCCCAGGCGAACATGCGGATGCCGCGGTCGGCGTCGTCGGTCACCACCCGCGCCGCGGACCAGTCGATGCCCTGGTCCTCCCCCTGGTTCGCCGGGGCGACCCAGACGTTGAGCACGCCGTCGCTGGGCGCGATCCACGCCAGCTGGGTCCCGTCGGGAGAGGTCCGGGGACTGATCCGCTCGGGATTGCCGAAAAGTACCTGCCGCGGGATGAGCTCGACCATGCCATCTGCCTATCACGTTCCCGGCGCTCGCGCGGATCCGGCCCGAGGCGGGCGGCTGCCGGCACACGGGGCTGCTGGCACACTGGGACGTCATGGACGGTCACCCCGAAGCGCTCATCGACACCGGCGCGATCAAGGAGAATGTCTCGGCGCTCCGCCGGCATGTCGGTGCCGCCCAGGTGATGGCGGTCGTGAAGGCTGACGCGTACGGGCACGGGATGATCCCGGCAGCCAGGGCGGCGGTTGCGGGCGGCGCGGAGTGGCTCGGCGTCGTCCAGCTCGATGACGCGCTGGCGCTCCGCCAGGCCGGGCTGACCGTGCCGGTGCTCTGCCTGCTCGGGGCACCGGACGCGGCGCACGAGGCAGCCATCCGCAGCGGCGTGGACCTGTCCGCGGGCACCGTCTCGCTGGTCGGGCAGATCGCGGCCGCCGCGCAGCGGGCCGGCCGCCCCGCGCGGCTGCACCTGAAAGTGGACACGGGCATGTCCCGGGGCGGCGCCACGGCCGCCGACTGGCCGGCCGTGCTGGCCGCGGCGCTGGCCGCCGAGGCCGCGGGTCATGTCCAGATCACCGCCGTCTGGTCGCACCTGGCCTGCGCGGACATCCCGGGGCATCCGTCGACAGCGGCCCAGCTCACGGCGTTCCGCGCGGCGATCGAGATAGCGGAACGGGCAGGTGCCCGGCCGCAGTTGCGCCATCTCGCCAATACCCCGGCCACGCTGACCCTGCCGGAAACCTGGTTCGACCTGGTCCGCCCGGGTGGCGCCGTGGTCGGGCTGTCCACGCTGCCCGGCGAGCTGCCGGACTGGCTGCGCCCGGCCATGACGCTGCGGGCGCGGCTGATCCAGGTCAAGCAGGTGCCGCCGGGCACCGGCGTGTCCTACGGGCACCGTTACGTCACGACCGGCCATGCCACCCTGGGCCTGGTTCCGCTCGGCTACGCCGAGGGAGTGCCGAGGAACGCCTCGGGCCTCGCCGAGGTCCAGGTCCGCGGCCGGCGGTGGACAATCTCCGGCACTGTCTGCATGAACCAGTTCGTCGTTGACTTCGGCGCGGCGGAGGCCGCGGCCGGCGACGAGGTCGTGCTCTTCGGCCCGGGCGACTCGGGGGAGCCCACCGCCCAGCAGTGGGCGGACGCGCTGGGCACGCTGTCCTATGAGATCGTGACGAGGTTCGCCGGCCGGGTGCCCAGAAGCTACTCTGGAGTAACAGATGGGCAGGAGCTGACGGCGTCCCGGGGCAGCGGCGCGTAGCGGGAGGTCAGATGGCCAGGTGGCGGCGGATCACCGGCGCGGCGGGCCTGCTCGCCGGCGCGCTGGCCGCGGGAGCTGGTGCCGCGATAGCCGCCGAGAAGGTAGCGGTGGGACGGCAGCGGCTGCGGCCCGATCCCGAGGCGGCGGAGCCGCTGGGCGAGCTGCGCGGTCGCGCGCTCACGGTGCTCGCGGACGACGGCGCGGCGCTGCATGTCGAGATCGACGGGCCAGATGACGCAGCGGTCACCGTCATTTTCTGCCATGGCTACACGCTGAACTCCGATTGCTGGCACTACCAGCGCAGGGATCTCGGCGGACTTGGCCGGCTGGTGTTCTGGGACCAGCGCGGTCATGGCAGATCGGGGCGGTCCATCCCGGAGCATGTCAGCATCGACCAGCTCGGCGCCGACCTGTACTCGGTGCTCAGGGCCGTCGCGCCGGGCCGGGGACCGGTCGTCCTGGTCGGCCACTCGATGGGCGGGATGGCCATCATGGCGCTCGCCGGGCTGCATCCCGGCCTGTTCGGGACGAAGGTCATCGGCGCGGTGCTGATCTCCACCGCGGCGAGCGGCATCGACCCCACCGGATGGCTGCCGGGGCCGCTGCGCCCGGTGGCACGCCAGATCACGCCGCCCGTGCTGCGGGGGGCGGCCAGGGGCCGTCCCGCCGCGCTGGTCGAGCGGGCCCGCCAGGCCGCCGGCGACCTGGCGTTCCTCAGCACCAGGTACATCGCCTTCGGCGACGGGAGGATCAGCCCGGCCGTGGTGGACTTCCTCGAGCTGATGATCCGCGCGACCCCGGTGGACGTCGTGGCCGGGTTCTACCTCGCCCTGCTGGACCACGACGAGCGGGACGCGCTGCCCGCGGTTGGCCGGGTCCCCGTGCTCGTGCTGGCCGGGGAGCGGGACCGGCTGATCCCGGCGCGGATCACCGAGCAACTCGCTGCCGGGATCCCCGGAGCGGAGCTCGTCCGGCTGCCGGGGGCGGGCCATGTGGTCATCCTGGAGCGGCCGGCGGAGGTTAACGAGGCGATCACCAGGCTGGTCGGCGAGGCGGTGGCAGGCGGCGCGCTGAACGGCCGGTCACGCCGGCCGCGGGCCGTCCAGTGAGCCGGCCCGCCGCGGCGGCGCAGGGCCCGGTGGCTGAGTTCCGGGTGCCGACCGGAGCGGCCATGCGCGCACTGGGCCGGCGGCTCGCCGGGCTGCTCCGCCCCGGCGACCTGGTCGTGCTGAACGGCCCGCTGGGCGCGGGGAAGACCACCCTCGTGCAGGGGATCGGCGCCGGCCTTGACGTCCGCGGCCCGGTGACGTCGCCGACCTTCGTGATCGCCCGCGTTCACCCGGCGCTGGGCACCGGGCCCGCCCTGGTGCATGCCGACGCCTACCGGCTCAGCACCCCGGCGGAGGTGGATGACCTGGACCTGGACGCCGACCTGGAGAACTCGGTCACGGTGGTGGAGTGGGGCGGCGGGCTGGTGGAGGGACTTGCGCCGAGCTGGCTGGACATCACGATCGTCATGCCGGAACCTGACGGCGAGCCCGAATCCGGGTTTGATCCCGGCGGCGCGCTCGATGCTGACCGGGAACCCGATCCTGGCGGCGGGCTTGATCCTGGCGGGGAGCCTGATCCTGGCGGCGGGCTTGATCCTGGCGGGGAGCTCGAAGCTGACAGCGAGCCGCGGATCGTGCGGCTGGCCGGGCGAGGCGAGCGCTGGGCCGCTGCCGCCGGATCCGTTCATCTCGTGCTATCCGGTGCGGCGCAGGTCTTATAGCCGATCTGCCCGGCGGGCGCGGCGTTCCCGCCACTAAACTGCCGACGTCGCTTGTCAGCTTGCCGTGGTCAGCCGCGGTCCGATGTCCGTCCGGGAGGCGCGCCGTGCCTCAGCAGGGCCCACCCCCCCGCCGCCCTGCCGGCCTGCCTGAACCCGGCCCGGCCGGGCCCGGCCCGGCCGACTCCGGCCGCGCGGGGCTAGGCCCGGCTGCGCCCGGTCCGGCTAGGCCCAGTCCGGCTGGGCCCGGCCGGGCGGGGCTAGGTCCGGCTGGGCCCAGTGTGCCCGAATACGGTGTGCCCGAATACGGTGTGCCCGAATACGGCGTGCCCGAATACGGCGTGCCCGAATACGGCGTGCCCGAGTACGGCTGGCGCGAGCGGCCTGCCCGGCGGCGCGGGACCGGCCGCCGCGGCCCCGATCGAAGCGACGACCCCGGCCAGGATCTAGACCAGGCTCTGGACCAGGACGTGCCACCCTGGGCCGGCCTGGGCATTTCCCCGCGCCGGCCGCCCCGCGGGGGGGATGAGTCACCGCGGCCGCCCGCGGCGGCGGAGCCGACGCCGGCCGATCCGGCCGACCCGGCCGTCCCGCGCACCAGGCGGGCAGTGGCCACCCGGGCCAGGAAGGCGCGCCGGAGGATCTACGCTAGCGGCGGTGCCGCGATAGCCGTCGCGGTCATCGCCGCCGCGGGATGGCATGTCTTCGGGCCCAAGGCGGCCGCGCCGCGGCCCGGCGGTTTCGTCACCACGTACCAGCCAGGCGATTTCCGCTCGGTACCGGACGCCTGCCAGGCGGTATCCGCCGGCACGCTGAACCAGTACCTGCCGGGCACCCGGTCCCGGGCCGTCTCGGCGCTCGGCGGCAGCCGCACGGAGAGCCAGTGCACCTGGACGCTGGACGCCAAGCCGCGGTACCAGGTGCTCGAGGTGACCGCGCAGTCATATCCGCCCAGCCTGCTGGCCACCGGCGACGGCAGCGCGACCTACAACGCCATCGACAGTTACGGCCAGACGCGGCAGGGGCTGGCCAGCCCCGCCCGGGCCACGCACCTGCCGAAGGCAACCGTCACCCCGGTGACCGGACTGGGCGACCGCGCGTTCAGTGCGCTGCAGGTCATCAACGCCGGCGGGGACACGATGGATCTGGTCACGCTCGTCGTGCGTGACCACAACGCGCTGATCACCGTCACAATGCAGGGACTCGATCACTCGGCCCGTGGCGGCTACGGGCCGGTGTCGATCTCGCTGCTAAGGGCCGGCGCGACCGCTGCGGCGCGCGAGGTGCTTGCCCGGCTTGGCTGAGCCGCGCGGCGCGGTGCGACCGCTGTGGCGCGATGTCCTGGCCGGGTTTGGCCGAGCCGCGCCGCCCGGCGCGACCACTGCGGCGCGAGGTGCTTGGCCGAGCCGCGCCGGCCGGCGCGACCGCGCCGCCGGTGGCCTACGCTGATCAACCGTGCTGCTACTGGCTTTCGACACCGCGACCCCGGCGGTCACCGTCGCGCTGCACGACGGCGCCCGGGTGCTGGCGCAGGAATCATCGACCGGCGCCCGCAGGCACGGCGAGCTGCTGGCCCCGTCGATCGCCAATGTGCTGGCGGCCGCCGCGGCTGTCCCCGGCGACCTCACCGGGATCGCGGTCGGCGTGGGCCCCGGGCCGTACACCGGCCTGCGGGCCGGCCTGGTGACGGCGCGGGTGCTCGGCAGCGCGCTCGGCGTTCCCGTGCACGGCGCGTGCACACTGGACGTGATCGCCCGGGAGGCGGCTGAGGCCGCGGCCGGCCGCGAGTTCATCGTCGCGACCGACGCCCGGCGCAAGGAGATCTACTGGGCCAGGTACACGGCGGCGGCCCAGCGCATCTCCGGCCCCGAGGTGAGCGCGCCCGGCGAGGCAGGCTCCGGCTGCCCGGTCGCCGGCGAGGGGGCGCTGCTCTATCCCGCCGAGCTTGGCGAGCCGATCGGGCCGCGGTACCCGTCGGCGGCCTGGCTGGCTGGCCTGGCAGCCGAGCGGATCTCTGCTGGCCAGCCCATGCTCCCGGCCGAGCCGCTGTACTTGCGCAGGCCTGACGCGCGGATTCCCGGCCCGCCCAAGCGGGTGACCCCGTGGTGACCACGACGCTGCGCTTGATGACGTCGGCCGACATCGCCGCGGTGCTCGAGCTTGAAGGCGAGCTGTTCGGCGAGGAGGCCTGGTCCAGGGCAATGCTCAGGGGCGAGCTGGCGCAGCAGCCGGAGAGCCGGCACTACCTGGTGGCCGACGACGGCGGGACTATCGCCGGCTACGCGGGCCTGCTCGCGGCGGGGACTCAGGGCGACGTCCTGACGCTGGCGGTGGCCCGCGGCAGGTGGGGCCAGGGCACCGGATCGGCCCTGCTGGAGGCGCTGCTCGCGGAGGCGCTTCGGCGCGGCTGCACCGAGGTCTTCCTGGAGGTGCGGACCGACAACGCGCGGGCCCAGCAGCTCTACCGGCGGTACGGCTTCGCGCAGATCGGGGTGCGCCGCGGCTATTATCAGCCGTCCGGCACCGATGCCCTGGTGATGCGCAAGGAGCTGGAGCGCGCCCCGGCCGCCGGCCCGCCCGGCCAGTCCGGCGGCCCCGGCCAGGAAGGGCCGGAAGGATGACCGCCCCGCTGGTCCTCGGCATCGAGACGTCCTGCGACGAGACCGGCGCTGGCCTGGTCCGGGGCCGCGAGCTGCTCGCCGACGCGGTCGCCTCCAGCGTGGCGGAGCACGCCAGGTTCGGCGGCGTAGTGCCGGAGGTGGCGAGCCGCGCGCACCTGGAGGCGATGGTTCCGGCCGTGGACCGGGCGCTGGCGACGGCCGGCGCCCGGCTCGCCGACATCGACGCGATCGCGGTGACCGCCGGGCCTGGCCTGTCCGGCGCGCTGCTGGTGGGCGTGTGCGCGGCGAAGGCCTATGCGCTGGCGCTCGGCAAGCCCCTCTACGGCGTGAATCATCTGGCCGCCCACATCGCCGTGGACCAGCTGGAGCACGGCCCGCTGCCTGAGCCGGTCGTCGCGCTGCTGGTCTCCGGCGGGCATTCGTCCCTTCTGCTCGTGCCCGATCTGTGTGCCGAGGTGGTGCCGCTCGGGGCGACCATCGACGACGCCGCCGGCGAGGCATTCGACAAGGTGGCCAGGCTGCTCGGGCTGCCGTTTCCGGGCGGGCCGCCGATCGACGCCGCGGCGCGCTCGGGGAACCCGGCGGCGGCCGCGTTTCCGCGCAGCAAGTACCGGGACCAGACCCTGGACTTCTCGTTCTCCGGTCTGAAGACCTCGGTGGCGCGCTGGGTGGAAGCGCGGCGGCGGGCAGGACTTGCGGTGTCGGTGCCCGACGTCGCCGCGTCGTTCCAGGAGGCCGTCGCCGACGTGCTGACCCGCAAGGCGGTGGACGCCTGCCTCGCCAGCGGCGTCGGTTACCTGGTGATCGGTGGCGGTGTCGCGGCTAACTCGCGGCTCCGGGCGCTGGCGGACGAACGCTGCGCCGCCGCCGGGATCCGGCTCAGGGTGCCCCGGCCCGGGCTGTGCACCGACAATGGCGCGATGGTCGCCGCGCTGGGCGCGGAGCTGCTGGCGCGCGGCGCGCCGCCATCAGCTCCCGGCTTCGCGGCGGACTCCGCGCTCCCGGTGACCACCGTCACCGTGCCGTAACGCCCGGCCGGCGCCGTCTGCTGGTTCCCCGCGGCTGATCCCGGGCGGCGGGCGTTTGACGTGCGCGCGCCGCAACGCTAATGTTCGGAACTGGCACTCACTACGATAGAGTGCTAATGCGACGAAGCTGGCCTGACACCCGCGACGACAGGCCGCCACGGTCGCCCTTTCTAATAACTCTCAGCTAGCCCTTTCCGGAGGGGGAGGTCAGATCGTGACGACCGCCACCAAGGTTGTTCTCAAGCCGCTCGAAGACCGAATCGTGGTGCGCCCGCTCGAAGCAGAGCAGACCACCGCGTCCGGCCTGGTCATCCCGGACACCGCCAAGGAGAAGCCCCAGGAGGGCGAAGTCATCTCGGTGGGCCCGGGCCGGTTCGACGACGCAGGCGCCAAGCGCGTCCCGATGGACGTGAAGGTTGGCGACATCGTGCTGTACAG
>JBEKFH010000175.1:0-9274 GCA_050013415.1 Streptosporangiaceae bacterium | reverse complement strand
CCGCGGCGGACCAGATCAAGCTGTCGGGCCGGCAGACCATGGGCGTCCGGCTGATGAACCTGGCGGAAGGGCAGAGCCTGGTGGCCATCGCCCGTAACGCCGAGTCGGGCGTCGGCGATGCTGCGGACGACGGATCCGCTGACGATGGATCCGGCGACGACGGATCCGGCGTGGACGGATCCGGCGAGGACGCAGCGGCCGTTGACGGGACGGCCGCCGTGACTCCCGCGGAGGCTGCTGCCGAGACCGGCCCGGAGGCTGCCGCCGGGGACGTCCCCGGCGCCGCCGACCCGCACTCGGCCGAGACCGGCCCCGGTGCCCGGCAGGACGATGACGATTGATTCCCGCGGGGCGCTGAGCGCTTTGCTGACGACGGCCGTTCTATGGGTGCGGTGAGCATTCTTCTGGCAACGTTCAGTTACGCAGGGGCATGCCGCGATGAGAGCGGCCGGCTGCACGCAACGATGCGCGGGCCTGCGGCGTCTATTAGGTGGCGGCGCGAGCGAATGCCGGGCTCGCACGGACAGGCACCGGTCATCTGGGGATAACCTCGTGACAGGCAACTTTCCGGAGGAGGACGACGTGGATCACCGCGTGGAGCCACAGTCGTGGCTGCCCGAGGGGGCTGCCGGAGACCAGGACCAGGCGCAGGATGAGCCGTCGGACGACGGACAGCGGCCCTCCGCACTGGCCGGAAAGCCCGCCGACGTGACCCACTTCCCGCCGGGCGGCGAGGTAGCGCCCGGCCCGGCGGCACCGGCGTCGCTGCCCTATCCCGCCGCGATCCCGACCTCGTCGGCCGCCGCAGGCACGGTGGCGTCCGCGCTCGGGGTCCTGACGAGGCCGGGGAAGGCTCCCAAGGCGCCCAAGGAACCGAAGGCCCCGAAGGCGCCCAAGCCGCCGAAGCCGCCGAAGGTCATGCAGGTCCAGGCGCCCCGGCAGGCACAGAACGGCACGCCGCCCCGCCGGGCCCAGCTCGCGGTGGTCAGGCTGGAACCCTGGTCGGTCATGAAGTTCAGCTTCATGATCTCGCTCGTCGGCTGGGTCGTGCTCTTCGTCGCGGTGGCCGCGCTCTACTTCGTCCTGTCCAGGCTCGGGGTCTTCCACTCGATCGAGACGTCGATCGAGAACGTGACGTCCGGCAAGGATTCCCCCGGGGTGAAGGCCAGCAACTGGTTCTCCGCCTCCAGGATTCTCGGCTACACGATGCTCATCGGCGCTGTCAACGTCATCCTGATCACCGCGCTCTCCACGGTAGGCGCCGTGATCTACAACCTGGTCACCCACGTGGCCGGCGGCATCGAGGTCACGCTCAGGGAGACGGACTGACGCAGCGGCGGGCGCCTTGCGGTAATCTAGCGCGGCGGCGGCCGATTCGCGGTGCCTGCCGTACCCCGAGGGCCTGTAGCTCAGCCGGTTAGAGCGCTTCCCTGATAAGGAAGAGGTCGGAGGTTCAAGTCCTCCCAGGCCCACCCAAGTCCTCCCAGCTCATAGCACCGCCGCGCACTAGCGTGCTCTTTGGGTAGAGTCGGGCGGTGCCCGAGTTGCAGCGCCTGCGAGCCGACCATGCCCCGGCGGTCCTGGCCTTCGAACTGGCGAACCGCGCTTATTTCGCTGCCTCGATCTCCGACCGGGGCGATGAGTTCTTCGACCAGTTCACCGAGCGGTACAGCGCGCTGCTGGCCGAGCAGGAGGCCGGCATCGGCGCCTTCTACGTCCTCGTCGCCGAGGATGGCTCGGTCCTGGGCCGGTTCAACCTGTACCGCTTCGAGGATGGCACTGCTGAGCTTGGCTACCGGGTCGCGCAGCACGTCGCAGGCCACGGCGTGGCGACCGCGACCGTCCGGGACCTGTGCCAGGTGGCCGCGGCAGGACATGGGCTCCGCGCACTCCGGGCAGCCACCTCCCACGACAATGCCGCGTCGCAGAAGGTGCTGGCCAAGGCCGGGTTCGTCCCTGTTGGCCCGGCCGGCCCGGCTGACCTGGGCGGTAAGTCAGGAACCTGGTATCAGCGCAACCTTGCCGCCGGCTGACTCCTATCAGGCTTAGAGGTCCTGGGTAGGCTTGTGTTCAGCGGTCGCAGTGCCTGTTCAAGGACGACGGCTCGTGGAATCCGAACCTGCGTAGGCGCTAGGACGGCTCCTGCGGCGGCGTGCCGGCGCGCTCGATCTGGCTGATCAGGCGCTTGAGCTGGGTGATCTCCTCGGCGAGGGCGGCCTGGCCTGCTTTCGTGAGGGTCACCCACGTGCGAGCGCGTTTTCCCGCGTAGCCCTTCTCGATAGTGATGAGCCCGGCGCTTTCCAGCACCCCGAGGTGCTGGGAGAGGTTCCCTGCGGTGAGCTCCAGGTTGCTGCGCAGGTAACTGAACTCGACTCGCACTGCCTCGTGCGCGATGGTCAGGATGCCGAGCCGGACACGCTGGTGGACGGTGTCGTCAAGCCCGTTGGCGGGATGGCCGGTCATGGCGCACGTGACCGGAGCGGTCGCTGGGCCAGGGCGAAGCCGATGCCGCCGAGCAGCAGCACGGTGCCCTGGAGGGCGAGCGGAAGGGAGTACCAGGGGGGGTTGTGCCCGACCGGGCCGAAGGTGATGGGCACCAGCACCGCTGCGATGTAGGCGAGGGTCAGCAGGAGCAGGGCGCGGTTGCGTTCCGCCCAGGCCAGCACCAGCAGCGCGAGCCCGATGGCGGCCCCCGGGCTAGCCAGCCGGTACGGCCAGCCGGCCAGTCCCATCAGGTTCTGGCCGGCCGAGGGACTGTGCAGTTCCCAGAGCGCCACGCCGGTCAGCGCCACCACGGCGATGATCCCGGCGATGGCGTACGGCCGCACGCGGGTACCGATGCCACGGGCCCGGGAGCGGCGGATGTAGAAGGCCGCGATCACCACGTAGGCCAGCACCAGCGCAATCGGCCAGTACACGAAGTCCGCGTCTGAGTAGGCCCGGCAGACTCTGCCGCCCGGTACGGCCAGGCAGTCCAGGTGGTGGCCGCTGTAGCGCCGGACGGGGATGGAGGCGAAGGCCAGTGCCGCGAGCACCAGCAGGGGAAACCAGGTCGCGCGCTGCTGCTTGCGCACCCGCTGCGCGAGCTCGCGCGTGGTCGACAGCAGCCGTTGCGGTTCGTCTCCCGGATGCGCAGCCTCGGTCGTCATGGACAATAGGTTAGCATTACAAATCAGTCTGTAAAAAGGACTTCGCAGAGTCTTCGGTTACGCGGCAACGCGCCTGGCACCGGTCAGCGCGCGTGGCTACTCGTTGCGCCACTCGCCGCCGTGGCGTCTGGCGAACCTGCGCTGCTTGCGCGGCGAATCAGCGAACTCGTCGTACATGTCCTGGGCACGGCGGTCAGTCCGGCGGGAGAGAAACCGCGTCTCGAAACCAGCCATGCTCGCGAATCCCCAGATTGCCAGGATCACTGCGGCGAAGAAGATGAGAGCCTCCCACCACGGCATCTGGATCACCCCCATCTCATCTGGATGAAGAATTACCGCATTCCCCGCATGCGCAGTTGAAACCTGACCCGCGCGGCCGGAACGATGGGTGACCTAACCACCAATGGGTGACCTCACTATCACCAGCAGCAGTGGAGGAGTTATGTCGCAGCCTGTGATAACCGGAGAGCGCGGGGCGCTGCTGTCGTCCCTGACCGCTCAGCGCGAGCACGTGCTCGGGATCCTGGACGGCCTCTCCGACGAGGACCTGCGGCGGCCGGTACTGCCGTCGGGCTGGACGTGCCTGGGACTGGTGCGTCATCTCACCGTCGATGTCGAGCGGTTCTGGTTCCGCGACATCGCGGCCGGCCAGGCGGTCGAGCCCCGCGAGTCCGATGCAGCCGTCTGGCAGGTCGCCCCGGACACGCCGGCCGAGGGGGTGCTCGGCTCGTACCGGCGGGAGATAGAGCTAGCGAACGCCGTCATCGCGGCCACTCCCCTGGACAGCGCGCCGGCCAGGTGGCCCGATGAATGGCCCGACTGGCGGTACAGCGACCTGCGGGAGATCATCCTGCACGTGATCACCGAGACCGCGTGTCACGCGGGTCACCTCGACGCGGTCCGTGAGCTCATCGACGGCCGGACCTGGCTGGTCCTGACCGAATGAGCCCGGCGGCCGCGACCCGGCAGTGCGGTACCAGGCAGTGCCGCACAAGGCAGCGCGGTACCAGGCAGCGCGTCACCGGTAGCTACCCTGGGTAGTCATACGAATACCTGACGTATACGATTGCGGTCAGGTCCGTGCCGACGTCAGCACTGCGAGCGATTGAGGCGATTCTTCTCGTGACAGCCGGGGGTAGTTCCTGGGAGCCGCAGGACCCGGGGGCCGGCCGGGAGCCGGACCGGCAGGAGCCAGACTTCCGGACGCTGTTCGAATCGGTACCGGGCTCTTTCCTGGTCCTGGACGCGGATCTCGCGATCGTCGCGGCGAGCGAGGATTACCTGCGGGACACGGCGACCACCCGGCCGGAGATCATCGGCCGGGGCATCTTCGACATCTTCGCCGACAACCCGGCCGACGCCGGGGCAACCGGGGTGGCAGATCTGCGCGCCTCGATCGACCGGGTTCGCCGCGACCGCGTGCCCGACACGATGGCGGTGCGCAGGTATGACATCGCCAGGCCCGCGTCCGAGGGCGGCGGCATGGAAGCCCGCTACTGGAGCCGGGTCAACTCGCCGGCGTTCGACCCGAGCGGCGTGCTCGCCTACATCATTCACAAGGCGGAGGACGTCACCGAGTACGTCCGGCTGCAGCAGCACGAGGCGGAGCACGACCAGCTGGCCGGGCAGATGCTGTCCCGCAGCGAGCAGGCCGACGCTGGCCTCCGGGACCAGCTCAGGGAGGCCCGCGAGGCCAACGCCACGCTGGGCGCGGAAAACGAGGCCCGGAAGCATTTCCTGTCCCGGGTCAGCCACGAGCTGCGCAATCCGCTGAACACCATCCTCGGATTCGGCGAGCTGCTCAGCTTCAGCGACATCACCGCCGAGCACCGCGAATGGATGTCCATGATGCTCGAGGCAGCCCAGCGGCTGCTCACGCTCCTGGACGAGGTGGCCGACATCTCCCGCCTCGAGGCCGGGCAGCTGTCGCTCTCGATCGAGGCGGTCGGCGTCCAGGAGGTGATCGCCGACGCGCTCGAGCTGATCCGCCCGCTCGCCCTGTCGCGCGGGGTGCATCTCGACCCGCCGCCGTATCCGCGGATCAGCCAGTACGTGGCGGCCGACCTGCAGCGCCTGCGCCAGGTGCTGCTGAACCTGCTGTCCAACGCGATCAAGTACAACTACCCGGCGGGCCGGGTGAGCGTCACTGTCGACCACCATCCGGGCGGCCTCGTCCGGATCAGCGTGGCGGACACCGGCAGGGGCATCCCGCCGGGCGAGCTCGGCAAGCTCTTCGAGCCGTTCGAGCGGCTGGATGCCGGGCAGGCCGGAATCGAGGGCACCGGGCTCGGCCTGGCCCTGTCGCGTCATCTCATCCAGACCATGGGCGGGGACGCAGGCGTGGTCAGCACGGAGGGCCAGGGCAGTACCTTCTGGATCGACCTGCCGTCGGCCGAGCCGATCGCCGTCACCCAGCCAGCCCTCGGTCACGACCCGATCGTCGCCAGCCGCGCTTATCCCGCGGCCAGGACCGTGCTCTACGTGGAAGACATGGTGGAGAACCTGCGGCTGGTCGAGCAGATACTCAAGCAGCGGCCCTCGACGACCGTCATCCCCGCCATGCTGGCCGGCGTCGCGCTCGACCTCGCCCGCCAGCACCGCCCCGACCTGATCCTGCTGGACCTGAACCTGCCCGACATGCCCGGCAGGGACGTCATGCACCAGCTCCGGACGGATCCGGCGACCCGCGACATCCCGATCGTCATCCTCAGCGCCGACGCTGGCCAGCCCGTCATCGACGAACTGCTCGCCACCGGAGCCACCGCTTACCTGACCAAGCCGATCAAGGTCCGGCAGTTGCTCCAGACCGTTGATGACATCCTTGGCCAGGCCAGCCCGGCCGCGGCCCGGCAAGGCCAGGCCGCCGAGGCGACCGGCAACAATCCCGGCGCGTCCGCCGTCTGACCATGCCAGCAGGCGCCTGAGAGCGTTAGCAGGAACGCGGCTGCGCGGCCGGTATCCTGGGACCGAGACCGGCTGGCGCCGGCGGTCACCAGGGTTCTCCAGATAAGAGAACCCTTAATCCGCTGTCGCCTGGACCGGCGCCGGGAAATAGAGTCAGGGCAGGACAGCAGCATCCGCCGAAAGGTATTGCCGAGATGAGTCGTCAGCCGGATGAGGCCCTCGAAGTGCTTCGCGAGGTATGGAGCGCTCAGGGACAGGCCAGCACTGACCTTGCCGACGAGCTCGGCACCAAGAAGTCCTGCAAGAACATGGCAAACATCGGCTTCGACGGCCTGGCCGACGCCGACCCCGACGGTGACGTGCGCACCGCCTGGCGGTCCAGGCTGGAGCGCGAGGGCAAGCTGACTGCCGGGGGCGGCAGCATCAGGGACCTGGTACTCGGCGCCGCGGAGGCCCGCTGACAATGACGATGCCGACGGCGAGGAGTGCGCGGGATGGACTGCCCGGAGACCGTCGGTAAGCTCACCGAGATCCTGCGCCAGGGCGGTTACCTTGCCGATCGCGGGCTGGCCACCGCCCTGTTCGTGGCGTTGTCCCTGCAGCGGCCGATCCTGCTGGAAGGCGAAGTCGGGGTCGGCAAGACCGAGGTCGCCAAGGTGCTGGCCACGGTGTTCGGCCGCAAGCTGATCCGGCTGCAGTGCTACGAGGGCATCGACGCGAGCCAGGCACTCTACGAATGGGACTATGCCCGGCAGATGCTGCACATCCGGGCGCTGTCGGAGCACCAGATCGCCGACACCGACGCGGTCGATAAGCTGTTCGGCCCGAAGTTCCTGCTGGAGCGGCCGCTGCTGGAGGCGGTCCGGGCCGGTGACCAGGCGGTGCTGCTGATCGACGAGGTGGACCGCGCGGACGACGAGTTCGAGGCATTCCTGCTCGAGGTGCTCTCCGACTTCCAGATCAGCATTCCCGAGATCGGCACGATCAAGGCAGCGACCCCGCCGCTCGTGGTGCTGACCTCCAACCGCACGCGCGAGCTGCACGACGCCCTGAAAAGACGCTGCCTCTACCACTGGATCGGCTTCCCGCCCGCCGAGCGCGAGGTGGAGATCGTGCTCGTCCGCGCCCCGGGCGTGTCCGAGGCGCTGACCCGTAAGGTAGTCACCGCGGTCAACCGGCTGCGGGAGCTCGACCTGGCCAAGCCGCCTGGTGTCGCCGAGACCATCGACTGGGTGCGCACCCTCGATTTCCTCGGCGAGACCGGCCTGAGCGTCCAGGTCGCCGAGGACACGCTGGGCGCCGTGGTGAAGGAACGTGACGACCTCGACGTGGTGCGGGACAACCTGGAAGAGATCACGTCCGGTGCCTGAGCACGCGCCCTTTGTCGGCGTGCTGGCGGACTTCGCAGCCGAGCTTCGCTCCGCCGGGCTCGCCGTGGGTTCCGGGGACGTGCTGACCTACTGCGCGGCAATGACCCCGCTGGATCCCACGGATCTGCTGGACCTGTACTGGGCGGGGCGCACCACGCTGGTCACCCGGCGCGAGGGCATCGGCGTCTACGACGAGGTGTTCCGCCGGTTCTTCCTCGGTGCCGGTGATCCGGTCAGGGAGCTGCTGAAGATCAAGGCCCAGGTGACTGCGGAGACCCAGGCAGTGCTGCAGGTCCCGGCCACCGACGACGGCGGCGAAGGGCACCCGGAGGAGGCCGTCCTCGGCCTGATGGCGTCCGACGCCGAGACCCTCCGGCACAAGTCGTTCACCTCCTGCACGCCCGGGGAACTCGCGGCGCTGCGGCGGATCATGGCCCGGATCCGGCTGACCCCGCCCCGGCGGCGCACCCGGCGCACAGCCGCCGCGCGATCGGGCCGCGCCCTCGATCTTCGCCGGATGGCCCGGGAGTCGCTGCGCATGCAGGGCGAGCCTGCCGAGCTGTTCTGGCGGCGGCGCAAGGTGCGGCTGCGGCCGCTGATCCTGATCCTGGATGTCTCCGGCTCGATGGCCGACTACTCGCGCAACCTGCTGCAGTTCGCCTATTCGGCCAAGCGGGCGGCGGCCAGGGTCGAGGTGTTCTGCTTCGGCACCCGGCTGACCCGCGTCACCAGGGCGCTGGATCACCGCAGGCCGGACGACGCGCTGGAGGACGCCGCGAAGGCGGTGTTCGACTGGGAGGGCGGGACCAGGATCGGCGAGTCGCTCGACGCCTTCGTCAGGGACTGGGGCCGCCGCGGGCTGTGCCGCGGCGGGATCGTGGTGATCTGCTCCGACGGCCTCGATCGCGGCGATCCGGCCGTGCTGGCCGCGGCGATGGAGCGGCTTTCCCGGCTGAGTTACCGGGTGGTATGGATGAACCCGCACAAGGGCGATGACGCGAACTTCCGGCCGAGCACGCTCGGGATGATGGTGGCGGCCCCGCACGTCGACCTGCTGCTGTCCGGCCACGACCTGTCCAGCCTGGAAGAGCTCGCGGCGCTGCTGCCGACGATGAGTTAGGAGTGTCCGGTGAAGTGGAGCGTGGGCCTGGAGGCCGAGGGCGACCGGGTGCTGTCGCGGGAGGAGATCGTCGAGCTCGCCGACGCGGTCGCCGCGAGCGCGGGCATCGCGACCGGGATCGGGACGAGCCGTTACGGTGCCCAGCTGATGGTGCAGGCCGCCAGCCGGGACGAGGCGATCGAGCAGGCCACCCGGGAGTTCGCTCAGGCTGCGGCCAGGGCCGGGCTGCCGGCCTGGCCCATCGCGCGGATCGAGGCCGTCAGCGAGGAAGAGGACCAGGACCCCGGCGGGAGCCCGGGCGGATGATCAGGCTCGGCTCACTGGCCGGCTACCCGTTCGAGGGGCCGCGGCTGCTCGGCGGGTGGACTCCGCCGCCGGCGGCGGCCGTCTACGCGATCGCGTACAAGCCGGATCCGGACACGAAGCCGGACCGGTACGCGGTCATCTACGTGGACCACTCCGACGACCTGGCCGTCGAACGGTTCCCGTTCCAGCACCCGCGCGCGCATTGCTGGGTCAAGCGCGCGGGATCGAAGTGGAAGGTCTACATCTGCACCTACGAGGCACCGGGCGGGAACCGGGCGCACCGGGAGCAGATCGCCAGGGAGCTGACCGCGATCTACCGCCCGCGCTGCAACGACCAGCAGTACGAGCAGGCCTGGAAGGACCAGTGGATCGGCGAGACCACGTCGTCTTCCCCCAGCCTGGCCAAGGACCCGGCTCGGCCGGAG
>JBEKFH010000174.1:0-9330 GCA_050013415.1 Streptosporangiaceae bacterium | reverse complement strand
TGCTGCCTTGAGGCCCTGCAGAATGCCGCGAAGTACGCGCCGGACGCCAGCGTCGAGGTACGGATCTGGGAGGACTCGGGCGGCCTGCTGTTCTCGGTGCGGGATGACGGCCCTGGCTTCGACCCTGAGCGCGCCCGTAAGGGCCATGGCTTCGTGAACATGGCGGACAGGCTGGGCGCCATCGGCGGCACCGTCCGCTGGCAGTCCGAGTCCGGGCACGGAGCGCACATCAGCGGCTCGATACCGCTGGCCGTCCGGACTTAACCGGCCATCAGGGAGCCGGGGTCCCCGTGCTCCCATATCCGGCGCAGCGTGTCGGCGGCAAGCTGCTCCTTGTTCAGGTAGCCGCTCGCGCCGCTGGCTGCGGTACCGCTGGGCAGGTCACTCGCGTCATAGGTGGAGCACAGGATGACGACGACATCGGGATGAGCGGCGGTGATCCGGCGGGTGGCCTCGATCCCGCTCATCTCCGGCATGTTGATGTCCATCAGGACCAGGGCCGGCCGCAGCCTGTCGACGAGCTCGATCGCCTCCGGGCCGCTGGCGGCCTCCCCGACGAGCTCAAACCCCTCCATCCGGCGAAGAACGGCCTTCGCCGCCGAGCGGAACGGTGCCTGATCGTCGACGACCAGGACGGAGTGCGGGCCGGTCATGGTTCCAGCTTCGCACGAGCGGCGGCTGCTGCCGAGGGTGCTGCCATCCGGCCGGGCGGTGTGCCAGCCCCCCCAGGGCCGAGCGCGGTCATGCGTCCGCTGGCTCACCCAGGCTCCGCTGGCCGGCCCAGGCTCCCGCGAGCCGGCCCAGGAAGCTGCTGGCTCGCTCAGGAAGCTGCTGGCTCGCTCAGGAAGCTGCTGGCTCGCTCAGGAAAAGCAGGACTGCCTTGACACGGCGGTTGACGTCCTTTTCCTCGGACAGCGCCAGCTTGGCGAAGATGGAGTTGGTGTGCTTCTCGACCGCGCGCTCGGTGACGCTGAGCGCGGCGGCGATCGCCGCGTTGCTCTTGCCCTGCGCCATCTCGGCCAGGATCTCCGATTCCCTCGCCGTCAGCGAGGACAGCGGCGACCGGTGGCGCTGCGAGCGCGCCTTCACCAGCTCGTCGACGACGCGCGGGTCGATCACCGAGCCGCCGTGCGCGACGGTCCTGATCGCGCGGGCAAGCTCGTCAACGCTGGCGACCTGCTCCTTGAGCAGGTAGGCCCGGCCGGCTGAGCCATGTTCGAGCAGGGCGACCGCGTAACCGGGCGCGGTGTACTGGCTCAGCACGACCACGCCCGCTCGCGGGTGATGCTCCCGGATCCAGGCGGCGGCCCTGATGCCCTCATCTGTTCCTGTCGGCGGCATCCGGATGTCAGTGACGATCACATCGGGTTCCTGCTCGCTGACGATCGTGAGCAGCTGCGGGAGATCGCCGGCGACGCCGACCAGCTCGAAGTCCTCGTTGGCGGCGACCAGCCGGGAGATGCCCTCCCTCAGCAGGACATGGTCCTCCGCCAGCGCGACCCGGATCGTTGCCATTGTGCGGGATCGTAGCGCGACGCATCCCGATCCTGCACGCCAAGCTGGCCAGCACAGGCCGGGCAGCACAGGCCGGGCAGCGACGGCCAGGATCCCGCCCGGCATCACCCTGAGGGCCGAGTAACGACGACGCGGCCGCCGTCGCGCGAGCAGTGGGTCAGCAGCCGGCTGACGGCAGCGGGATCCGCCGGGCATCACCCTGCGGGCACAGTCACGCCCACCCGGCTGACGGCGGTCCGGGGACCGACAGTGCGAGCGCGACTGCCTCGTCGTCGGCGAGGTCGCGCCCGGCACCGCGCAGCTCGGCGAACCGCTCAGCCCCGAGAGCCGCGGCCGCGAGAGCGCGGGCCCGCTCGCGGTCTGCTGGTCCGCCCTGGCCTGCGCCGATCTTGCCGCCCGCGCGATCCAGAGCGGCCTCCACGGCCCCGAGCAGCCGCGCGCCGAGCTCGGCCTGGCCCAGCGCGGCCGCGCCCCAGGCGAGTAGCGTCTGATGCCGCCAGCTGACCTCGGCGTAGCCGTGCTCGCGCGCGATGCGCAGTCCTTCTGCCGCGTGCGTCACTCCCCGGCTGGTCTCGCCGCAGCCCAGCTCGGCCCCGGCCAGGACCGCCAGCGTCACCGCGAGGCCGAACGGGTCCCCGGCCCGGCGGAATTCGCCGAGCACGCCGTCGAGCGACCCGGCGAGCCTGGCGCTGTCGCCCTCCGCGCTGACCTCGGCCGCGGAGCGCATGATCGTCGCGGCGAGGATGTCGCTGCCCGCGCGCCGGGCCGCCTCGGCGGCTTCGCCGTACAGGCGGGCGGCCTCAGCGAAGTCGCCGCGTTCCCAGGGGACGTCGGCCTGGGAGTACAGGGCCAGCGCGACTGCGTTGTCGTCACCCAGCTGCCGTGCGAGGGCCAGCATCTCGTCGCGCAGCTGCGAGGAGAACGCGAGTAGCTCATCCGCGCGGCGGCTTGCCGCCACGCGGACTTCACCGCTCGGGCAGGCGTCAGCCTCCTCCCGGGCGTCAACCTCCGCGACATCGAGGCCGAGCAGCAGCGCGTAATAGGTCATCAGGCGGGCAAGAGACGGCTCGGCTGGCAGTGCCACCGCATGCCTGGCCAGGGGCCGCAGCTCCTCGATCCGGCCAGTGACGTTCCACCATCGGTACACGCTGGCGATCAGGGCGCAGGCTCTGCCAGCCTCGTCGTGCGCCTGGCACCAGGCGAGGCTGGCCCGCACGTCATCCGCGGCCGCGGCCACCGCCGCAAGGTACCTGCCGGTATCGGCCGTGAAGGCAAAGATGGGGTCGCGGATGGCCAGGTGCCGGGCGAGGAAGTCGGCGCGGGCGCGCTCCAGATCGTCGGTCTCGCCGCGCTCGGCCAGCCGCCTTGCGGCATACTCGCGGATGGTCAGCAGCAGCTCATACTCGGTGCGGCCCGCCGTCCCCTCGGCAACCACCAGGGACTTGGCTACCAGGCCGCCCAGCAGGTCGAGTACCCCCGAGGGCGTCAGTGGCGGCGTCCCGCAGACATGCTCGATCCAGTCAAGCGGGAAACGGCCGGCGAACACCGCGAGCCTGGTGAGAAGGACTTGCTCCGCCTCGCTGAGCAGGTCATAGCTCCATGCCAGAGTCGCCTGCAAGGTCCGGTGGCGCTCGGGCATCCCGCGCGTGCTGGCCGCCAGCACCGAGAAGCGGTCCTCGAGCCGGCCGAGCAGGTCGCCGGGCTCGAGCGTGGCGATCCGCGCGCCGGCGAGCTCGAGCGCCAGCGGCAGGCCATCCAGCCGCCGGCAGATTGCGCTGACCGCGGCGCCATTCCCGGCATCGAGGCCGAACCGGGAGTTAGCCGCCCGCGCCCGGGCGACGAACAACCGGACAGCGTCTGCGTCGAGAAGCTCTTCCAGCGCGGCATCCTCGGGTGCCAGCGGTAGCGGTCCGAGCATGAAGCGCATCTCGCCGAGGACATCCAGCGGTACCCGGCTGGTGGCGACGACCGTGACCCCCTGGGCTATATCGAGCAGCTGGTCGACGAAGCCGGCGGCTCCCGCGAGGACATGCTCGCAGTTGTCAAGGACCAGCAGGAGATTCCTGGTGGCGAGGAAGGCCAGCACGGTCTCGGCCGGCCTGCTGCCGGCGAAGGCCGGCAACGGCAGCACCCGGGCCACTGCATCGGTGACCAGCCCGCGGTCCGCCACGGCGTCAAGCTCGACCACCCAGGCGCCCTCGGCGAAGGAGTCGGTGAGCTCCCCGGCCAGGCGGTAGGCGAGACGGGTCTTGCCCACGCCTCCTGGCCCGAGGATGGTGACCATGCGATTCTGCCCGACCAGCCCCCGCAGCTCGTTCAGCTCGGAGTCCCGGCCGACGAAGCTAGTACGCGACAGGCGCAGGTTGGTGGCGACAACCCGCGGCGCGCGCGGCGGCGGGAACGGGCCTGCCAGCTGAGGATGACGGAGCTCGAACAGCGCGGCGGGGAGATCGAAATCCTTCAGCCGGTAGCTGCCAAGGTGCGCCAGCGCAGCAGCGGGCGGGAGCCGGCCGGCTGTGTGCGCGCTAATGCTGGCCGAGCAGAGAACCTGACCGCCATGAGCGGCCGCGGCGACCCGGGCAGCCTGGTGAACCCCGAGCGCGACATAACCGTCACCGGCGGGAACCGCGTCGTCGGCATGCAGTCCCATCCGGCTGCGCAGATGGAGGCCCGATGGCCAGCGATAGGAGCCGATGGCCAGCTGTGCGTTGAGGCACCCCGTCACGGCCGCCGCCGCGTCGCCGAACGCGGCGAACAGCCCGTCCCCTTCCGTCTCCACGATGACCCCGCCGGCGGCGGCGAAAGCGCTCCTGACAAGCGCGTGGTGAGCGGCGAGCGCTCCCGGATAACCCCCGGGGTCGGATGCGAAGGCCCGGGTTGAGCCCTCGACGTCCACGAAGCAGAAGCTGACAAGGCCCGATGGGAGCTCGCGCACCGGCCAGCCTCCGTTTGCCCGACAATTGCGACCGGGGTGCCGCCAGGGCGGCTACCCCGGTATCCGAGAAATGATCGTAACGGCGAACGGCACCCCTGTCAGCGACGGGCATCGAGCCACCCGCTGAGCTGCGGCGGTGGTGCTGGCCCCCTCGCCATCGTGGTGCAGCCATTCCTGCCGGACGCAGCCGACCGCGGGCAGAATGAGCGCCATGGCAACGACCACGCCGCCGCGGCAGGGAAATCTGCTCCCATGCTGAGCGCAGCGTTCTACTGGTGGCGAGCGACTCGGGCAAGCAGCTGGCGGGCGGCACTCACGGTCGCGCTGATCGGCGGCCTGCTCGGCGCCGTGGCGCTCGGCGCGGTGGCCGGCGCGCGCCGCACCTCGTCCGCATACGGCCGCTACCTGACCTCGATCAAGGCGAGCGACGCGTTCGTCAACGTGCCCGGCGTGCTGCCGGGGATGCCGGCGGCGCGGCCGCTCACGCTGATATCCCGGCTGCCCGGGGTCGCGTCGAGCGCGGGATACCTCGGTCTGGCAGCGAATCCGGTGGTCCATGGCCGCATCGACGACTCGTTCCTGACCGATGAGCTCACCGGCAGCTTCGCGGGCCGGGGGTTCACCGCCGACGGCTTCGGCCAGGACCGGATGACCGTGCTGGCCGGCCGGCTGCCGAGCACCAGCTCGACCGATGAGATCGCGCTCACCCCGCGCATCGCGGACCTGTTCGGCGTGGGTGTCGGCGGCAGGGTGACCTACCAGCTCTACCGGCAGAATCCCACGACCGGGCAGGATTACCCGGCCCGGCGTGCCACGTTCCTGGTGACCGGGATCGTGGACATCCCGCCGGTGCTGACCGACGAGTCCGATGCCAAGAACGGCGGGGTCCTCCCGCCAGCCGCTACCCGCCGGCTGCTCGCGTCGGACGAGTTCGCCTGGCTCGGGGTCCGGCTGGACCGGGGGGCCGCCGGGATACCGGCGCTCCAGCGCGAGCTGGCCACGCTGGCCGCGACGGTGGAGCGGCAGGTTCTGCAGGCGACCCATCAGAAGCTGCCCGGCCTGATCTTTAACGTCAGCAGCTCAGCTGTCATCCGCGATCAGGTGCAGCAGGCGATCAGGCCGCAGGTGATCGCGCTGACGGTGTTCGGCGCGGTCGCGGCGCTGGCCATGCTGGTGCTCGTCGGGCAGGGCCTGGCGCAGCTCCTCAGCAGGTCCCGGCCGGATATCTCGGCACTGCGCGCGATCGGCGCCACCCGCGCCCAGGCGACACTTGCCGTCAGCCTGCCGGGCGCCGCCGCGGTCCTCGGCGCCGCGGTGCTGGCCGTCGCGGGCGCGACAGCGCTCTCCCCGCTGGCCCCGGTCGGCCCGGTGCGCCAGTTCGACCCCGCCCGCGGGATGCAAGCCGACGGCCTCGTGCTCGGCGCCGGATCGGTCCTGCTGGCGGCAGCCCTGCTCGCGCTGCTGGCGGTGATGGCGACCCGGGCGGTCATCAGGCAGCCGGCCGGCCCGGACGGTCGCCGGGCGTCGGTCATCGCGCGAGCCGCTGCCACCGCAGGCATGCCGGCCACCGCGGTCGTGGGCAGCCGCAACGCGCTGGAGCCGGGATCCGGCCAGCGCGCCGTCCCGGTGCGGGCAACCCTGCTCGGCTCCATCGCCGCGGTGACCGCGGTCACCATCGCGGTCGTGTTCGGGACCAGCCTGGCCGGCCTGATCAGCCACCCGGCGCGGTACGGCTGGAACTGGAAGGTCCTGATCCAGGCCGAGGGCGGCTACGGGAATTTCACCCAGGGCGCGATGAGCAAGCTGATCGACGGCCAGCCCGCGGTCGCGGGCTGGTCCAGCTTCGCTTTCAGCCAGCTGATGGTCGACGGCACCGTGATCCCCGTGCTCGGCCTGCAGCGCGACCGCGGCTCTGTCGAGCCGCCCACCACCAGCGGCCAGCCGATCGACGGCGGCAACCAGATCGAGCTCGGCACGGTGACCCTGCGCCAGCTTGGCAAGCACATCGGGGACACCGTGCTGGCAGGCACCAAGCCCTACCGGCAGCTGCTGACGATCGTCGGGACCGTGACGCTGCCCTCGTTCGGTGTGGCCCTGACCGATCACGTGTCGCTGGGCCGCGGCGCGATGCTGCCCGAGCGGACCCTGCTGATGGCCGAGGGGCTGAGCACTGACGAGCCGCATTCGGATGCCGAGACCTCGCAAGCCGCGCCGTCGGCCGTGGCCATCGACCTGGTCCCCGGCACCAGCGCGGCGCAGCGGGCACGGCTCGTCCGGTCGATCACCTCAGCCAACCCCGACGGCACACCCGGCGGCACCTACCAGCTGACTCACTATCGCGCCGCCGCTATCGTCAACGCCTCCCAGATGGGCGGCCAGCCGCTCGCCCTGGCCCTGGGCCTCGCCGCCGCCGCCACCGCGTCCCTCGCGCTCACCGTCCTGGCCTCGGTCCGCAGGCGCCGCCGCGAGCTGGCCCTGCTCAAGACCCTCGGCATGACCCGCCGCCAGGTCCGGGCCATCGTCGCCTGGCAGACGACCGTTGTCCTGACCATCGCCGTCATCATCGGCGTCCTGCTCGGCGCCGCCGCCGGCCGCTGGGCCTGGAGCGCCTTCGCCGGCTCGCTCGGCGTCGCGCCCGTCACCATCATCCCCGCTGCCGACCTCGCCCTCGGCTTCGCCGCCCTGCTCGCGGCCGGGAACCTGCTCGCCCTCCTGCCCGCCGCGGCCGCCGCCAGGATCCCGCCCGGCATCACCCTGCGGGCCGAGTAACGCGGGCCGGCTGCACTGCCCGGGCTCACGCTGCCAGGCTCACGCCGCCGGGCAGCGGGAGCCCGGCAGGGTGACTGGCCGCGCCGGGCTCCCCCGTGACTTGCCCGCAGCCGGACCCGCCAAGGCGGGCGGGAGTCAGGCGTCAGGCCCCGTTCAGCTCCTTGGCCACGCGGGCGCCGAGCTCAGGGTGCACCTTGCGCCAGTACTCGGCCACCCGGGACTTCGTCTCGGCCGTCACCTCGGGCGCGGACGCGTGCCCGGCGATGTTGCTCACCAGGTGATCGCGGCCGGTGTCGTCCAGGACCGTCTGCCACAGCGCCCGGGGCTGGCCGAAGTCGTCGTCGGCGGCGTGCAGCGTGTACGCGCTGCGCACGATCTCGCCCGCGACGTCGTACTCCGAGCCCTTCCAGACCTCCGGGTCGGCAGCCGGGCCGCCGGCCGAGTTCGGCGCGTAGACCGGGTCGCCGGGGTTGGAGTACCGCATCGCGCCGTCCTTGTTGTACGAGTGCACGGGCGACTTTGGCCGGTTGACCGGCAACTGCAGGTAGTTCGGGCCGATCCGGTACCGGTGCGTGTCCGGGTAGCTGAACAGCCGTCCCTGCAGCATCTTGTCCGGCGATGCGGCGATGCCCGGCACGAAGTTGGCCGGCTCGAACGAGGCCTGCTCGATCTCGGCGAAGTAGTTCTCCGGGTTCCGGTTCAGGGTGAACCGGCCGACCGTGATCGGCGGGTAGTCGGCGTGCGGCCAGATCTTGGTCAGGTCGAACGGGTTAAAGCGGTAATCCGCGGCGTCGGCGAACGGCATGACCTGCATCTCCAGGCGCCATGAGGGGTGATCGCCGCCCTTGATCGCGGCATGCAGGTCGCGCAGGTGGAAGTCGCGGTCCTGCGCGCTCATCGCAGCCGCCTCGTCGAGGGTGAAGTTCCTGATCCCCTGCTCGGTCTTGAAGTGGTACTTGACCCAGAATTTCTCGCCCGCGGCGTTGTACCACATAAAGGTGTGGCTGCCGTAGCCGTTCATGTTCCGCCAGGTGTACGGCGTGCCGCGGTCGGACATCAGGAACGTGACCTGGTGCGCCGACTCCGGCGCGAGCGTCCAGAAGTCCCACTGCATGTTGTTGTCGTGCAGGTGCGTGTCGGCCCGCCGCTTCTGGGAGTGGATGAAGTCGGAGAACTTCTGCGGGTCGCGGATGAAGAAGACCGGGGTGTTGTTGCCGACCAGGTCGTAGTTTCCCTCGTCGGTGTAGAACTTGAGCGCGAAGCCGCGCGGGTCGCGCACGGTGTCGGGGAAGCCGAGCTCGCCCGCCACCGTGGAGAAGCGGATCAGCATGTCGGTCCGCTTCCCCCTGGTGAACATGCCCGCCCTGGTGTACTGGCTGACGTCCTCGGTCGCCTCGAAGACGCCGTAGGCGCCGCCGCCCTTGGCGTGCACCACTCGCTCGGGCACGCGCTCCCTGTTGAACTGCGCCATCTTCTGGATCAGGTAGTGATCCTGCAGCAGCAGCGGGCCGTCCGCGCCGGCCGACTGCGAGAATTCGTCGCTCGGCGCGGTCATGCCGGTGTCGGTGGTGGTAACTGGCCGGTAGTTACTCATGCGACGTCCTCCTTGCGGCGGGGTCAGCCGGCGAGGCGGGGACAGCCGACGACGAGAAAACTCGTCCTGGCGGGCACGTGCCCCGCCAGGACGAGCCTGATGAGCCGGTCCCCCGTATCATCTTTCGGGTCCCCCAGGCACAGCATCTCACAATGAGTAGTTATTTGACTACGTTAAGAGATTATTGGCTTTGGCGTGGCGTCCCTGGGCCACGTCCGCCGGCTCGCGTCAGCGGAGCCGCTGCGAGGTAAGACTGATGACATGGGCATCACTCAGCGACTCAGGCAGCAGATGGGCTTCGCCGCCGAGGCAGGCCTGCTGAAGCGCGTCCTCCGGCAGACCATGCTGACCGACCCGGATCGCCGGGAGAACTCAGCCGAGCACTCCTGGCACCTCGCGGTGATGGCGCTGGTGCTGGCCGAGCATGCGCCGCCCGGCACCGACCTGGGCCGGGTGATCGCCATGCTGCTCGTGCACGATCTGGTCGAGATCGACGCGGGGGACCTGTTCCTGTATG
>JBEKFH010000173.1:0-9364 GCA_050013415.1 Streptosporangiaceae bacterium | reverse complement strand
TTCGAGATCGTCGACGCGCTCGGCGACGCGCCGGACGTGCACTGCCTTCCGGTGGGCAACGCGGGCAACATCTCCGCCTACTGGATGGGCTATGGCGAGTACCTGGCGGACGGCCTGGCGACCCGGGCGCCGCGGCTGCTCGGCTACCAGGCGAGCGGCGCCGCGCCGATCGTGCTCGGCAGGCCGGTCAGCGCGCCAGCCACCATCGCGACCGCGATCAGGGTTGGCAACCCGGCGTCATGGCGGCTCGCCGAAGCCGCGCGGGACGAGTCCGGCGGCCTGATCGGCTCGGTCACCGACGAGCAGATCCTCGCCGCGTACCGGCTGCTGGCCGCGAGGGAGGCGGTGTTCGGCGAGCTCGCGTCGGCGGCCGGGGTGGCCGGACTGCTGCAGGCGTGCGCGGCCGGGCAGGTGCGGCCAGGCTCGGTGGTGGTCTGCACGATCTCCGGCAACGGGCTGAAGGAGCCTGGCCCGGCGATCGCCGCCGCGCCCGACCCGGTGACGATCCCGGCCGACAGCGCCGCCGCCGCTGCCGCGCTGGGGCTGGGGTGAGCTGGCCGGAGCGTCCCGCCTGGCCGGAGCGTCCCGTGGTTGTCCGCGTTCCGGCGACCAGCGCGAACCTGGGGCCCGGATTCGACGCCATGGGCCTGGCCCTGACGCTGCACGACGTCGTGGCGGCCCGGATCACCGGCAGCGGGCTGGACATCTCGGTGTCCGGCGCCGGGGAGGAAACCGCGGCGGCAGGAGAGGATCACCTCGTCGTCCGCGCGATGCGGGCGGCCTTCGCGGCGCTCGGCGGCCAGCCGCCGGGCATCGCCATCCGGTGCGAGAACGCGATCCCGCAGGGCTACGGGCTCGGATCCTCGGCCGCTGCCATCGTGGCCGGCCTGCTCGCCGCGCGCGCCCTGGCCGGGGGGTCGCTGGCCGGGGGGCGGGAGGCCGGGCCGTCGTCGGCGGGGGGGTCGCTGACCGGGGAGCCGTCCGCCGGGGGTGGCGCGGCCGCCGCGGGATTCGGCGATGACTGGCTCCTCGGCCTGGCGACCGGACTGGAGGGGCATCCGGACAACGTGGCCGCGTGCCTGTCCGGCGGCCTGACGATCGCCTGGATGTCGGCCTCGGGCGCCAGGTCCGTACGGCTGTCGCCGCTGGCCGGGATCGCGCCGGTGATCTGCGTTCCGCCCGATCCGCTCGCCACCGCGGCGGCGCGGCTGGCGCTGCCGCCGGCGGTGCCGCACGCGGACGCCGCGCAGAACTCGGCCCGCGCGGCGCTGCTGGTGGCCGCGCTCACCAGCGACCCCGGCCTGCTGATGGACGCCACCGAGGATTTCCTGCACGAGCGCTACCGGGCGGCTGCGATGCCGCGGACCGCCAGCCTGATCGCGAGCCTGCGCGCGGCCGGCATCCCGGCGGTCGTGTCCGGGGGCGGGCCCGCCGTGCTCGCGCTCACCGTGACCGGCCGGCCACCCGGCGCCGGCGCGGTGGCGCCGATCGCCGAGGCCGCGGGCGCAGGATGGCGGGTAAGCCCCCTCGGCGTGGACGCCCAGGGGGCCGCCACCGACTGGTGACGGCCGGGCTGGCGGTTGCCCCGCCAGCCCGGCCGCCGGCTCTGCTGTCGGCCAGCCCTGCCAGGCCAGCCTCGCCTTCAGGCGTCAGCCGTCAGGCTCAGGCCGCGACCGCCGCCCGGGCGGCGGCCGGCTCCAGCGCCAGCTCGAGCACCTCGCGGACGTCGCTGACCGGGTGGATGTCCAGCGCCGCCCGCACCTTCTCCGGCACGTCCTCCAGATCCGGCTCGTTGCGCTTCGGGATCAGCACCGTGGTGATGCCGGCCCGGTGGGCGGCGAGCAGCTTCTGCTTCACGCCGCCGATCGGCAGCACCCGGCCGGTGAGCGAGACCTCGCCGGTCATCGCCACGTCGGACCGGACCAGCCGGCCGGACAGCAGCGAGGCGAGGGCCGTGGTCATCGTCACCCCGGCACTCGGCCCGTCCTTCGGCACCGCGCCCGCCGGGACGTGCACGTGCACGCCGCGGTCCTTCAGGTCGCCGACTGGCAGCTCGAGCTCGGCGCCGTGGGAGCGCAGGTAGGACAGCGCGATCTGGGCCGACTCCTTCATCACGTCGCCCAGCTGGCCGGTCAGCGTCACGCCGGTGGTCCCGGTCTCCGGGTCGGCCAGCGACGCCTCGATGAACAGCACGTCGCCGCCGGCGCCGGTGACCGCCAGGCCGGTGGCCACGCCCGGCACCGCTGTCCGCTCGGCCGATTCCGGGGTGTGCCGCGGATGCCCGAGGTAGCCGTGCAGGTCAGCCGGGCCGACCGTGACGGGCAGCGTCAGGCTGCCGCCGGCGACCTGCGCGGCGATCTTGCGCAGCACCCTGGCGATGCTCCGCTCCAGCCCGCGGACGCCCGCCTCGCGGGTGTACTCGGCGGCCAGCCGCCGGAGCGCATCGGCGGTCACCGTCACGTCGTCCGGCTCCAGGCCCGCCCGTTCCAGCTGCCGCGGCAGCAGGTGATCCTGGGCGATCGTCACCTTCTCGTCCTCGGTGTAACCGTCGAGCGAGAGCAGCTCCATCCGGTCGAGCAGCGGCCCGGGTATCGCGTCGACCACGTTGGCCGTCGCGATGAACAGCACGTCGGACAAGTCAAGCTCGACCTCGAGGTAGTGGTCGCGGAACGTGTGGTTCTGCGCCGGGTCGAGCACCTCGAGCAGCGCGGCAGTGGGATCGCCGCGGTAGTCCGTGCCGAGCTTGTCGACCTCGTCCAGCAGGATCACCGGGTTCATGGAGCCGGACTCGCGGATCGCGCGGACGATCCGGCCGGGCAGCGCGCCGACGTAGGTGCGCCGGTGGCCGCGGATCTCGGCCTCGTCCCTGACGCCGCCGAGCGCGACCCTGGCGAACTTCCGGCCCATGGCGCGGGCCACCGACTCGCCCAGCGAGGTCTTGCCGACGCCGGGCGGGCCGGCCAGCGCGAGCACCGCGCCGCTGCGACGGCCGCCGACCAGGGTCAGGCCCTTGTCCGCCCGCCGCTTGCGGACCGCGAGGTACTCGATGATCCGGTCCTTCACGTCGTCAAGCCCGGCATGGTCGGCGTCCAGGATCTCCCGGCTGCCGCCGATGTCGTAGGCGTCGTCGGTGCGCGTGTTCCACGGGATCTCCAGCACCGTGTCCAGCCAGGTGCGGATCCAGCTGCCCTCCGGCGAGGCGTCCGAGCTGCGTTCCAGCTTGGCGGCCTCCTTCAGCGCCGCCTCGGCCACCTTCTCCGGCAGGTCGGCCGCCTCGATCCTGGCCCGGTAGTCGTCTTCCTCCGAGGCCGGCTTGCCGTCGAGCTCGGCCAGCTCCTTGCGGATCGCGGCGAGCTGCTGGCGGAGCAGGAACTCGCGCTGCTGCTTCTCCATGCCCTCGCGGACGTCGTTATGAATGGTCTCGGCCACGTCCAGCTCGGCGAGCTGGTCCCGGGCCCATCCGGTCAGCCGCTCCAGGCGAGCCTCCGGGTCGATGGTCTCCAGCAGCTCCTTGCGCTGCTCGAGTGACAGGTACGACGCGTAGCCTGCGCTGTCGGCCAGCGCCGAGGGATCCGTTATCCGCGCTAGTGCATCGACGACCTGCCATGCCCCGCGCTTCTGCAGGATCGCCCCGGCCAGGCCCCGGTACTCGCGCGCAAGCTCGTGCGCGCGCGGGCTGGCCGGCGGCTCCTCCTCGACGGTCCCGTCGACCCAGAGCGCTGCTCCCGGGCCGACCGTGCCGGTGCCGACCCTGACGCGGGACAGGCCGCGGATGACCGCGGCCGGCTCGCCGCTCGGCAGCCTGCCGACCTGCTCGACGATGCCGAGCGTGCCGACGGCGGAGTACTTGCCGTCCAGCCGCGGCACCAGCAGCACCCGCGGCGGCGCGTCGTCGCCATCAGCGGCGGACGCCGAGAGCCGGGCCGCCTCGATGGACGCCCGGATTTCCGGGCCCGAGGTGTCCAGCGGGACCACCATGGTGGGGAGCACCACGATGTCGTCGAGCGGCAGCACGGGCAGGGAGAGAGTTTCACTCATCAGGTTCACTTCCCCGGTCGATTACTTACTTACAATCGTCAAGCCGGCCGGGCCCGATTTTGTTTCCCGCGCTCGTTCGCGCTAAGCGGACGCCGCCTCCGCGCCCCCCGCCGCCTCCGCGGCCCCCGCATCCCCCCGCTGCTCCGCGGCCCTGCCGCCGCGGCCCGCTGCGCCCGTTCCCGGCCGGCTCAGCCCGGCGGAGCGGCCGGCTCCGCCGGGCCGGCCGGGATCCTCACCTGCAGGCTGACCAGGCCGCGCAGGTCGAGCCAGGCGCGCCCGCCGTCCCGCACCATGCGCAGCACTACTGCGTCACAGCTAGCGCAGCGCGCGACGATCCCCGGCGCGTTCAGGTAGACCACGGTCTCGGCAATCGGCCTGCTGCTCCGGCAGTGCGCGCACTGCCCGATGGCCGCGGTGACGTCCACGGCGAACACCTCGCTGAGGGCGCCCGCCAGGGCGTTGCCGTCGAGGAGAGGCTGGCTCATGAAGGACCTCCGCTGGTGCCGAAGCGCTCGGTCTTGATCCGGCGCGGGTCGTGACCGATGTCCACGAGCAGGTTCGCGGCCGCCTCGACGAAGCCATTCGGCCCGCACACGAACACGGCAGGCTCGCGGTCTGGGGGCCAGCCGGCCGAGGCGATCAGGCCCGCGCCGATCCGCCCGGGCGGCCGGGCAGACCGCGGCGGCGCCGCCCGGGTGAACGCATACGTGACGTCCAGCCCGTGGTCCTGGCTGGCTCGCTTGCGCAGCTCGTCCCGGTACAGCACCGAGTCCGGATCACGGACCGAGTACAGCAGCCGGAACGGAGCCCTGCTGCCGGCCTCGGCGCGCGTCCGGATCATCGCCATCAGCGGCACCAGGCCCGAGCCGCCGCCGATGAGGAAGACCGGGCCGGCCACGGCGGGGCGCCAGACGAACCAGCCGCCGACCGGGCCGCGCAGCTCCAGTTGGTCGCCCGCGACGAGGACCCCGGCGAGGTACGGGGACACCTCGCCATCCGGGATCGTCACCACCGTCAGCTCCAGCCGGTCGCCGCCGGGCGCCGACGCGATCGAGTAGGAGCGCTCGGTCGAGTAGCCGTCCTCGGCGGTGAGCCGCAGGTCGACATGCTGGCCGGCGAGGTGCCCGGGCCAGCCGGGCACGTCCAGGACGATGGTGCGGGCTGCCGGGGTCTCGTCGCGCACGGCGACGACCGTCCCGGTCCGCCAGGTCAGTCGCCCCAGTACCGCTGCTCGCGCCATGGATCCCCGTAGTTGTGGTAGCCGGCGCTCTCCCAGAAGCCCGGCTCGTCGTGGTCGAGCAGCTGGATCTTGTTGACCCACTTGGCGGATTTCCACAGGTACAGGTGCGGGACGAGCAGCCGGGCCGGGCCGCCGTGCTCGGGATCGAGAGCCTTGCCGTCGTAGTCATAAGCGATCCACGCCCGGCCGCCCATCAGGTCCGCGAGCGGCAGGTTGGTCGTGTATCCGCCGTACGATCCCACCAGCGCGAATGCCGCCGTGGTGACGACGGGCTCCAGCAGCGTCTCCATCCGCACGCCGGCCCACCGGGTGCCGAGCTTCGACCATTTGGTGACGCAGTGCAGGTCGACGGTGACCTCCTCGCTGGGCAGGGCGCGGAACTGTGCCCAGTCCCAGGTGTGCGTGCCGCCGGTCTCGGTGACGACCTGGAACTCCCAGCGGTCCAGGCTGATCCGCGGCGTCGGCCCGGCGGACAGCACGGGGAAGTCGGTGACCAGGTACTGGCCGGGCGGCAGGTCCGGCTGCCGCGACCGGTTCCGGCCGCCGAAGCCGCGCGAGATGACGGGCATCTGATCAGCCCTGCCCGGCTGCCGTGCTGGCCTGCCCGGCGGCTGCCTGCCCGGCGGCTGCCCGGGCAGCTAGGAAGAACTCGGTGATGAGCTCGGCCCGTGGCAGCTGGCTGAGCGGGCGGGCGGCGCCGAAGCTGGCGTTCCAGAACTCGCCAGCCGGCTTGGCCCAGGGCGACACGTAGGCGTACGGGGCGGCGATGTGAGCGTCACCGAGCGATACGCCGTAGGTGATCTCGGCGAGATCGATGGCGACGTCGAAGTGCTCGGGCCAGAGCACCGGCTCGGTCCCTGGCGCGAACGCGCGCAGGGCGGCGTCGCCGCTGGCGAAGCAGGCCGCGAGGTACCCGGCGGCGGCCGGGTCGGCGTCCACCGGGTCATCCGGCGTGAGCCCCGGTCCGTCCTGGTAGACGTCCGCCAGATCGTGCGCCTCCACGCCCGCCGCCGCCGCGAGGCCGGCGTAGGTCACCCCGGCGAGCGCGAGCCGGCGGCTGCCGGCCACCAGCTCGGCGCCGTCCACCCGCAGGGCCGGGACGGCTACGGTGCCGAAGCCGCCGGGCACGACCCGCAGCTCGATGGATCCGCTGCGCCGGAACTGCGGCCCGGCCATGACGAGCTCGGCGACGCCGTGCCAGCTGCGCCGGGTCGCCTCGAGCGCAGCCGTGTCCTGATCGCCCGCGCGCGGGTAGCTGGCTGGGTTCATGTGGTCCTCCTTCACTGTCCACTCTGCCGCATCAGAGACCCGGCCGCATCAGTCGACTGACCGCCGCTTAGACCGGTACGGGCCGCAGCACGTCGCCGGGCCCGGTGCCGCTACGAGTACTTAGTCGTATCAGCGATCTGGTCGTAGGTGTCCTTGCCAAGCCAGTGACAGTAAATTCGCCGGGAACTGATCGACAGCCGCCTGCTGTGGCCGACAGCGGAACTCCACGACGCGACCTCAGGCCTGACGCCCTGGGTGGGAGTCAGCCGCGCGACAGCCTCCAGGGCGGGTTTGAGATCTGTGTCCGTCGACATCAGGACGCCGACTTCGAAGTCTCCGGCGACCGCCATGCTCACGAAGTCGATAGCAAGCGCGACGTCGATGCCCTTCTCCTGGGGCTTCTCCCCGGCTTGATGTGAGTTTGGCCAGCCGTACGGGTAACGAAGCGTTCGCATGGTCACGTGGACCATCGGTGACTGTCGCCATGCCGCTACCTGGCGAGCGTTCGCCGCGTAACCTCTGGGGTCACGGGTAGCGTCCGGCTGGCCGCGGTAGACGCGGACCTGATGCAACTGGCGCTCATAGGGACTGTCGGCTGCGATGAGCTGCCCCAACGCCAGCGGGTGCACCTGACCTTCCCAGTGGGGCGCACCGTATCCGCAGAACGCCTCCCGGGCGCCCTTATAGACGTTCTGCCAGTCCAGGAAGACCACCACGCGGTCTCATCAGTTACTCCCTTGGTGGCCGCAACCCATAAATAACAACGACCGAGCCCGCCTCTCGACTGTGCAGCCCGCAGGAATCGTGGGTATAGTGTTGGCACTGCTCCCCGTCGTCCTGGGCAACCCGGACTGGCGGGGATTATTTTCATGGGGCTAGCGAGCCCGCATGTAGCCCATGACCTGCCCTCCTGGATCAGGCATCGCGCCACAGCCCACGAAGTCATTCTCGCCCGGGCCGCGGTGAGCAACGTGTAGAACGCCCATACCCGACTAAATTCGTCCTGGTCAAAAATAGATCTCAGTTCACTGTGCTGCGCCACTTTGCGCTCGATGGTTCCGATCACGCCAGCCACTCGCAGCAGGCCAGCATGATCCGCCGGTGCTCACTGGCGCAACAACCACGCCCGCGACGAACGCCTGCGCCGCATCGTCAACCGGGCAAACCAGCCTGATGCGGCACTAGTTCGAGAAATCCTGGGTCATCCAGACGATGCCTGCGCTGCTCCGCTCGATGGCGATGCCGATGTGACGGAAGACGCTGCTCAGGATGTTCAGCCGGTGACCGTCAGCGGGCGGCTTCTCGTCCAGCATCTGCCTGACCAGCCCGGTGGCCATCTGGGTGATCGCGGCATCCGTGTCGGCGACCGGGCCGCCTTCGCCGATGTTCTCGCCGGCCGATGTCCAGTGCACTCCGGCGGCGCTCTCGCGGGCGCCGAGTGAGGGCTCGCCCGGGCATTGATGTGAGAGCCCGCAGCCGCTCGCCATCCTCGCGTTGTGCGCCGCCGAGCTGCTGTCGAGCCCGTCAGTGAGCGTGTATGCGGGGAGTCCGGCCGCGGCCCGTGCCTGGTTGATCAGCGCAAGCACCTGCGCGGTGGCTGGTCCCTGCGGGCTAGCCGCCGGCGGGGTGGCTGACGGCGCGGGGCTCCCGGACGCCGTGCGCGATGGCCGCCGGGCCGGCCGTGCCCGGCCTGTCCGGGCGGCCCGGCGGCGGGGATAACCGGCTGGCGCGGCGCTCGTGCCCGGTGCCCCTGAAGCGCGCGTTAACGGGCGCGGGCACGCCGGTGAGGCCTGCCCGGCAGCTGATCCCGGCGATGCGCACGGCCCGGCGGCATGCCGGGAGACGGCAGCCCGCGCGGCGCCGCCAGCCTGCGCCGTACCCGGGGCCGTGCCTTTTGTCAGGTAAAAGCCCGCGGCTACCAGGAGAGGCAGCATCGGCACGGCCCAGAGCGCCCGCGAGGGCCGGCGGTGGCTCGAGCGGTGCCGGGAGCGCCGTAGGTGCCGGGCGGAGCGCGCTAGGTGCCGGGCCGGGCTCTGTACTGGCATATGACCACCTCATATCGCCGGGAATGCGACAGTTCGTGATCCTTCCCGGGCGACCAGCCCGGACAGCAGCGGACACGGGGCACCCGGAGCCGCGGTTACCGCGCATGAGCGGCCTATTTTAGCGATTCACCGCTCCCCTCGGTGGCTTTACGTGTCGTTTCGGTGGCGTTACGCGCGGTAGCAGGCGTCCGGGCCCGCCGCAGGCGGCCGCGCGGACCCCGGGGTCGCCCGGCTGTGGTGCCGGCGGTTAACGTCGTTTCATGTCCGAGCTGCTCGAGGTCACCGCCAGGGTGCTAGTACCGGGGGAGCCAGACCAGGTCTGGCTGATGGCGATGGACTGGTCCCGGCAGCGCGAGTGGATGCTGGGAACTCAGGTCAGCGGCGGCACCGGGACCGGTGCCAAAGTCGTGGCCCGGACCGGCATCGGCCCGGTCGGCTTCGATGACACCATGGTGATCACGGAGTGGGATCCGCCCCGCCGGTGCGTTGTCCGGCACACCGGCCGGATCGTGCGCGGGTTCGGCATCTTCGAGGTGGCGCCGAGCGGGCGGCAGTCGGAGTTCCGGTGGACCGAGCAGTTGCGGCTGCCGTGGCCGCTGGCGGGCGGGCTCGGCCGATGGACGGTGGCGCCGGTGGCGCGCTGGGGACTGAACGCCTCGCTGCGCCGGTTCGCCCGGCTGACCTGACCGCCGCCCGGACGAGGACTCCACGGACCGGCCGCCACTCGCCGGGACGTCACCCGAAACCACGGGATTATGGACCGGCCCCGGGT
>JBEKFH010000172.1:0-9443 GCA_050013415.1 Streptosporangiaceae bacterium | reverse complement strand
GCGCTGATGGCCGAGGACCTGATCGATGAGTACCGGCTGCTGACCTTCCCCACGATCCTCGGCACCGGCGAGCGGCTCTTTCCGGCCGCCCGCCCGCCCGCGTACCTGGAGTGCCTGTCAGCCGAGAGGGCCGGCGCCGCCGTCCTCGCGCGGTACGGAAGGGCAGCACGATGACGGCTCGCTTCCTCGCGCTGCGGGGGACGCCGGCTCGCCTCGCCCGAGGGGCCGACCACCGCCACCGACACTGGTGCCGACTACGTCGTCACGCCACCTGGAAGGACCGCTTGGCGAGGCCCATCCAGTAGCCGGTGATGGTAGTGACCGGCGGCACCGGGCCCCCGGCGGCGCCGAGCGTCACGAACAGCGGAGCGAAATGCTCCGTGGTGGGGTGGGCGTAACGCGCACCGGGCGCGCTGCGGAACGATGCGAGCGCGTCGACGTCGTCGGAGTCCAGCGCCTCTCCCGCCCAGTGGTCGAACTCGGCCGACCAGCCTGGCGGCGGCGCGTCGAAGCGGAAGTCCCGCAGGAACGGCAGCCCGTGCGTGAGGAACCCGCTGCCGACGATCAGCACGCCCTCGTCCCGCAGCGGCCGCAGCTTCTCGCCGATGGCCAGCAGCCGTACCGGGTCCAGGGTCGGCATGGAAATCTGCAGCACCGGAATGTCCGCGTCCGGGTACATCACCGTCAGCGGCACGTACGCACCGTGGTCGAGTCCCCGGTCCGGCGCGTCGACGGCCCGCTCGGTGCCCGACAGCAGGCCGCGGACCTGGGCCGCCAGCGCGGGGCTGCCCGGAGCCGGGTACCTGGCGTGGTAATAGCGGTCAGGAAAGCCGCCGAAGTCGTAGACGAGCGGCACGCCGTCCCTGGTTGCTCCGATCGTGAGCGGCGCGGACTCCCAGTGCGCCGACACCATCAGGATCGCCCGGGGCCGCGGCAGCGCCCGCGCCCATCCCTCCAGCTGGATCACCCAGAGCGGGTCATCGACCAGCGGAGGCGCGCCGTGCCCCAGGTAGATGGCCGGCATCCGGCCAGGCACGACGCCCGCGGCGGCCTTATCGGCGACCAGCCGACCGGCGTCGAGCGGCACTGGCTCATGCTCAGGCGCCTCAGCGCTGAGTTCCTCGTCCATAGCCGAGAATTTACCCGCTTCGCCCGCGGCGAGGCAGTGCCCCGGCCGGCGGCAGGGCTTGCGGCGGCCGTCATGATGGCCGGGTGAAGGTCGTGGTGCTCTCGGACACGCACGCACCGCGGCGGTGGCGGTCGTGCCCGCCGCTGGTCGCCGAGCGGCTGCGGAACGCCGGCCTGATCCTGCATGCCGGGGACGTCTGCACCGCCTCGGTGCTGGACGAGCTGGCGGCCTACGCGCCGGTCCGTGCCGTGCTTGGCAACAACGACGGGCCCGATGTCGCGGCCTGGGGCGCCCCGCCGGAGCTGGAGATCGATCTCGGCGGCCTGCGGGTGGCCATGATCCACGACAGCGGCCCGGCCGCCCGCCGCACTGCCCGGATGCGCCGCCGGTTCCCCGCCGCCGACCTCGTGGTGTTCGGGCACTCGCACATACCGCTGGACCAGTCAGCCGACGGGATCCGGATCTTCAACCCGGGCTCGCCCACCGACCGCCGCCGCCAGCCCAACGGCACCATCGGCATCCTCAGCATCACCGGCGGGGTGCTGACCGAGGCCAGCATCATCCCCGTCACCTGACGCGAGGCCGCGTTTCATCAGCGTGGAGGATCTGGCCGCCCAGGGGGTGACGATCCTCCATGATCATGAAACTAGGCCAGGCCGGTCCGGCTCCGGGGCCAGCCAGAGCACGGCCAGCGGCGGGACGGTGATCACGGCGGACGCCGGCCGGCCATGCCGGGGCTCGGCGACCGCGTCGATGACCCCCAGGTTGCCGACCCCGCTGCCGCCGTACACCGCGGCGTCGGTGTTGATCACCTCGCGCCACCGCCCGGCCGACGGCAGCCCGATCCGGTAGTCACCGTGCGGCTCCCCGGCGAAGTTCGCAATGCAGGCGAGCACGCCGCCGTCGGCCGGGGAGAACCGCAGGAACGACACCACGTTGCCGCCCGCGTCGTTAGCGTCGATCCAGCCGAACCCGCCAGGCGAGAAATCCTCTGCCCAGAGGGCGGGACTGGCGCGGTAGGCCCCGTTCAAATCAATGACGAGTCGCTGCAGCCCGGCGGGCAGCTCGCCGCCGAGCGCGAGCCAGTCCAGGCCGGCCTCCTGCGACCACTCGCTGGCCTGGCCGAACTCCGAGCCCATGAACAGCAGCTGCTTGCCGGGGTGCGCCCACATGTAGCCGAACAGCGCGCGCAGCCCGGCGAACTGGCGCCAGGGATCGCCCGGCATCTTGCCGAGCAGGGATCCCTTGCCGTGCACCACCTCGTCGTGCGACAGCGGCAGCAGGAAGTTCTCGCTGAACGCGTACATCATGGAGAACGTCAGCTCGTTGTGGTGATAGTGCCGGAACACCGGGTCGTGCGCCAGGTACGCCAGCGTGTCGTGCATCCAGCCGAGATTCCACTTCAGCCCGAACCCCAGCCCGCCCAGGTGCACCGGCCTGGTCACCCCTGGCCACGCGGTGGACTCCTCGGCGATCATCGTGACGCCGGGCACCCGCCGGTAGCAGGTCGCGTTCACCTCGCGGAGGAAGGCGACGGCGTCCAGGTTCTCCCGGCCGCCGGCCGCGTTCGGCGTCCACTCGCCTGCCTTGCGCGAGTAATCCAGGTAGAGCATGGAGGCGACGGCGTCCACCCGCAGGCCGTCGATGTGGAATTCCTCCAGCCAGTAGACGGCGTTCGCGACCAGGAAGTTACGCACCTCGGGGCGGCCGTAGTCGAAGATGAGGGTGCCCCAGTCGGGGTGCTCGCCGCGCTGCGGGTCGGCGTTCTCGTACAGCGGCGTGCCGTCGAACCGCGCCATCGCCCAGCTGTCCCGCGGGAAGTGCGCGGGCACCCAGTCGACGATCACGCCGATGCCGGCCTGGTGCAGCCGGTCCACCAGCAGCCGGAACTCATCCGGCGTGCCGAACCTGGCCGACGGGGCGTAATACGACGTCACCTGGTATCCCCAGGAGCCGCCGAACGGGTGCTCGGCCACCGGCAGGAACTCCACGTGCGTGAAGCCCATCTCGGTGACGTAGCGGGTGAGCTGATCGGCAAGGTGGACGTAGGAGAGCCCCGGGCGCCACGAGCCGATGTGCACCTCGTACACGCTCATCGGCTGGTGCAGCTGGTCGCGGGCGGCCCGCTCGGCCAGCCAGCCGGCGTCTCCCCACTGGTAGCGCGACTGGGTGACCACCGACGCGGTCTCCGGCGGCCGCTGCGCGAGGGCCGCCATCGGGTCGGCCTTGGTGTGCCACGTTCCGTCCGGCCCGCAGATGTCGTACTTGTACCGGGTGCCCTCGCCGATCCCGGGGATGAAGATCTCCCAGACGCCCGACCCGCCGAGCGAGCGCATCGGGTGCATGCGGGAGTCCCAGAAATTGAAGTCCCCGGTCACCCGCACGCCGCGCGCGTTCGGCGCCCAGACAGCGAATGAGGTCCCGGCGACCCGGCCGAAATTCATGCTGAACGGATCGTCGTCGCCGGCTCCCTGCGCCCCGGCGGGAGCCGGCCGGGGCGGAGCCGGCCCGTCATCGGGGTACTCCCGCAGATGGGCGCCGAGCACCCGCCAGAGCTGCTCGTGCCGGCCCTCGCCGATCAGGTGCAGGTCAACCTCGCCGAGGGTGGGCAGGTGCCGGTACGGGTCGTCGAGGAGGATCTCGGCGGCCTGGCCTGGGTCAGTGCCGTCCCCCGCGCCCGGGTAGCTGACGGCCAGCCGGTAGTCGGGGATTCCGGTGAGCGGCAGCGTCACGGCGAAGACGCCGCCGCGGACGTGGGCGGCCGGGAACCGCCGCCCGTCGGCGAGCACGACGGTCACCGAGGTCGCGAGCGGCCGCAGCGCGCGGACGGCGATTCCGCCGCTGACCGGGTGCGCGCCGAGTACGGAGTGCGGGTCGTGATGCGTGCCGGCCACGATCTGGTCGATCTCGGCCATGCTGGGCAGCGTCACGTCGTCGGTAGCAGGCACGGTCACATCCCGGTGGGGCACGGTCACATCCCGGTCAGGCACGGTCACATCCCGGTCAGGCACGGTCACATCCCGGCGATCGCGTCGAGCGGGATGGACACCCAGGAGGGCCGGTGCCTGGCCTCGTACGTCACCTCGTATACCGCCTTCTCGAGCATCAGCGCCCTGAGCACCACGGGATGAGCCCGCGGGTCGGTTCCGCCGGCCTCCGCGTATCCCGCGCAGAACGCGGCCTGGTTACGGGCTACCCACTCGCCGGCCACCGTAGTCAGGCGCTCCCCGCCAGGCCGGCCGATCAGCTGGTGCCGCGCAGCATAGTCGAACGATCTCAGCATGCCAGCAATGTCCCGCAGCGCGGGAGACCGGGACCGGCGGCTCGCCAGCGATGCGGCCGGCTCGCCCTCGAAGTCGAGCGCGACCCAGCCGGCCTGGGTTCGCAGCACCTGGCCCAGGTGATAGTCGCCGTGCACCCGCTGGACCGGCAGCGCCGCGCCGAGACCGGCCAGATCGGCGTACGCGGCGGTCACCCGGCTGGAGTGCGCGGCCAGTTCCGGCACCTCGGCGATAGCAGCCTCCAGCGCGCGCTGAAGCTGCGCCGCGAGCACGGCCACGGCGGCCGGCTCCAGCAGGCCGGTGCCGAACGCCCTCGCCAGGTCAGCGTGCACGCTGGCGGTGGCCGCGCCGAGCCGGTGCGCCTCGCCGGCGAAGTCGCCGCCGGCCTCACCCGCCCGGCCGCCCTCCGCGTACAGGTCGCGCACGCTCGTGCCGGCCAGCGACCAGCCGTCGCAGGCACCGCGCAGGTACTCCGACAGCAGGGCAAGCAGGGCCGGCTGCTCGCCGTCGCGCCGGGACTCGATCCAGCCGAGCGGCCGGGCGATGTGCGCCGACCCGAGGCCGGCCAGCGCGTGCGCCACTTCGAGGTCGGGATTCTGGCCGGCGAACACCCGGCGGAACACCTTGAGTATCGCGGACTCGCCGAAGATCAGGCTGGTGTTGCTCTGCTCCGCCGACAGCACCCGGCTGGCAGCGCTCTCGTCGATGGGCGCGGCGGGCTCCCGGACGAAGCGCAGCGGCCCGGCGACCCGCTCGCCGCCGATGCCGCGCAGCAGCACGCCGGTCAGTTCCGGGTCGTGCAGCGCGTCGTACGCGGTCCGGCCGCGGCTGTCCGGCCCGATCACGGCGTGGCTCAGCCGGGCAGGCACCACTGCGCGGATGCCCGCGAGGACCTGGTAGGTGGCCGGGCCGCCGCCGCCCGACGCGGTGACGATCAGGTGCCGCAGCTCCGGGTCACCGGGGGCGAGCAGCGTGTCGGCGACGATCGCCAGGTCACCGGCCGTGCCGGTGCCCGGAAACCAGCGCTGCGCGGGCAGCCACGTCGCGAGCGACCGCTCCAATGTCATTTTTTCGGGCCTTGGTCCCTTCCGTCCGCTTGCTAACACCGTACGGGCGAGACGCCGCGCCCGGGGCGCGGGGTGGGAACTGGTGAGGCGCGGGGTGCGAACTGGTGATCAGCGCGCGGGCTTGCCGCCGCCGGGCAGCGGCGGGAGCTGGAACCAGTAGAAGCCGTGGCCGGGCAGGGTCAGCAGGTAGGTGAACTCGCCGATGGGCGGGAAGGTGACGCCGCCCATGCACTCGACCGGCGTGACCCCCTTGAACCTGCGCAGGTCGAGTTCCACCGGCTGCGGGAACCTGGACAGGTTGTTCACGCAGAGGATCTGGTCGGCGCCGCCGGCGCCCGCGCCCGGCTCGGTGTACTCCCGCACGAACGCCAGGATGCTCGGATTGGACGAGCTCAGCTCCTCGTACCGGCCGAGCCCGAAGACCGGATGCCGCTTCCTGATCTCGATCATGCGCTTGGTCCAGTGCAGCAGCGAGCCGGAGTTCTTCTGCTGTGACTCCACGTTGAGCGCCTGGTAGCCGTAGATCGGATCCATGATCACCGGCAGGTAGAGCCGGGCCGGGTCGCAGCCGGAGAATCCGGCGTTGCGGTCCGGCGTCCACTGCATCGGAGTGCGCACGCCGTCCCGGTCGCCGAGCCAGATGTTGTCCCCCATCCCGATCTCGTCGCCGTAGTAGAGCACCGGCGAGCCCGGCAGGGACAGCAGTAGCGCGGTGAAGAGCTGCAGCTGGTTGCGGTCGTTGTCGAGTAGCGGCGCGAGCCGCCGCCGGATCCCGATGTTGGCCTTCATCCTGGGATCCTTGGCGTACTCCGCGTACATGTAGTCGCGCTCGTCGTCGGCGACCATCTCCAGCGTCAGCTCGTCGTGATTGCGCAGGAAGATGCCCCACTGGCAGCCGGCCGGGATCGGCGGCGTCTGGGCCAGGATCTCCGAGATCGGGTAGCGCTGCTCGCGCCGCACGGCCATGAAGATGCGCGGCATCAGCGGGAAATGGAAGGCCATGTGGCACTCGTCGCCGCCGACGGCCGGGTCGCCGAAGTACTCGACCACGTCGCCCGGCCACTGGTTCGCCTCGGCGAGCAGCACGCGGTCCGGGTACAGCCGGTCCACCTCGGCGCGGATCCGGCGCAGGTACTCATGCGTTTCCTTGAGGTTCTCGCAGTTCGTGCCCTCCCGCTCGTACAGGTACGGCACGGCGTCCAGCCGGAACCCGTCGATGCCGAGGTCAAGCCAGAAGCGCAGCACCTCGAGCATGGTGTCCTGCACGCGCGGGTTGTCGAAGTTCAGGTCCGGCTGGTGAGCGAAGAACCGGTGCCAGTAGTACTGGCCGCGGACCTGGTCGAAGGTCCAGTTCGAATGCTCCGTGTCCACGAAGATGACGCGGGCGTCGCGGTAACGGTCGTCGGTGTCCGACCAGACGTAGAAATCGCCGTACGGGCCGTCCGGGTCCGTGCGGGATGCCTGGAACCAGGGATGAGCATCGCTGGTGTGGTTGATGACCAGATCGGCGATCACCCGGATGCCGCGCTCGTGCGCCGATTCCACCAGCTCGACGAAATCGCCGATGTGCCCGAACTCGTCCAGTATCGAGGTGTAGTCGGCGATGTCATACCCGCCGTCGCGCAGCGGCGACGCGTAGATGGGCAGCAGCCACAGGCAGTCGATCCCCAGCCATTGCAGGTAGTCGAGCCGGGAGATCAGGCCCCGGATGTCCCCCGTCCCGTCGCCATTCGAGTCGTCGTACCCGCGCACGAGCACTTCGTAGAAGACCGCGCGCTTGTACCATTCCGGGTCCCGCGGCGTGTCAAAGGAGAACGCGTCGGGCACCGGGCCGGCCGGCAGCGGGAATGCCGCCGCCCGGGGCGCGGGCAGCGGCAGCCGCGGGCCGTCGGCGGGCACTGGCTCAGGCTTTCTGGCCACTGCGTTCTCCTGCGCGTCGGTGGGATATTGGCTGGTCTGCCGGGTGCTGCGTGGTTTCGGGTGCTGCGTGGTCTGGTGCTGCGTGGTCTCGGGTGCTGGCTATTCGCTAGGTGCGGACGGTGAAGATGTGCGCCGGTGACACTGCCGGGTCGAGCCGGACGTAGTTTGCCCGCCGCCACCGGTAGGACTCGCCGGAGAGCTCATCGGTGACAACGAACTCCGCGTCCCAGTCAAGCCCGAGCGCGGGCATATCGAGCCAGACGGTGGCCGCCCGGGCCTCGCGCCAGTTGGTGTTGACGACGACAAGGACGATATCCCGGCCCGGCGGGCCGCCCGGCAGGTCGCCGGTGTCCCTGGAGAAGTCGCCGGTGCCCTTGGAGAAACAGAGTAGCTCCGGCTGGTCAGCGAAGTGGAAGCGCAGATTGCGGAGCCGGTGCAAAGCGGGATGCAGCCGCCGGATCCTGTTGAGCCTGGCGAGGAACGGCGCGATGCTCCGGGCTGTGGTCGCCGGGTCGTCCCAGTCGCGCGGGCGGTACTGGTACTTCTCCGAGTCCAGGTACTCCTCGCTGACTCCCGGCGCGGCCGGGAGGTTCTCGCACAGCTCGTAACCGGAGTAGACCCCCCAGGACGGGGCGAGCATCGCGGCGAGCACCGCCCGGGCCATGAAGGCCGGCGGCCCCGCGTACATCAGGTACTCGCTGAGGATGTCCGGCGTGTTGACGAAGAAATTCGGCCGCATGTACGCCGCCGCGGGCCCGGCCAGCTCCCGCAGGTACCCGGCGATCTCGGCAGGTGAGTTGCGCCACGTGAAGTACGTGTACGACTGATGGAAGCCGATCGTCGCCAGCGCCTGCATCATGGCGGGTCGGGTGAACGCCTCGGCCAGGAACAGCACGTCGGGATCGGTGCGGGCGACCTCGGCGAGCAGCCGCTCCCAGAATCTCAGCGGCTTGGTATGCGGGTTGTCCACCCGGAAGATCCGGATCCCGTGGCTCATCCAGTGCCGGACGATCCGCAGCGCCTCCGCGTAGATTCCGTCCGGGTCGTTGTCGAAGTTGAGCGGGTAGATGTCCTGGTAGCGCTTGGGCGGGTTCTCCGCGTAGGCGATGGTGCCGTCGGCCCGGGTGGTGAACCACTCCGGATGCGATCGCACCCACGGATGATCAGGCGATGCCTGCAGCGCGAGGTCGAGGGCGACCTCCATGCCGAGCTCGCCCGCGCGGGCGACGAAGCCGTCGAAGTCCGCCAGCGTGCCGAGTTCCGGATGGACCGCGTCATGCCCGCCGTCCGGCGAGCCGATGGCCCACGGCGATCCCGGGTCGCCCGGCCGGGCGGTCAGTGTGTTGTTGGCGCCCTTCCGCGCGGTCGTCCCGATCGGATGGACCGGCGGGAGGTAGACCACGTCGAAGCCCATCGCGGCGATCGCGTCCAGCCTGCCCGCCGCTGTGGCCAGCGTGCCCGATCGCTGGCGCCCGTCCGGGCTGGTGCTCGCTCCCTCCGAGCGGGGAAAGAACTCATACCACGAGCCGTAGAGCGCGCGCTCCCTGTGCACCAGGACCGGGCACCAGCCGGACCGGGTCAGCGGGTCGCGCAGCGGGCGGGCGGCGAGGATCGCGGCGATCCGCGGGTCGGTGGCCGCGGCGAGCCGCTCGGCGGCGGGCACCGCCAGATCACCCAGTCGCGCTGCCACCGCGGCGAGCGCGGCCCGTGCCTCCTGGTCGGCCTCGCCGGACGGCCTGATGCCGCGCGCGGCGCGCTCGAAGAGCAGCGCGCCCTCGGCGAGCATGAGCTCGGTGTCCTGGCCGAGCGGCACCTTGATGGCGGCCGCGTGCCGCCATCCGGCCAGCGGGTCACCCCATGCCTCCACCCGGAAATGCCAGAGCCCCTCCGATGTCGCCATCACCTGCGCGCCATAGCGATCGGAGCCCTCGGCCAGCTCGGCCATGGCGATCAGCGGCTCGCGGCTGCCGTCCGGCCGGCGCAGCACGACGCCGGCCCCGAGCATCTCGTGCCCCTCCCGGAACACGGTGGCGCTGACGTCGAAGA
>JBEKFH010000171.1:0-9444 GCA_050013415.1 Streptosporangiaceae bacterium | reverse complement strand
CAGCCCTAGCTCAGAGCCTCTCGATCACGTAGTCGACGCAGGCGGTCAGCGCCTGCACGTCGGCCGGGTCCACTGCCGGGAACATGCCGATGCGCAGCTGGTTGCGGCCGAGCTTGCGGTAGGGCTCGGTGTCGACGATGCCGTTGGCCCGCAGCACCGCCGCGACCGCGGCGGCATCGACGGTGTCGGCGAAATCAATGGTGCCGACAACCTGGGAGCGCTGCCCGGGGTCAGCAACGAACGGGCTCGCATACGGCGCCTTCTCCGCCCATCCGTACAGGCAGTCCGACGACTCGGCGGTCCGCGCGACGGCCCAGTCCAGGCCGCCCCGGCCCAGCAGCCACTCGACCTGGTCGGCCAGCATGATCAGGTTGGCGACCGACGGGGTGTTGTAGGTCTGCTGCAGGCGGGAATTGCTGATCGCGACCGGCAGCGAGAAGAACTCCGGGATGTACCGGCCGCTGGCCGCGATCCGCTCCGCCCGGGCCAGGGCCGCGGGCGACATCAGCGCGATCCACAGGCCGCCGTCCGAGCCGAAGCACTTCTGCGGCGCGAAGTAATACACGTCGGTCTGGGCGGCCAGCACCGGAAGCCCGCCGGCGCCGCTTGTCGCGTCCACGATCACCAGCGCGCCGGGATCCGCTCCGGCCACCCGGCTGATCGGCATGGCGACGCCGGTGGAGGTCTCGTTGTGGGTAAGCGCGTAGGTGTCCACGCCGGCTTCCGCGCGCGGCAGCGGATGGCTGCCGGGCGCGGACTCGATCACCACCGGCCCGTCCAGCCAGGGAGCGGCGGAGGCCACCTTCGCGAATTTGGACGAGAACTCGCCGAACGACAAGTGCAGCGACTGATGATCGACCAGGCCGAAGGCCGCGATCTCCCAGAAGGCCGTCGTGCCGCCGTTGCCGAGCACGACCTCATAACCGTCCGGCAGGGCGAAGAAACTGGCCATGCCCTCCCGGATCCGCTGCACCAGCGAGCGCACCGGGGCCTGGCGGTGCGAGGTGCCGAGCACCGCGGCGCCCGGGCCGGTCAGCGCGGCGAGCTGCCCGGGACGGACCCGGGACGGGCCGCAGCCGAACCTGCCGTCGGCCGGCCGCAGGCTCGCCGGGATGGTGACGCCGGGCCCGGCCGGACCGTGGTCAGACATTCTTGTCCAGGACATCGGCGGCGCCGGGCACGTCCCGCACCGAGCGTGATTTCGGGCCCACGTAGCGCGCGCTCGGCCTGACCAGCCGTCCGGTGCGCTTCTGCTCCATGATGTGCGCCGCCCATCCGGCGGTGCGCGCGCAGGTGAACATCGAGGTGAACATGTGCGACGGCACCTCGGCGAAGTCCAGCATGATCGCCGCCCAGAACTCGACGTTCGTGGCCAGCACCCGGTCCGGCCGCCGGGCGTGCAGCTCGGCCAGCGCGGCCGTCTCCAGCGCGGCGGCTACCTCGTACCTGGGCGCGCCGAGTTCCCTGGCCGTCCTGCGCAGCACCCGTGCCCGCGGGTCCTCCGCCCGGTACACGCGGTGGCCGAATCCCATCAGCCGGTCGCCGCTGTCCAGTGCCTGCTTCACGTAAGCGGTCGCGTCGCCTGTCCGCTCGACTTCCTCGATCATGTGCAGCACCCGGGCGGGAGCCCCGCCGTGCAGCGGGCCGGACATCGCGCCGACGGCGCCCGACAGAGCGGCGGCTACGTCAGCGCCGGTCGAGGCGATCACCCGCGCCGTGAAGGTGGACGCGTTCATGCCGTGCTCGGCCGCCGAGGACCAATACGCGTCGATGGCCTTCACGTGCCGCGGGTCCGGCTCGCCGCGCCACCGGATCATGAACCGCTCGGTGATCGTGCTGGCCGCGTCCACCTGCCGCTGCGGGACCATCGGCAGGCCGGGACCACGGGCCGACTGGGCAACGAAGGAGAGCGCCATCACCGAGGCGCGGGCCAGGTCGTCACGGGCCTGCTCGTCATCGATGTCGAGCAGCTGATGCATTCCCCACGCGGGAGCCAGCATTGCCAGCGCGCTCTGCACGTCGACCCGGATGTCCCCGGAGTGCACCGGGATCGGATACGGCTCGGCGGGCGGGAGGCCGGGCGCGAAGGCGTTATCCACCAGCAGGCCCCACACGTGCCCGTAGGACACGTGCCCGACGAGCTCCTCGATGTCCACGCCCCGGTAACGGAGCGAGCCGCCCTCTTTGTCGGGCTCGGCAATTTCCGTCTCGAACGCGATGACGCCCTCGAGCCCGGGCGTGAAGTCGGACATCTGCCGTTCCTCCATCTCCGTTGTCATGCTGGCGGTGCCCGGCCAGCCGCCAGGGCAGCGATCAGGCCCGGGCGGCCGAGGGTCATGAGATGACCAGCCGGTCCATTCAACCGCGAGCAGGGCGCAATCGGGTAACCGCCCCGTCCGTTACCCGGCCGTGACGGGCCTGACCAGCGGGGCGCGGCAGGCCAGCTGGGGCGCCCGGCGGCGGCGATCACTAGTCTTGACTGCCATGCGGCACCCCGATGACCCGGCCGGGCAGGCCCGCCGTCTGCCGGGAGCTGGACCGGCCCCGGCGCCACTGGATGACGCCGCCCTCGCCGACGGCCTGATGGCCGCCGACCCGCTCACCCTGTACGCGCGCTGGCTGGCCGACGCGATGGCAGTACCGCTGCCCGAGCCGACGGCGATGGTGCTGGCCACGGTCTCCGGCGAGGGCTGGCCGCGTGCCCGGACAGTGCTGCTCAAGAGCTACGACGCGGCCGGTTTCATCTTCTACACCAACCGCACCTCCCGGAAGGCCACGGACCTGGCGGCCGTGCCGCGGGCCTGCCTGCTGTTCCCCTGGCACGCGATGCAGCGGCAGGTGATCATCGAGGGGACGGTTGCCGCGCTGTCCACCGAGCAGAGCGAGCCCTACTTCCGCAGCCGGCCGCGCGGATCACAGCTCGGGGCCTGGGCCAGCAGGCAGTCCTCCGTGGTCGGGTCCAGGGACGAGCTGGACGAGCGCTACGACAGCCTGGCGGCCCGGTGGCCGGACCCCGCGGCAGTGCCCATGCCGGAATTCTGGGGCGGATACCGGGTCACGCCGCTCTCCTGGGAGTTCTGGCAGGGCCGGGAGAACCGGCTGCATGACAGATTCCGATACCGGCGCCGCGGCGATCAGTGGGTAATCGAGCGCCTGGCTCCGTGACCCGCCCCGGCTGCCACGTTCATCCCTGTGAGCCGATGCTGACCCTTCAGCCAGCGGTTCCCGTTCCGCGGCGTCGATTTCTCGCTGAATTCCTCCTGGCCCGCGAGGACGGCGCGCGGGCATAGCATCAGTGCTGAGGGGAGGTTCCTTGACCGCGCACGGGCTAATCGACACCACGGAGATGTACCTTCGGACGATCTTCGAACTCGAAGAAGAAGGCATCGTCCCGTTGCGCGCGCGCATTGCCGAGCGGCTTTCGCAAAGCGGCCCGACCGTCAGCCAGACGGTCGCGCGGATGGAGCGCGACGGGCTCGTCCGGGTCGCGGGCGACCGGCAGCTCTCGCTCACTGGCACGGGCCGCGCGCTCGCGGTCGGCGTCATGCGCAAGCACCGGCTGGCGGAGTGCCTGCTGGTCGGGGTCATCGGGCTGCCCTGGGAAGAGGTTCACATCGAGGCGTGCCGCTGGGAGCACGTGATCTCCGACAACGTGGAGCGCCGGCTGGCGGAACTGCTGGAGTATCCCGTGCGCTGCCCGCACGGGAACATCATTCCGGGGCTCGACGAGCTCGGGATACCGCCCGACGCCAGCAAGCGCGCGATAGCGGCTGGCCTTGAGGACGCGGTGGCGATGACCACGATTGCATCGGGCCAGGCTGCGACCGTGGTCATCCGCCGGATAAGCGAACAAGTCCAGAGTGATCAGGATCTGATGCTTAAACTCAAGCGTACGGGTATACAGCCGGGCCGTGAGGTAATGCTAGCGGCTAGCGACGACGGTGTGCGGGTGACAAGTGAGGACAGGGTCGGCAGTCGCACGGCGGAATTGCCGCGCCATGTCGCCGTGCACGTCTTCGTCACGAGGCGCTAGCCGTTGCCAGGGCAGGCACAGTTGCCGGGGCAGGCACAGTTGCCAGGGCAGGCACAACTGCCAGGGCGGGCACAGCACCGGCCAGTATGGCCTGGCGGCGCGGCGGTGAGGCGGCCCGGCGGCTCCGGCGTCACCGCGAGGCTTGCCGCTGACGCCGTCCTCGGCCAGATCGAGGCAGGCGTCGTCGTTGCCGACCGGCAGGGCAACCTGCAGTTCGCCAATTCCTACGCGATAACCCTGTTCGGGCTGCCTGGCGAACCAGGGAAGCTGGCTGGCCATTCACTGCTCTCGCTCGGCTTCGAGGAAGGTGACCTGCCCAAGGCCAGCGAACTAGCTTCCCAGGTGCTGCGCGGCCGGGCCTGGGAAGGGACTTTCGCGATCCGGCGCGGCGACGGCTCCCGGGCGTTCGTGCGCGCGCAGGGGGTACCGCTGCGCGGGCAGGACGGCGAGATCACCGGCATGGTGATCATCACGCGCGAGGCGAACAGGCGCGGCAGCCTGCACGAGCGGGAGCGGATCGGGCTGCTCGAGGTGATCGGCGAGCGGCTGGCCGGCTCTCTGGAGATGGGCACCACGCTGCGGTACGTGGCCGAGACACTGGTGCCGCAGTTTGCCGACCACTGCCTGATCGACTTGATTCAGGGCGACAAGCTGATCCGCCGGGCGGAGTACCACGCCAGGGGATGGACGCCGCCGCCCGGATCCTGGGCGGCAGTGGGCGAGCAGATCCGCTACCCCGAGGGCCATTTCTGCCAGCAGGCGATGGCCCGCAGGGACACGGTGGTCGTGGCGGACATGGCGGCCGAGCGGTGCCCGGCGCCGAGCCGGGAGAGTCAGCAGGCATGCGACGACGTCGGCGTCAGGTCGGTCATCGCCGCGCCGCTGGTCGCCCGCGGCGGCCTGCTCGGCGTGATCAGCCTGGCCCTCTCCGGGCTGACCACGCGGGAGGAGCCGAATTACGGGGCGGACGACGGCGATTTCCTCAGCGCGATCGCTGGCCGGGTGGCGGTCGCGATCGACAACGCGATGCTGTTCGAGGAGGAGCGCCGGACGGCGCTGGCGTTCCAGACCAGCCTGCTGCCGCGGCACCCGCCGGCCGTGGACGGGCTCGAGATCGCCTACAAGTACGTGCCGGCGAAGCCGCTGGAGACCCACGGCCAGGGCATCCAGACGCAGGTAGGCGGCGACTGGTACGACATCATCCCGCTGTCCGCGGGGCGGGTGGGCATCGTCATCGGCGATGTGGAGGGCCGCGGCGCGCGGGCCGCGGCGATCATGGGCCAGCTGCGGGCCGCACTGCGCGCGTTCGCCCAGGACGACAAGGAGCCCGCCGAGATCCTGCGCAGGCTCGATGACTGGTGTCGGACGCTGGGCCCGTCGCAGGCCGAGGTGCATGGCTTCGCCGCGGCCGACCCGCCGACCGTGAGCTGCACCTACCTCGTGTACGACGCGTGGTCGCGCAGCCTCTCGTTCGCCAACGCGGGTCATGACGTGCCGCTGCTCGTCACCGGCACGGATGTCGGCGAGATGGAGATCGAGCACAAGGGCCTGCTGCTGGGGGTCCGCGGGAAGGGCATCGCGAGCGTCCCCTACCGGGAGGAAACGCGGCGCCTGGAGCCAGGCTCGACGCTCGTCTTCTACACCGACGGCCTGACCGACCGGCGGCAGCGCGCCGACGGCACCGGCCATTACACCCCGGCTGAGGCGCTGGACATACTGCGCCGCGCCGTCGGGCTGGTGGCGGACGGCAGCGTCGAGGACATCGCGCGGGCGGCCGAGCAGGCCGTTCCGGGGGACATCGACGACGACATGGCGATCGTGGTGGTTCGCACCTCCGCGACGGACCTCGCGTCCTGGGAGGGCAGCTTCCCCGCCGAGCCGATCCGGGTATCGGAGGCACGGCGGCTCGCGCACGACACGTTCGCCGGCTGGGGCATGGAGCCTGAGCAGGTCGACCTGGCCTGCCTGCTCGTGTCCGAAGTGGTCACGAACGTCGTGCTGCATGCCGCGATCTCGCCCAGCTCAAGGAATGAGTTCGGGCTGGAGGCCGCGGGCCTGTCCGGAGTCGGCGACGACCTCCCCGACGCCTGGTCCGGGTTCGCTTTCGGGAACGGCGTCCCCGCTCCCGGCGGCAAGGAGTTCACGCTCCGGCTGCGGCGCGGGGCCGCCGCCGTCTGGGTCGAGGTGTTCGACGCCGATCTGCGGCTGCCCCGGATCCGCAGCGCGGCAGAGACCGACGAGGGCGGCCGCGGGCTTTACCTGGTCGATCAGCTGGCGACCCGGTGGGGCTCCCGGCCGACCCATGACGGCAAGGCTGTCTGGTTCGAGATCCCGGTCAAGGCAGGCAGCGGCGGACCCTGACGGCCGGGCGGAGCCGACCGGCCGCGCTCACGGCCCCGCCGCGCATGCCGGATCACCGCTGCGAGGACGCCCACAAGCCGAGCACGGCGATCGCGAACACCGCGACGATGACGGCCCACGTCCCGCCGGTGACCTTCAGCCCGAGGCGGCGCCTTACCCGGGTCACGAAGAACGCGACCAGTAAGCCGAGGAACGCCAGCAGGATCAGTCCTGTCGTCATCGCTGCCTCCCGGAATGGTCCCTGCCCTCGAGCATAGGGCCGGACGAGGCGATCGGGGGGTAGGCGAGCACCCGCGCGCGCCGGGAGCGCCGGCCCTCGCGCCGGCCCGCGCCGATGAAGGCAGATCCGGCCGCCGATATCGGGCTGCCGCCGGCTATGGCGCCGCGCTACTAGCGGGTAATCTTAGAAAGACCGGGCAATGTCCGCGTGCCAGCGACTGCGGAGCTGGCTAGGCGGCAGAGAACCCCAGCGGCAGAGAACTCAGGCGGCAGAGACCCCGGCGGCGGAGGACATGGTGGCGGAAGCATTCATCGTCGGGGCTGTGCGCACCCCCGTCGGCAGGCGGAACGGCGGCCTGGCGGCAGTGCACCCCGTCGACCTGGCGGCGCACGTGCTGACCGAGATCGTCGCGCGGACCGGGGTGGATCCCGCCGCGGTCGATGACGTCATCATGGGCTGCGTTTCCCAGATGGGCCCGCAGTCACTGGACATCGCGCGCAATGCGTGGCTGTCGGCCGGCCTGCCGGAGAACGTGCCCGGCGTGACCATCGACCGGCAGTGCGGTTCCTCCCAGCAGGCAGTTCACTTCGCCGCGCAGGCAGTGCTGTCCGGGACGCAGGATCTGGTGGTCGCGGCCGGCGTGGAGAGCATGAGCATGGTGCCGATGGGCTCGACCGTCACGCTGCCGCTGTCCAGCGGGATGGCGATGCCGTTCGGGACCGGCTGGCAGGACCGGTACGGCGATCAGGAAATCTCCCAGTTCCGCGGCGCCCAGCTGGTCTGCGAGAAGTGGGGGATCAAGCGGCTGGCGCTGGAGGAGTTCGCGCTGGAGAGCCACCAGCGGGCGATCCGCGCGATCGACGAGGGCAGGTTCGCCCGGCAGATCACCCCGGTGGCCGGCATCACCACGGACGAGGGCCCGCGCCGCGACACGTCGCTGGAGAGGATGGCGGGCCTGGCGCCGCTACGCGACGGCTGGGAGCTCACCGCGGCCACCGCGTCGCAGATCTCCGACGGCGCGGCAGCGCTGATAATCGCGTCGCAGGACGCGGTGGACCGGCACGGCCTCACCCCGCGGGCGCGCATCCACGCGCTGGCCGTGACCGGGTCCGACCCCGTGTTCATGCTCACCGCGCCCATCCCGGCGACCGAGATGGCGCTCTCCAGGGGCAAGCTCGGCATCGCCGACATCGACGTGTTCGAGGTTAACGAGGCGTTCGCCCCGGTGCTCATCGCCTGGTCGGCCGACACCCGCGCGCCGCTGGAGAAGACCAACCCCAACGGCGGCGCGATCGCGCTCGGGCATCCGCTCGGCGCCACCGGCGCGATCCTGATGACCAAGCTGCTGCACGAGCTTGAGCGCACCGGCGGCCGGTACGGCCTGCAGACCATGTGCGAGGGCGGCGGCCAGGCCAACGCCACCATCATCGAGCGCCTCTAGCCAGCACATCAGGTAGCCAGCTCATCAGCGGTTAGGTTTGGTCCGGTAACAGGCGGACTAAACCTAACCGCTGATGTGTTCGACCTTCCCCAGCCTGACTCGCCCCGCCCCAGATTCCGGGGAAGCATCAGCGATGCCAAGGAATATACAACTTAAGATGTAGGTTCACTTATGTCAGAGACATAGATTACCTGTAGATCCGAACCTAAGATACGGATCCTGGTACTCATCCGGAGGTGAACCGCAGTGCTGCTGACATCGTTTGATCCTTTTGCTGAGTTCGACCGGCGCGCCCAGCGGGCGTTCGGCGCGACGAGCTTCGGCCGTTCCTACGCGACCGTGCGGATGGACGCCATCCGCCGCGCGGATGACGTCGAGCTCCGCTTCGACCTGCCGGGCATCGAGCCCGACAGCATCGACGTGACCGTTGACCACGGCACGCTGACCGTGAGCGCGAAGCGCGCGCAGGAGTACGCCGAGGGCGAGAAGCCGTTCATCCGCGAGCGCGTGATGGGCACGTTCTCCCGCCGCGTCTACCTCGCCGACACGGCCGACGCCGACAACATCGAGGCCAGCTACGACGCGGGCGTGCTGACCGTGCGCGTGCCGGTCCAGGAGCAGGCCAAGCCGCGCAAGGTCGAGGTCCGCACCGACGCCAAGGCGATCGCAGCCTGACGCAGAGGTACGCTATTCCGGGCCCGGCGGCCGCGAGTCGAGCCGTCCGGGCCCGGAGCCATCCCTGGAGTGAGCCGTGCCCTCCCTGCCGCTCGATGACGAGCACCTGCCGCTGTTCACGGTCGGCCAGGTTGCCGAGATGCTGGAGATCCAGCAGGCGTTCCTGCGGCGGCTCGATGAGTTCCGGGTGGTGCGGCCGTCCCGCTCGGCGGGCGGCCAGCGCCGCTACACGCGCCATGAGATCACCATCGTGCAGTACGTCGCGGGGCTCGCCGGCGAGGGCATGACGCTGGCGGCCATCCGCCGCGTGCTCGAGCTCGAAGATCGCGTTAAAGAGCTAGAAGCAGAACGGGACTTGCTGCGTGCTGCCCTGACAGAGCTAGATCAGCTGCGGGGGGGTGCGGCGCAGCCGCCTCCGGCCGGCACCCGGCGCTGATCGCGCTCTGCCGCGCGGAGTCAGCGCCGGGGCCTGCGTTACTCACTGGTCTTATGCGGGTCGCGCAGTCAGACGTCCGTCCGGTAGAAGTTCAGGTACGACCGCGACGGGGTGGGCCCGCGCTGATCCTGGTAGCGCGAGCCGTAGACGGCCGAGCCGTACGGGTGCTCGGCGGGCGAGCTGGTGCGGAAGAGGCAGAGCTGGCCGATCTTCATCCCGGGCCACAGCTTGATCGGCAGCGTGGCCACGTTGGACAGCTCGAGGGTCACGTGCCCGGA
>JBEKFH010000170.1:0-9466 GCA_050013415.1 Streptosporangiaceae bacterium | reverse complement strand
GACCGCTTATTCCCCCGACCAGCGAGGACGCGTGAGTAATCGAGACTTTGCCGGGCCGTACTGGCAGGAGCAGCGCGGCCCGGCCGGCCGTGACGCAGGCCCGGCGGCCTGGCGTGACGGCAGCGCCCGCTATCGCGGTGACCGGCCCCGGCATGGCGCGGCCGGGCGCGCGGCGGCGAACGGGCACGAGGGCGCGAACGGGCAGAGCGCGAACGGGCAGAGCGCGAACGGATACGAGAGCGCGAACGGATACGGCGCTGGTGACGGGTACGCCGCGCCGGACCGCTACAGCGCTGACGGCTACAGCAGCGCGAACGGGTATAGCTGGGCGAACGGCTACAGCGGCGCCAGCGGCTATGCCGCGCCGGCTGCCGGATCCGCCGCGGGACTGCGGGAACGGGCGATCGACCGGACCGGCATCCGGGCGCGGCTGGCCAGCCGGCACGCGGATCCCCGCTACGGCCCGGGCGGCCCGGGCGGGCCAGGCGGCGGTCCCGGCGGCGGCCCGCCGCGGCGGCGGGGAGAGCCGCGCCGGCGGGCGAAGGGAAGCTGGTGGCGGCACTGGACCTGGCGGAAGGCCGCTGCGGTCGTCGCCGCGGCGTGCGTTGCGGTCATGCTGATCGTTATCGTCGGCCTCGTCATCCTCTACCAGAAGACCGTGATCCCCAACGAGGTCTCCGAGACGGCACTGCAGCAGTCCTCCGTCGTCTACTTCAGCAACGGGACGACCCGGGTGGGAACCTTTGATACGGGCACGAACCGGCAGCTGCTCACCTCCGCCCAGATCCCGCAGGTGCTCGACCAGGCGGTGATCGCGGCGGAGGACCGGCATTTCTACAGTGAGGGCGGGATATCGGTCACCGGCATCGCGCGCGCGGCGTACGAGGACATCTTCGGCAGCGGCGGCCTGCAGGGCGGATCCACGATCACCGAGCAGTTCGCCAAGAACTACTACGCCAGCATCGGGACCTCCCGGTCACCGACCACCAAGCTCAAGGAGATCCTCGTCGCGATCAAGCTCTCGCACGAGAAGTCCAAGCAGTGGATCCTGACCAACTACCTCAACACGATCTTCCTCGGCGACGACTCCTACGGCGTCGGCGCCGCCGCCGAGACGTACTTCGGCAAGCCCGCCAGCAAGCTGGACATCGCGCAGTCCGCGATGCTCGCCGCCATGATCAACCAGCCGGGTTTCTTCGATCCGACGCCGCGCACCCCGGGCTACGCGCCGCTGGTCGCCCGCTGGCACTACGTGCTGGACAACATGGTCAGGGATGGCGCCATCACCCAGCAGCAGGAGAATACGGTGGCCGCCCGCGGATTCCCGAAGCTTGCCAGGGGCCAGCAGAGCAACGGCTGGACCGGCTACCGGGGCTACATCATGCAGGCGGTCGAGCTTGAGCTGGAGAACAGGTACCACTACACGCAGGCGGAGATCTTCAGCCGCGGGCTGAAGATCATCACTACCTTCAGCCAGCCGATGATGAGGGCCCTGTACGAGTCGGTCCGCGAGAACGAGCAGGCGATGCGCAGCGGCGGCGTACCGCTGTTCAAGTACGCCAACATCGGGGCGATCCTCGAGAAGCCGGGCACCGGCGCGATCGTGGCCATGTACGGCGGGCCCAACTACGCCAAGCGCCAGCTGAACATGGCTACCCAGAGCAGGAACCAGGTCGGGTCCTCGTTCAAGCCCTACGTGCTGGCCACGGCCGTGCACGAGGGCATGAACGTCCAGACCAGCATCCTGGACGGCTACTCGGCGATCTGCTCGCCGGACGACCAGTTCCCGATGGTGCCCTCTGTTCGGGTCGCCGGGCCAACTTCCCCGTGCCCGACCAGTCCGCCGGATGGCTGGTACAACTTCTCCAGCGACGAGGCCGACGGGCCGGTCAGCGTCGCCCAGGCCAGCGCGCTGTCGCTGAACACGGCCTACGGCGACCTGATCCACCGGGTCGGCACGCAGAACGTCATCGACATGGCCAAGCAGTTCGGGGTCAACACGGCCGACTACCCGGCCGGCTCAGGGCTGCAGCACATGCTGGGCCAGTCCGGCATAGCGCTCGGCCAGGCGTCACTCACGGTCGAGGAGCAGGCCAACACGTTCGCCGCCCTGGCAGCGGACGGCGAGTACGCCACCCCGCACGTGATCAGCAAGATCACGACTTCCACCGGGACCCAGGTACCGCTGAGGATCGTGAAGTACCCCGTCCTTACGCCGGGCGAGGCCGCCGACGTCGACTGGGCGCTCTCCTTTGACACCGTCTACGGCACGGCCACGAACGCGGCGATGACCGACGGCCGGCCGATCATCGGCAAGACCGGTACCACGAACAACGCCCAGTCCGCGTTTTTCATCGGCGCGATCCCGCAGTACAGCTTCGCGGTGGGAATCTTCACGAACAAGCAGAGCCAGACCCTCAACGGGCTCGGCGGTCAGGCCGAGGGCGGGTACGGCGGCACCTGGCCCGCGCTGATCTGGCACACGTTCGCGGAGAAGGAGTTCGCGCGGCTGCCGATCAAGCCGCTCCCGACCCCGCCGTTCTCCGGAAGCAAATGGGTCCAGGTCCCGCCCGCGCGCGTGCATCATCACAAGCACGCGTCCCCGTCCCCGAGCGCGTCCCCGAGCCCGTCCTGCACGCCGGCCTTCGGCCAGCAGCCATGCCCGAGTCCCAGCCAGACCCCCGGTCCCACCCCGTCGCCCGGCTGCACCAAGCTGTTCGGGTGCCGGCCCCGCGGCGGCTAGCCGACGGCCGGACTGGCAACAGGCGCATAACCTGACGAGGCCCAGCCAACGTTTCGGGAATGGCACAAAAGCAGGTACCAGGCGCGCTAGCCGGCCAGGTGGCTGCGGAGCCAGCGGATGTCCGCGGCCGGGTCCGGCGTCTCGCAGATCACCGGCGCGCCTGCCGCCCGCACCACGCCGAGGATGAGCGCGGGGTCGATCGTGCCGGATGTGATGCCCGCGTGCCGGTCACGGCCGGAGCCGAACTCGTCACGGGAGTTGTTGCAGTGCACGAGATCGATCCGGCCGGTGATTGCCTTGACCCGGTCGACGACGTCGGCCAGGTCCTCGCCTGCCGCGTTCGCGTGACAGGTATCCAGGCAGAAGCCGACCTCGCCGCCGTCGTCACCCGCGCCGTCTGTGACCGCCTCCCAGAGCCGCGCGATGCCGTCCAGGCCGCGGGCCATCGCGCCGTCGCCGCCTGCGGTGTTCTCGATCAGCATCGGGAGCGGCCGTTCGATCCGCTCGATCGCCTTCCGCCAGCTGTCATACCCTTCCTGCGGGTCCGCCCCGGCGGTCACGTGGCCGCCGTGCACGATCAGGCCCTTCGCCCCGATGGCGGCCGCGGCCGCCAGTTGCTGGGCCAGGATTTTCCGGCTGGGGATCCGGATCCTGTTGTTCGGCGACGCGACGTTGATCACGTACGGCGAGTGGATGTAGGCGTCCACATCGGCCGCCGCGAACGCCGCGCGGACCTCGGCCGGGTCGCCGGGGAACACGGGGGCTTTCCAGCCCTGCGGGTCGCCGAGGAAGAACTGGACGGCGTCCGCGCCCATCGCGAGCGCCTCGGCTAGCGGGTCACCGTCATGGAGATGTGCTCCGATCCGCACCATGCCCCGAGCCTAACGCCGGACGCGCTGACCGGGCGCGTCCGGTCAGCTGAAACCGCCGTGCGCGATGGCCAGGCAGGTGCCGACGAAGGCAGCCACCACCCCGGCCATCAGGACGACCCGCTGCGGCCTCGCCACCGAGATCATCTGCGTGTAGAGGCCGACCACGAGCGCGGCCCCGCCGAGCACCAGGGCGAGCACGTGCGTGACCACGATCAGCCCGGTGGCGAACGCGAGAGCGCCGCCCAGCAGGGTGAACGCGGTCAGGCCGCCCTGCACCGGATGCGGCTTGCCGTCGGCGTCCTGGGTGAGCTCCGGCCGGATCGGGCCGGCCTTGATCCGGCCGAGGCCGGACTTGATGGTGTCAGGCATGACTGCCACCCCCTTAGGAAGGGCGCTTTCCCTGATGAGGCTTTCCCTGATTATCGGTCAACCGGGTGTCTTCCCGCCGGCTCACGCGCGGAATCCTGCGGAGCCCGCCGGACTGGCGGCGCCGCTGGCGGCGAGAGCACCATCGTGGCGTGCGTTCTCTATGGTCTGTGAGGTTTTCATGGTCGGTGAGGTCGTCGCCAGTGGCGGGCTGGCGCTGAGTCCCTGGTAAGCTGACCCGGCCGCGCAAGGCCACCGTCCCGGTGGCGAGCGGCTCCTCCTGTCACGGAGAGACCGTGACCGCGCCAGTCCAGAGGAGGCGGGTAAAGCCCATGCGCCATTACGAGATGATGATCATCCTTGATCCCTCGCTTGAGGAACGCACTGTCCAGCCGTCTCTTGAGCAGTTCCTGAGGGTCGTGACCACGGCCGGCGGCGTCGTGGACAAGGTTGATGTCTGGGGCAGGCGGCGGCTTGCCTATGAGATCGACAAGAAGTCCGAGGGCATCTATACGGTCATCGACCTGACTGCCGAGCCGGACACCGTCAAGGAGCTTGACCGCCAGCTGAACCTGAACGAGGCGATCCTGCGGACCAAGATCATGCGCCCCGAGATCCACTGAGCCGAGATCCACTGAGCCGACGCGTGGCCCGGCCGGGCCGCAAACCCACCCATCTGAAAGACCGGGAGTATCCCGATGGCAGCAGGCGACACCACCATCACCATCGTCGGCAACCTCGTCGGCGACCCCGAGCTCCGCTACACCCCGACCGGCCAGGCAGTGGCCACGTTCCGCATTGCCTCGACGCCGAGGTTCATGGACCGGACTACGAACGAGTGGAAGGACGGCGACTCGCTGTTCCTCTCCTGCAATGTCTGGCGGCAGGCCGCGGAGAACGTCGCGGAGAGCCTGCAGCGGGGCATGCGGGTAATCGTGCAGGGCCGGCTACGGCAGCGGTCGTACGAGACCAAGGAAGGCGAGAAGCGCACCGTCTACGAGGTCGAAGTCGACGAGGTCGGCCCCTCGCTGCGTAACGCGTCCGCGAAGGTCACCAAGTCCAGCCGTTCCACCGGCGGGTCCGGCGGTTTCGGCGGCGGCGGCGGCCAGGCCGGCCCTGGCGGCCAGGGCGGGTATGGTGGAGCCGCCGGAGGGCGTCCTCCCGCCGACGACCCGTGGGCGTCCGATGCCCGCAGCGGCTCGGCTGGCGATGGCGGATTTACCGACGAGCCCCCGTTCTGACCGGATCAAACGACCATCCCCGCTGATGCGGGGCTCTGCTAAGGAGCACCACGATGGCCAAGCCGCCAATTCGTAAGCCAAAGAAGAAAGTCTGCCTGTTCTGCCAGGAGAAGATCACCCACGTGGACTACAAGGACACGGGGCTGCTGCGGAAATTCATCTCCGACCGCGGCAAGATTCGGGCACGACGGGTTTCCGGCAACTGCACGCAGCACCAGCGCGACGTCGCCACGGCGATCAAGAACGCGCGCGAGATGGCGCTGCTGCCGTACACCAGCCAGGCACGCTGATGCGCAGGGAGGTCGCGCACCGATGAGCGGTACGCCGATGAAGCTCATCCTCACCCAGGAGGTCTCCGGCCTGGGTGCCCCCGGTGACGTGGTCGAGGTGGCGGGCGGCTACGGCCGCAACTACCTGGTGCCGCGCGGGCTTGCGATGCGCTGGACGCGCGGCGCGGAGAAGCAGATCGACCTGATCAAGCGGGCCCGGTCGGTGCGCGACATCAGGGGCCTCGACGACGCCAGGGATGCCGCCAGCGCGCTCGGGTCGCTGACCGTGCGGCTGGAGACCCGGGCCGGGAGCGGGGGTCGGCTGTTCGGCTCGATCTCGCCGGCCGACATCGCGGCCGCGGTGCTCGCGGCCGGCGGCCCCCAGCTCGACAAGCGCCGGATCGAGATCAAGAACCCGATCAAGACGGTCGGCGCGCACCAGGTGGCGATCAGGCTGCATCCCGAGGTCAGGGCAACCCTGGACGTCGAGGTCGCGGCGAGCTGAGCCGCTGGCGGCCGTTGGGCATCCGGGCTGAGCTCGCGTGATCCGAGCTGTCGGCTGGTCGCGTCATTGGCCGGTCCCCGGGCCGTAGTCGGTAACCCGCCTGGCGAGCCCGGGATCGAGTTCGGCGACCATTGCCCAGATCCTCGCGAGACGATCCTGGATGCCTCCGTCCGCACTGGCGGGGTCTGGCCCGCCAGTGTCCGGGTCGGCCGTGTCCGGCCCGGCCGTGTCGGGCCGGACCGGGTGCGGCCCGGCGGGGTGCGGTGCCCGGGAGTCGGCGGCCAGCTTGTCGATGGCTTCGCCAATCCTGGCCAGCCGCTCGCTCGGTGTCGAACACATACTCGAACAGTAGGGCGCTCCGGTGGCCTGCGCCTGCCAAATAAGTTGCCTGCGCCTGCCAAATATCCGATCCCCGGCAGGCTGGCGCGGATCTCCATCTGATCCTGGCCGGCTGGCGCGGGTTGCGACGGTCTGGCCTCGTACCGTTCCGGGCCGGTCCGGCTACTTCGGGGCCGGTCCGGCTACTTCCAGGCTGGTCCTCCGGCTACGTTGTCATGACATGCCGGCAACGGCCGGTATCCAATTCCTGTGTGGATAACTTCTGCCATTGCCGGGCCGTATCGCCGCGTGGAAACTTTTCTTCCTGCACAGGCGGTGGATGGCGTCCGCGCAGGCAGGGGCAGTGTCTGCGCGATTTCCTGCGCCATTTCCACAGGGGTATCCCCATGCTGCGCACAGCGCCCCCGGCGTGTCTGCACAGGCTGTCCACAGGCCTGTGCACAGCGCGACTGGACGCCGGAACCGGCTGCCAGGAGACTGTCGGAGCCGTCCGGTAGAACGGACGTGATCGCCCGCGCGGGCCGCGGCGGGGGGCTCGCGGGCAAGGGGGAGGTGGCATCTAGTGAGCGTCACAGAGATCGCACCGAGGGACGGGGAATTCGAGCGGACCCCGCCGCATGACATCGCGGCCGAGCAGTGCGTGCTCGGCGGGATGCTGCTCTCGAAGGACGCGATCTCCGACGTCCTTGAGGTGATCCGGCCGCAGGATCATTACCGGCCCGCCCATCAGCTTGTGCACGAGGTGATCCTTGACCTGTATGGCCGCGGCGAGCCCGCCGACGCGGTCACCGTCGCCGCTGAGCTGACCAAGCGCGGGGACATCGGGCGGATGGGCGGCGCGCCGTACCTGCACACCCTGATCGCGTCAGTGCCCACCGCGGCGAACGCCGGGTACTACGCCAGGATCGTGAGGGAGCGCGCGATCCTGCGCCGCCTGGTCGAGGTGGGCACCAGGATCGTCCAGCTCGGCTACTCCGGTGACGGGGACGCCGACGACTTGCTCGACCGCGCCGAGGCCGAGGTCTACGGAGTCGCCGAGCGGCGGGTCAGTGACGACTACCTCAAGCTGTCGGAGATCATGCCGGGGGCGCTGGACGAGATCGAGGCTATTGGCAGCCGGGGCGGCATGCTAACGGGCGTTCCCACCGGATTCGCTGACCTCGACTCGCTGACCAACGGCCTGCACCCCGGCCAGATGATCGTGATCGCCGCACGGCCGGCCCTGGGCAAGGCGCTGGCGCTGGACACTCCGCTGCCGACGGCAGTCGGCTGGACGACGATGGGCGAAGTCAGGGTCGGCGACCGGCTGATAGGCGCTAACGGCAGGCCGGTCACGGTGGTCGCCGCCACCGGGGTGATGCACGGGCGGCCCTGCTATGAGGTCGAGTTCTCCACCGGCGAGGTCATGATCGCCGATGGCCAGCACCAATGGCTGACCTGGTCCCGCCCAGCCCGCCGCTACCAGGCTCAGCTCAGCAGCGGCAGGCGGAACGCGCCGGCGGCGTCCCCCGCGGCGGCGTCCCCCGCGGCGGCGTCCCCCGCGGCGGCGTCCCCCGCGGTGGTGACCACGGAGCAGGTGGCTGCGACGCTACGGTCTGGCCCGGACCAGCGACCCCGTCACTGGGTTCCCGTCCCGGGTGCCTTCGATCTGCCGGACGCTGACCTGCCCATTCCTCCGTATGTCCTGGGCGTTTGGCTCGGCACGGGCTATTGCGCCGGGGCCCGCCTCACCAGCTTGGACCAGGAAATTGCCATGAGGGTGGAGGCCGCTGGGACAGAGGCCGCTGGGACAGAGCACTCCGGGACAGAGGACTCTGGGGGGACATCAGTGGCTCCGCGGCGCGCGTTCCTGCGCATTCCCGCGTGCTACCTCCGGGCGTCCGAGGCGCAGCGCAGGGCACTGCTGGCCGGCATCCTTGACGTCGGCGGGGCGGTGGCCGTCAACGGATCGGTTCAGCTCGCAGCGAGCAGCCGTCAGCTTGCCGAGGATGTGCGCGAGCTTGTCCTGAGCCTTGGTTACCTATGCGCCATGTCGGCCAGGCCAGTGAAAGGCAGGACCGGGGCTGCACCGGTATGCGTTTATCTGGTCAGCTTCGCCACCGAGGACCAGGTATTCCTGCTGAGCAGCAAGCAGCACCTGCACAAGGAACGACTCGGGCGTTACCCGCGGCATGCGCGCTGGCGCAGCATTGTGGACGTACGCCGGGTGCCGTCACGGCCAGTCCGGTGCGTGCAGGTGGACAGTCCGGACCGTATGTACCTGGCAGGCCGGGGCATGATCCCGACCCACAACTCGACGCTGGCCCTGGATCTGGCCAGGGCGGCCTCGGTCGCGAACGGGCTGACGTCGGTGCTCTTCAGCCTTGAGATGAGCCGCAACGAGGTCACCATGCGGCTGCTGTCGGCCGAGGCACGGGTTCCGCTGCACCACATGCGCACAGGCCAGATGGGCGATGAGGACTGGACCCGGCTGGCGCGGCGGATGAGCGAGGTCGTGAACGCGCCGCTGTTCATCGACGACTCGCCGAACATGTCCATGATGGAGATCCGGGCGAAATGCCGCCGGCTCAAGCAGCGCAACGACCTGCGGCTGGTGATCATCGACTACCTGCAGCTGATGACCTCACCGAGGCGGGTGGAGAACAGGCAGCAGGAAGTATCGGACATGTCCCGGTCGCTGAAGCTGCTGGCCAAGGAGCTCAACGTCCCCGTCGTCGCGGTCGCCCAGCTGAACCGCGGTCCCGAGCAGCGCACCGACAAGCGCCCGCTGCTGGCTGACCTACGTGAAAGCGGTTCCATCGAGCAGGACTCGGACGTCGTGATCTTGCTGCATCGAGAGGACGCCTACGAGCGCGAGTCGCCGCGCGCGGGAGAGGCGGATTTCATCGTCGCCAAGCACCGCAACGGCCCGACGACCACGGTGACCGTGGCCTTCCAGGGCCACTTCAGCCGCTTCGTCGACATGGCGCCCGGCTGATGGCCACAGGTCCTCGCCCGGACGGTCGCACCGCAGGCGGGCGGTGGCCTCGTCGGCGTACACTGGCGTAGCACCAGCTGCGCTCGTAGCTCAACGGATAGAGCATCTGACTACGGATCAGAAGGTTGGGGGTTCGAGTCCCTCCGAGCGCGCC
>JBEKFH010000169.1:0-9470 GCA_050013415.1 Streptosporangiaceae bacterium | reverse complement strand
TTCTGGGGCGACACGGTCGAGGAGGTCAGGTCGTTCAAGGTCGCCGACCAGCGCAGCCTGGCCACGACCGCCGACGGCCTCTGGGCGCCGCCCTGCCGCGAGCTGCTGCTGACCCCGGCCGTCAGGGAACGGGCCAAGGCACTGGCCGCGGAGCACCCTGGCCTGGCCGACGTGCTCGGCAAGCTCGCCGACGGCATCACGGTGGAGGGCATGGAGGCCTTCGCGCCGGTGCTGGCCGACCGGATGGACCTGCTGCTCGACTACGTGCCGGCCGGCGGCTGCGTGCTCGCCTGCGACCCGGAGCGGATCCGGGCCCGGGCCGCCGACCTGGTCCGCACCAGCCAGGAATTCCTCGAGGCGTCCTGGGTGAACGCAGCCGACGGGGCGGAGATCCCGATCGACCTCGGCGGCGCGGTGTTCCAGCCGATCACGAGAGTCCGCGCGGCAGCGGCCGCACTCGGGCTGCCCTGGTGGACCATCGCCCCCTTTCAGTCGGAAATCACGGGCCAGCCGGGAAGCACGGGCCAGCCGGGAAGCACGGGCCAGCCGGGAAGCACGGGCCAGCCGGGAAGCACGGGCCAGCCGGACAGCACGGGCCAGCCGGACAGCACCGGCAAGCCGGAAAATACGGGAATAACGGAGCCGTCGGACGACTCCGGCCGCCAGCGCGATGACGCAGTGGCGGGGGATGACACCGCGCGTCCCTCGTTCAGCATGGAAGCGAGCCCGGCGGAGGCCTATCGCGGCGATACCACGCGGGTGATCGCGGACGTCGGCCAGTGGATCCGCGCGGGCTGGCGGGTCGTGCTGGTCACCGAGGGCCACGGGCCGGCCCAGCGGCTGGCCGAACTGCTGCGCGGCGAGGACCTCGGCACCAGGACCGGCGACCTCGACGAGCCGCCGGAACCCGGCATCGTGCACGTCACGACCGGCATGCTCGATCATGGCTTCAGCTGGCCGTCGGTGCGGCTCGCCGTGCTCTCCGAGAACGACATGGCGGGCCAGCGCGCGGGCGGCAGGGACGCCCGCCGGATGCCGAGCCGCCGCCGCGGCGGCATCGACCCGCTGCAGCTGACGCCGGGCGACTACATCGTGCACGAGCAGCACGGCGTCGGCAGGTACCTGGAGATGACCAGCCGGACCGTACAGGGCGCGACCAGGGAGTACCTGGTCATCGAGTACGCGCCGGGCAAGCGGGGGCAGCCGCCGGACCGGCTGTACCTGCCCACCGACCAGCTGGACGAGGTGACCAGGTACGTCGGCGGCGAGGCGCCAACGCTGCACCGGCTGGGCGGCGCCGACTGGGCCAAGACGAAGGGCCGCGCCCGCAAGGCCGTCCGGGAGATCGCCGCCGAGCTGATCCGGCTCTACTCGGCGCGGACGGCGTCCCCCGGGTACGCGTTCGGCCCGGACACGCCCTGGCAGCGCGAGCTGGAGGACGCCTTCCCTTATGCGGAGACGCCCGACCAGCTCGCTGCCATCGACGAGGTCAAGCGAGACATGGAAAAGCCGATCCCGATGGACCGGCTGATCTGCGGTGACGTCGGGTACGGCAAGACCGAGATCGCGGTGCGGGCCGCGTTCAAGGCCGTGCAAGACGGCAAGCAGGTCGCCGTGCTGGTGCCGACCACGCTGCTGGTGCAGCAGCACACCGCCACCTTCGGCGAGCGCTACGCGCCGTTCCCGGTGACGGTCCGGCCGCTGTCGCGGTTCCAGTCCGACGCCGAGGTGGCCGGGACGGTCAGCGGCATGGCCGACGGCACCGTCGACGTGGTCATCGGCACGCACCGGCTGCTGTCCCCCGACACCAGCTTCAAGCAGCTCGGCCTGGTCATCATCGACGAGGAGCAGCGGTTCGGCGTCGAGCACAAGGAGTACCTCAAGCGGCTGCGCACCGAGGTCGACGTCCTGTCCATGTCGGCGACCCCGATCCCGCGCACGCTGGAGATGGGCGTCGCCGGGATCCGGGAGATGTCCACCATCTTGACCCCGCCGGAGGAACGGCATCCGGTGCTGACCTTTGTCGGGCCGTACGAGGAGAAGCAGATCGCCGCGGCGATCAGGCGCGAGCTGCTGCGGGACGGCCAGACCTTCTTCGTGCACAACCGGGTCGCCTCGATCGGCAAGGTCGCGGCGCGGATCGGCGAGCTCGTCCCCGAGGCCAGGATCGCAGTCGCGCACGGCCAGATGAACGAGCACCTGCTCGAGAAGATCATGATTGATTTCCTGGACCGGGCCTACGACGTGCTGGTGTCGACCACCATCGTGGAGTCCGGCCTGGACATCCCGAACGCCAACACGCTGCTGGTGGACCGGGCCGACGCCTACGGGCTGGCCCAGCTGCATCAGCTCCGCGGCCGGGTGGGGCGCAGCCGCGAGCGCGGCTACTCCTACTTCCTCTACCCGCCGGAGAAGCCGCTCAGCGAGATCGCGCACGAGCGGCTTGCCACGGTCGCCCAGCACACCGAGCTGGGCGCGGGCATGTACGTGGCGCTCAAGGATCTGGAGATCCGCGGCGCGGGCAACCTGCTCGGCGGCGAGCAGTCGGGGCACATCGCCGGCGTCGGCTTCGACCTGTACGTGCGGATGATCGGGGAGGCGGTCGCCGAGCTGCGCGGCGGCGGGCCGGCCGAGCGGCCCGAGGTGCGGGTCGAGCTGCCGGTCAACGCGCACATCCCGCACGAGTACGTGCCGGGCGAGCGGCTGCGGCTGGAGGCCTACACCCGGATCGCGGCCGTCGACTCCGCCGACGACCTGGCCGGCGTACTGGCGGAGCTGACCGACCGGTTCGGCCCGCCGCCCGAGCCCGTGCTTAACCTGCTCGCGGTGGCGCGGTTGCGCGCGAAGGCGCGGCACGCTGGGCTGACCGACATTACCCAGCAGGGCAGCAGCATCAGGTTCGGCCCGGTGACGCTGCCGGAGTCCCGGGAGGTGCGGGTCCAGCGGCTGTACCCGAGGACGGTGCTCAAGCCGGGGGTGCGTACGATGCTCGTACCGGTGCCGAGGGCGCTGCCCGGCGCGGGGCACCGGGGGGCTGCCCCCGCGCCGCGGTCAGGCCAGCTCCCTGCGATCGGTGCCGTGCCGCTTCGCGATGCCGAGCTGATCGCCTGGTGCGAGGAGCTGATCGAGGCAGTGCTTGCCGGGCTGGGGCCGGTAACACCGGACGCATCGGACGCTTGAGGAAGGACGTCGTCGTGCTCCGCACCTCGATGAGAATGGCGGCGGGCGCGCTCGCCGCCGGCGCTGTGCTGACCGCGTGCGGGCAGCTCCGGATGGGCGCCGCCGCGGTGATGACCAGCCAGCGGATCTCCTCGGCGACGCTGGCCGCCCAGGTCTCCAACCTGGACCAGGGCTACCTGCGGTACAAGGGCAAGATCAGCCTCCAGTACCCGGTGTCGCAGATGCCGCAGGAGGCGCTCAGCTGGCTGGTCAGGTTCCGGGTGGGCGACCAGCTCGCCGCGGCGGACGGGATCAGAGTGAGCCCCGGGCAGACGCAGGCGGCGCTCGCGCAGATCACGGCGCAGGCCCGGTCATCGGGCGGCGCCGCCGTGCCGCTCGCCGAGCTGGCCGTGGCCAACGGGCTGCCGCCGGATCTGCTGACGGCGCTCGGGCAGTATCAGGCGATCCAGACCGCAGTGGTCAGCAGGCTGGATGGCGGCAAGCAGCCCGCATCGACCGCCGCCCAGCAGGCCATCGCCGCCAGGTTCAGCCAGGCGGAGTGCCGGGCCGCCAAGGAACTCGACATCACGATCAACCCGCAGTTCGGTCGGCTCGACTACGCCGGGCTCACGGTCGTCGCGGCACCGTCGACGCTGTCCGCCGCCGGCGGCCCGGCGGCCGCCGCCACGCCGTCGGCGTCGCCCCAGCTGACGCCGGCCTGCTAGGGGCGCGGGTGACGGACATAAGCGCCGGCCAGGCCGCGCCGGGGGCAGCTGCCGGAGGGATGACTGCCGGCCGGGCCGTTTCTGCCGGGGGGACCGCTGCCGGCGGTACTGCCGCCGGGGGAACTGGCGCCGACGGCGGCGATCCGCCCGGCGCGCGCCTGCTCGAGCTGGTGGCCGTGATGGACCGGCTGCGGACCGAGTGCCCCTGGGACGCGAAGCAGACGCATGCCACGCTCGCCCCGTTCCTGCTGGAGGAGAGCTACGAGGCGATTGACGCGCTGGAGAGCGGTGATCCGGCCGCGCTGCGGGAGGAGCTCGGCGACGTCCTGCTCCAGGTGGCGTTCCACGCCAGGGTCGCCGCGGAGCGGACCGACGGCACGGGCTACACGATTGACGACGTCGCCGACGGCATCGTCGCCAAGCTGGTGCGCCGGCATCCGCATGTCTTCGCCGACGTGAGCGTCTCCGGCGCCGACGAGGTGAAGCGGAACTGGGACTCGATCAAGGCCGAGGAGCGGGAATCCCGCGGCGGCTCGCCGGCCTCGGCGGTCGACGGCATTCCGCTGGGCCAGCCGGCCCTGGCGCTGGCCGCGCAGCTGCTGCGGCGGGCCGAGCGGGCCGGCGTGCCGGATGAGCTGGCCGACCTGCCGACCGCCGCGGACGTCAGCGATATCGGCGCCGAGCTGTTCGCGCTGGCAGGGCGCGCCCGTGCGGCGGGGCTCGACCCCGAGCTGGAGCTGCGCAGCGCCGCGCGGGCCTACCGGGACCGGGTGCTCGCCTGGGAGCGCGAGCAGCGAGCCTGACCTGCCTGCCCGGTTACGGCGTGGCCCCGGCGCCGGCCGGGCGAGGTCGGCTAGGCTCCGATGCGGACATGTCGCCGCAGAATCAGTCGGGAGTTTCCACCGTGGCCGCTATCGAAGCCGTTGACGCGAGGCAGATCCTGGACTCGCGCGGCAACCCGACCCTTGAGGTCGAGGTTCTGCTGGATGACGCGACACTCGGCCGGGCGGCGGTGCCCAGCGGCGCGTCCACCGGTGCCCTTGAGGCGGTCGAGCTCAGGGACGGCGGCGCCGAGTACGGCGGCAAGGGCGTGCTGAAGGCCGTCGCCGCGGTCATCGACGAGATCCAGCCGGAGCTGCTCGGCTACGACGCCGATGACCAGCGGCTGGTCGATCAGGCCCTGATCGACCTGGACCGTACGCCGGACAAGTCGCGACTCGGCGCCAACGCGATCGTCGGGGTCAGCATCGCGGTCGCCAAGGCCGCCGCCGAGTCGGCCCAGCTTCCGCTCTTCCGCTACCTGGGCGGGCCGAACGCCCACCTGCTTCCCGTGCCGCAGATGAACATTCTCAACGGCGGCGCGCACGCGGATAACAACGTCGACGTGCAGGAGTTCATGATCCTGCCGGTCGGGGCGGGCACCTTCGCCGAAGCGCTGCGCTGGGGCGCGGAGACCTACCACGCGCTGAAGTCCGTGCTGAGGCAGCATGGCCTGGCCACCGGCGTCGGCGACGAGGGTGGCTTCGCCCCGGACCTTGAGCACAACAGGGCCGCGCTCGACCTGATCGTGGAGGCGATCGGGAAGGCCGGATTCACGCCGGGCCGGGATGTCGCGCTGGCGATCGATGCGGCCGCGTCCGAGTTCTACTCCGACGGGGCGTACCGGTTCGAGGGCACCGCCCGGACCGCCGCGGAGATGACCGGGATCTACGCCGGCTGGCTCGATCAGTATCCGATCCTCTCGCTGGAGGATCCGCTGGCCGAGGACGACTGGGCTGGCTGGCAGCAGCTGACCGCGGCGCTGGGGGACCGGGTGCAGGTGGTCGGCGATGACATCTTCGTGACCAACCCGCAGTTGCTGCGCCGCGGCATCGACGAGCGGACGGCGAACGCGCTGCTGGTCAAGCTCAACCAGATCGGCACGGTGACGGAGACGCTCACCGCGGTGTCGCTCGCGCACCGCAGCAAGTTCAGCTGCGTGATCAGTCACCGCTCGGGCGAGACGGACGACACGACGATCGCCGACCTGGCGGTGGCCACCAACTGCGGCCAGCTCAAGACAGGCGCGCCGGCCAGGTTCGAGCGGGTGGCCAAGTACAACCAGTTGCTCAGGATCGAGGAGCTGCTCGGCGACGCGGCCAGCTACGCCGGCCGGGCAGCCTTCCCGCGCTCGGCGGCCGGCGGCAGATGACGGCTCCGGCTGACCGCCCGGCCGCGCCGCAGCGCGCCAGGTTCACCAGCAGGGCGGCCGTCCTCGCGGTGGTGATCTGCGCGATCGCGCTGAGTCTCGCCTACCCGGTGCGGGAGTACATCGGCCAGCGCCGGCAGATCGACGAGCTGACAGCGCAGCGGCAGACGATCGAGGGTCAGCTGAGCAGGCTCGCGGCTCAGCACCGCAGGCTGACCGATCCGGCCTATGTCGAGCAGCAGGCGCGGAACACGCTGCACATGTGCCTGCCGAGCCAGACCTGCTACGTGGTCATTGGCACCAAGCCGTTCGTCGGCCCGGCCGCCCCGGCCCGCGGCCCGGTCACGCCATGGTACGAGCGCCTCTGGGGCTCGGTCCGCGCGGCGGACAAGGCGTCGTGACCGACGTCACCGAGACTGACGTCGCCGAGATCGCCAGCCAGCTGGGCCGTCCGCCGCGCGGCGTTCTCGGGGTCGCCCACCGGTGCCCGTGCGGCCTGCCCGATGTCATCGAGACCGCGCCGCGGCTGCCCGACGGCACCCCGTTCCCGACCCTCTACTACCTGACCTGCCCGCGCGCTACCGTGGCCATGAGCAGGCTGGAGGCAGCAGGGCTGATGCGGGAGATGACGGGGCGGCTGGCCGCGGACCCGGAGCTGAGGCGGGCGCAACTGGCCGCGCACCACGACTACCTCACCCGGCGGGATGCGGCCGCCCGCGCCGCGGGCGTCGAGCCGCTGCCGCCCGGGACTGCCAGCGCCGGCGGGATGCCGGACCGGGTGAAGTGCCTGCACGCGCTCGCCGCGCACGAGCTCGCCTGCCGCGGGGCGAACCCGCTGGGCGGCGAGGCGATCGGGGCCGCCGGGCAGTGGTGGGCGGCCGGCCCGTGCGTGAGCATCCCGTGACCGGGACGCCCGGCGTGATCCGGGTCGCGGCGATTGACTGCGGCACCAACTCGCTCCGGCTGCTCATCGCCGACGCTGACCCGCGCCAGGCCGGGCTGGCTGACCTGGTCCGCCGGATGGAGATCGTCCGGCTCGGCCAGGGGGTGGACGCGACCGGCCGCCTGGCCCCGGACGCACTGGCCCGGACGCTCGGCGTGCTGGAGGAATACGCGAAGGTCATCACCGATTACTCAGCCACCGCCGTCCGGATGGTGGCGACCAGCGCCACCAGGGACGCGGCGAACTCCGGTGACTTCGTCCGCGGGGTCACCGCGATTCTGGGGGTGCCGCCGGAGGTCCTCAGCGGCAGCCAGGAGGCGTTCCTGTCCTTCACCGGTGCCACTGCCGAGCTCGACAGGCCGGGGGCGGACGGGCCGGGGGCGGACGGGCCGCGGCTCGCCCCGCCGTACCTGGTGGTCGACATCGGCGGCGGCTCGACGGAATTCGTACTCGGCGGCGACCACGCTGGCGGCATCATGCGAGACAGGGAATCAGGCGCGGGCGGCCCTGGGGAGAACCGCGCGGGCGATGCGCTCGCGGCTGTCTCGGTCGACATCGGCTGCGTCCGGCTGACCGAGCGGCACCTGCACTCCGACCCGCCGGCCGGGGCCGAGATCGACGCGGCGGTCGCCGACATCGACGCGGCGATCGACCTGGCCGTCGCCACGGTGCCCGCGCGGCGCGCGCGCACGTTCGTCGGGCTGGCCGGTTCGGTCACCACGGTGGCCGGCCTTGCCCTCGGCCTGCCCGGCTACGACGCCGGCCGGATCCACCACGCCAGGATCACGGCCGCGCAGGTGCATGCGGTGACGCGCATGCTGCTCGGCCAGACCCGGGCGGAACGCGCCCTGCTCCCCGTCATGCACCCCGGCCGGGTGGATGTGATCGGCGCGGGCGCACTGGTGCTCGACCGGATCATCACGCGGCTTGGCTTCGCCGAGGTGGTGGCCAGCGAGCATGACATCCTGGACGGCATCGCCTGGTCCCTGGCGGGTCGCCGTGGCCGGTGAGCCCGCGGTCGCTGGCGGCCTGAGCCCGGTGCCGCCGGGGACCGGCTGGCCGGACGATCCGGCCACGGCGGCAACTCCGGTGGCGGCCGATCCGGCCGCGGTGGAGCGCCTCGCCGCGACCGCCGGCACCCTGGCCGAGCTCGCCGCCCGGCAGTCGGTCTGCCGCGCCTGCCCCCGGCTGGTCGGCTGGCGCGAGCAGGTGGCGCTGACCAAGCGCCGGTCGTTCGCCGCGGAGCGTTACTGGGGACGGCCCGTTCCTGGCTGGGGCGACGAGCGGCCGGGCGTGCTGATCGTCGGCCTGGCGCCGGCCGCGCACGGCGGGAATCGCACCGGGCGGATCTTCACCGGGGATCGCAGCGGAGACGTGCTGTTCGGCTCCCTCTGGCGGTGCGGCCTGGCCGCCCAGCCCGCCAGCCTCGCTGCCGGGGATGGCCAGCGCCTGCTGGGGACGCGCATGGTCGCCGCCGTCCGCTGCGCCCCGCCGGAGAACAAGCCCTCGGTCGCCGAGCGGGATGCCTGCGCGCCCTGGCTCGCAGCGGAAATCGCCCAGATCCGCGGCTCGCTCCGGGTCATCGTCTGCCTTGGTCATTTCGCCTGGCAGGCCATCTGGCCGCAGCTGGCCCTGGCGGCCTTCAGCCTGCCCAGGCCGCGGCCAGCGTTCGGGCACGGCGCTGAGGCCCTGCTCGCCCCGGCCGCCGGCAGCGGTACTGGCGGCAGCAACGGCCCGGACAGCGGCAGCGGCAGCAACGGCGCCGACAGCAGCGCCGGCGGGAGGAGCAGCGCCGGCCGCAGCAGCGGCAGCGGCGATGTGTTACTCATCGGCTGCTATCACCCGAGCCAGCAGAATACGTTCACCGGCCGGGTCACCGGCGACATGCTGGACGCCGTGTTCCAGCGCGCCCGGGTGGCAGGCTGGCCGGTAAGTCTCGCACCATCTTCGGCGATCTGCTTACAGAGCGTAGATCAATGTAGTGAAATGGTTACTTGGCGTATCGGTGCCCTCAGAGAGAGAAATTAAATTGGTGACATTAAGGACGAATTCAACCCATAATAATCCGCCGTCCGGTCGTTTATCCGAACGGTTAGGGGTATCCTCAGGAAGCGCCCCCGTAGCCCAAAGGAAGAGGCCGGCCCCCTAAAAGGGTCCCCAGTGTCGGTTCGACTCCGACCGGGGGTACATAACGTGGCAGAAGCGTCATCGGGTTGCGGACGATCCGGTTTTGACTATTCGGTGCACTGGTCCGAGTTGCCGGCCAGGTGGTGCCTGCGCGTCGTTGATCACTTTACTTTGACATTACTTTTACATTACCTTAACTGACCAGTCGGTCAATCATCAGCGCTTGCCTTGGCCGCTTATCAGTCGCTCGCCTATCTGTCGCTCGCCTATCTGTCGCTCGCCTATCTGTCGCTCGCCTATCTGTCGCTTGCTTGACGGAGCTTCGCCG
>JBEKFH010000168.1:0-9486 GCA_050013415.1 Streptosporangiaceae bacterium | reverse complement strand
GGCCTCGCTTTGACCGCCGCCGGCTACGGCCGGTATCCTACGCATGCGTCCATGTGCATCGGCATGCCCGCGCTGCCCGCCCCCGGGCAGCTGAGCAGCTGCTGATGCCGCGGATTCCCGCGCCTGGAGGGACAGCCCCGGGCGGGGGCCCAGGATCTCCGGACCCACACGCGAAGGCTTATGACTGTGCGCACATTCAGCCCGAAGGCTGGCGACATCCATCGTCAATGGCATGTCATCGACGCCAGCGACGTAGTACTCGGCCGGCTGGCCAGCCAGGCGGCGATCCTGCTGCGCGGCAAGCACAAGCCGATTTTCGCGCCGCATGTGGACACGGGCGACTTCGTGATCGTGGTCAACGCGGAGAAGATCGCCCTGTCCGGCAACAAGCTGACGGACAAGATGGCGTACCGGCACTCCGGTTACCCAGGCGGGCTGAGTTCGATCGCCTACGGCGACCTGCTCGCCAAGCATCCGCAGCGAGCGGTCGAGAAGGCGGTCAAGGGCATGCTCCCGAAGAACACGCTGGGCAGGCAGATGCTGCGCAAGCTCAAGGTGTACGCGGGCCCCGATCACCCGCACAAGGCTCAGCAGCCCGTTCCGTACGAGATCACGCAGATCGCTCAGCAGGCCGGGATCAGCCGCGCCGCGGCGCGATAACCAGAGCCAACCAGGAAGCGCGAGGAATACACGTGGCCGAGTCCACTGCCGGCAGGGCACCCGCAGCGGGGGCTGGTGCGGCATCCGGGGAGACCGCCGGGGAGCACGTATCGGAATACACGACCGAGACTGGCGACGCGGCGGCGGGCGCTCCGGCGCGGCCCGCGGTGCGCAAGCCGGTCGTGACCGGGAACGCGATCGCCACTGGCCGCCGCAAGGAGGCCATCGCCCGGATCCGGATAACCCCGGGGACCGGCAAGTGGCAGGTCAACGAGCGGGCACTGGACGAGTACTTCCCGAACAAGCTGCATCAGCAGCTGATCAACGAGCCGTTCGTGGCGCTGGGCGCGGAAGAGCAGTTCGACGTGATCGCCCGGATCACTGGCGGCGGCGTCACCGGGCAGGCCGGCGCGCTGCGGCTCGGCATCGCCCGGGCGCTGATTCTCGTCGACCCGGAGAACCGGCCGACCCTGAAGCGGGCTGGCTTCCTGACCAGGGATGCCAGGGTCAAGGAGCGCAAGAAGTACGGCCTGAAGAAGGCGCGCAAGGCGCCGCAGTACTCCAAGCGCTGACCCCGGTCAGCAGTCGAGGCGCTGGCAACGGGTCAGCGCGACAGCACCGGAAAGAACCGGGGGCGTTCCCGTGGACCGGCTGTTCGGAACCGACGGTGTCCGCGGGGTCGCTGGCCGTGATCTGACCGCGAGACTTGCCATGGACCTGGCCGCCGCGGCGGTGGCGGTCCTCGACGGCATGGGCGCCTTCGCCGCGGCGCGCTCCGGCGGGCGGCGGCCGGTCGCGCTGGTCGGGCGGGACCCCAGGGCATCCGGTGAGTTTCTTGAGGCCGCGGTCGTGGCCGGCCTGGCCAGCTCCGGCGTGGACGTGCTGCGGCTCGGCGTGCTGCCGACCCCTGCGGTGGCCTACCTGACCGCCGGCCTCGGTGCCGAACTCGGCGTGATGCTGTCCGCCAGCCACAACCCGGCACCCGACAACGGGATCAAGCTGTTCGGGCCCGGCGGGCTGAAGCTGCCAGACGCCGTCGAGGACCAGATCGAGTTCAGGCTGGGCGACCCGGGCCGTTCCGGGTCCGGCCCGGCGGGTCAGCCGCGAGTGCCGGACGGGGGGTTCGGCCGGGTGCGGGACGCAGCTGGCGAGGTGGAGCGTTACCTGGCCCATCTGCTGTCGACGCTGCCGGGCGCGGGCTCCGCCGGCGGCCTGCCGCTCGCCGGGCTCCGGGTGGTGGTCGACTGCGCGCACGGGGCTGCCTCCGGGCTGGCGCCGCGGCTGCTTCGCCGGGCGGGCGCCGACGTGATCGCGATCGGCGCCGAGCCCGACGGGCTCAACATCAACGATGGCTGCGGCTCCACCTCGCTCGGCGCGCTGGCCGCGGCGGTGACCGAGCACCGGGCCGACGCCGGGATCGCGCACGACGGTGACGCGGACCGGTGCCTGGCCGTCGACGCTGGCGGCCAGGTGATCGACGGTGACCAGATCCTGGCCCTGCTGGCCCTGGACATGCAGCAGGCAGGGCAGCTGGCGGGAGACACGGTCGTGACCACGGTGATGGCCAACCTCGGCTTCCGCCGCGCGATGCGGGCGGCGGGCATCGACGTGGTCGAGACGCCGGTCGGGGACCGGTACGTCCTGGAGGCCATGCGCGAGGGAAAGTTCGTGCTCGGCGGTGAGCAATCCGGCCATGTCATCCTGCTCGACCATGCCTCCACCGGCGACGGCATGCTGACCGCACTGCAGCTGCTTTCCGTCATGTCCCGCCGCGGCCGGCCGCTGGCCGAGCTGGCCCGGGTGATGACCAAGTGCCCCCAGGTGCTCATCAACGTGCCCGGGGTGGACAAGGCACTGGTCGCCGCCTCCGGGGCGGTCACGGCCGCCGTGAGCGCCGCGACGGCGGAGCTGGGCAGCGCGGGCCGGGTGCTGGTCCGCGCCAGCGGGACCGAGGACGCCGTTCGCGTCATGGTCGAGGCGCTGGACGCCGGCCAGGCGCACCGGGTCGCCGATCGGCTCGCCGGCGCGGTCCGCGACGCGGGCTGACGGCGCCACCACGGTCGCGCCACCACGGTCGCGCCCCTACTGGCCGCGGCTTCTGGCGCTACCGCAGGCCGCGGCTTCTGGCGCGCCGCCCGCATGGTGCCGGCTGCTCCGCCGCGCACCGATGAGCGGATCAATTTATTTGCATAACTGATAGTTCTCTGAAATTGCGCCGCGAATCAGCGACTAACCTGGCGTTCATGTGCGGAATCGTGGGATACGCCGGCCATCGTCAGGCATCGGACGTTGTCCTTGACGGCCTTGGCCGGCTGGAGTACCGCGGCTATGACTCGGCGGGCATCGCCGTGGTGGCGGCCGGGAAGCTCGGCTGGGCTAAGCGAGCCGGGAAGCTCGGCAACCTGAGATCCGCGCTCGCCGAGCAGCCGCCGCTGGCCGGGCTGGTCGGTCTCGGCCATACCCGCTGGGCCACCCACGGGCCGCCCACGGACGCCAACGCCCACCCGCACACTGACTGCGGCGGCCATCTCGCCGTCGTGCACAACGGCATCATCGAGAACTTCGCCGCCCTCAGGACGGAGCTTGAGGCCAAGGGACACGAGCTCACGTCCGAGACCGACACCGAGCTTGTCGCGCACCTGATCGAGGAGCAGATGGCGACGGTGCCGGACGTCCCGGGAACCGGCGCCCCGGCGCCGGGCTCGCTCGCCAGCGCGATGCGCCTGGTCTGCCAGCGGCTGCGGGGCGCGTTCACGCTCGTCGCCGTCGATGTCCGCGATCCTGACGCGGTCGTCGGCGCCCGCCGCAATTCGCCGCTCGTGGCCGGCCGCGGTGACGGCGAGAACTTCCTCGCCAGCGACGTCTCGGCGTTCATCGCGTATACCAGGGACGCCATCGAACTTGGCCAGGACCAGGTAGTGGAGATACGCGCCGACCGGATCACGGTGACCGGATTCGACGGCGCGCCTGCCGATGTCACCGACTACCACGTGGACTGGGACGTATCGGCGGCGGAGAAGGCGGGATTCGAGTACTTCATGCTCAAGGAGATCGCGGAGCAGCCGCGCGCGATCGCCGACGCGCTGCTCGGCCGGGTCGGCCTTGACGGCGCGCTGACCCTGGACGAGATGCGGCTGTCCGACGACGAGCTGCGGGATCTTGACAAGATCATCATCGTGGCCTGCGGTACCGCCTATCACGCGGGCATGATCGCGAAGTACGCCATCGAGCACTGGACCAAGATCCCCTGCGAGGTGGAGCTGGCCAGCGAATTCCGCTACCGCGACCCGATCCTGACCCGTTCCACCCTGGTCATCGCCATCTCCCAGTCCGGCGAGACCATGGACACGCTGATGGCGGTCCGGCACGCCCGCGAGCAGCGCTCGCGGGTCGTCGCGATCTGCAACGTGAACGGCTCCTCCATCCCGCGCGAGTGCGACGCGGTCGTCTACACGCACGCCGGCCCCGAGATCGCCGTCGCCTCCACGAAGGCTTTCCTCACCCAGCTGGTGGCCTGCTACCTGCTGGCGCTGTACCTCGCGCAGACCCGCGGCACCATGTACGGCGACGAGATCACTGCCGTGATGAACCAGCTGCAGCGGATGCCGGCCGCGGTGCAGAGCGTCCTGGAAGCGATGGAGCCGGTCCGGGCGGTGGCCCGCGAGCTGGCCGGCGAGCGCTGCGTGCTCTTCCTCGGCCGCCATGTCGGTTACCCGGTCGCGCTGGAGGGCGCGCTGAAGCTCAAGGAACTCGCCTACATGCATGCGGAGGGCTTCGCGGCCGGCGAGCTGAAGCACGGGCCGATCGCGCTGATCGCCGACGGCCTGCCGGTCGTCGTGATAGTCCCGTCGCCGGAAGGCCGTTCGGTCCTGCACGACAAGATCGTGTCGAACATCCAGGAGATCCGGGCGCGGGGCGCCCGGACCATCGTGATCGCCGAGGTGGGTGACGACGTGGTGGCGCCGTATGCCGACACGCTGATCGAGCTGCCCGCCGTGCCGACCCTGATGCAGCCGCTGGTGAGCACCGTGCCGCTGCAGGTGTTCGCCTGCGAGCTCGCCGCGGCCAAGGGACACGACGTGGACCAGCCCCGCAACCTGGCCAAGTCCGTCACGGTGGAGTGACCCCGGCGTCGGGCCGCCCGGCGTCGGGCGGCCCGCCGTCCGGCCGCTGAGCCGGGCGGGCCGCCAGGCTCGCGGCATACCGGCCATGCCGTGCCACGTCGGCCGGCGTGGGTAGGTTTCCTCACCCTGATGACGGATGTTTCCGGGCGAAACGGCTGGCAGAGTCTGGTCTCGCGTGCCGCGACTTGCTTGATGGCCGCCACACCGCCAGGGGGAAGCCGTAGTGCCTGAATACGAACGCGCGACGGGTGCGCCCTTGAGCGGCGCCCTGCCGGGCATCGACACGACCACACCAGCGGTGGTGCTGAAGTTCGATCAGAACGTCATGCACCACGGCGGACTCGGGGTTATCCGCAGCCTCGGGCGACTTGGCGTGCCCGTCTACGGCGTGCACGAAGGGCCATGGGCCCCGGCCGCCAGCTCGCGTTACCTGCAGGGCCGCTGCTTCTGGCAGCCAAGCCCGGACGACGCTGACCGGGTGCTGGCCGGCCTGGCAGCCCTGGCCGGGCGAATCGGCCAGCGGGCAGTGCTCATCCCGACTGACGACGCCGGAGCGATCTTCCTGGCTGAGCACGGCGACGAGCTGCGGTCGTCGTTCCTGTTCCCGGGGCCGCCGCGTGAGCTGCCCCGCCAGCTGGCCGGCAAGTACTCGCTGCATGAGCTCTGCGGCAGGCTGGGGGTGCCCTGTGCGCAGGCCGCAGTGCCCGGCTCACTCGACGCGGCTCGCGAGTTCGCCGCCGGAGCCGGCTTCCCGCTGGTCGCGAAGCTCACCACGCCGTGGCGGGATGGCAGCGGGAAGCTTCGCAGCACCTCGATCCTGGCTGACGAGGCAGCGCTGGATGCCTGCTACCGCGCCTGTGATCGCGGTGGCGCCGGCCTGATGCTGCAGGAGTTCATTCCCGGCGGCCCTGGCCAGGACTGGTTCTTCCACGGTTACTGTGACGCGAGCGCGATCTGCAGGCCGGCCTTCACCGGCGTCAAGGAACGCTCGTACCCGGCCCATGCCGGGCTGACCAGCCTCGGCCGTTCCACGCCGAACCCGCGGCTGCGCGATCAGGTCACCGGGCTGCTTGCCCGCCTGTCGTACCGCGGGATCCTCGACCTGGATCTGCGCTGGGATGCCAGGGATGAGCAGTACAAGCTGCTGGATTTCAATCCGCGGCTCGGCGCCCAGTTCCGGCTCTTCGTGGACAGCGCCGGCGTCGACGTGGCCATCGCCCAGTACCTGGACCTGACCGGCCAGGCCATTCCCGACGGGGAGCAGGTGAGCGGACGCGGCTTCCTGGTGGAGAACTATGACCCGATCGGCGCGCTCGGCTACTGGCGCAGCGGGGAGCTCGGGCCGCGGGCCTGGGCGGCGTCTCTGCGCACGGTCGACGAGACCGCCTGGTTCGCGCGCGATGACCTGCGGCCGTTCGGCCTGATGTGCCTGCGGATGGGCCTGCGGCTGGCGACCCGCCCGCTGCAGCGGCGCGGCGCAAGCCGGGAGGACGGCGCCAGCCGGGAGGACGGCGCCGGAGGCGGCGGGCCCAGGTACGCGGCTGGCCGCGCAGCCGGGGGAGCCAGCCGCCGCACGGCCGGGGGAGCCAGCCCAGGCGGGCAGCATCGCCCGCCGACCACGCCTGAACTGAACGCGCGGCAAGGACCGCAGCGTACGCACAAGGAGGAGACAAAGGTATGAGCGACGCCGTCGATGTGGCCATCGTAGGAGCCGGGCCCTACGGGCTCTCGCTTGGCGCGCACCTGCGCGCGGCGGGTGTCCGGTTCCGCCAGTTCGGGCTGCCGATGCGGCTGTGGCGCGAGTCCATGCCCGCGGGGATGTTCCTGAAATCTCAGGGTTTCGCGTCGAACCTGTCGAGTCCGGACGGGGAGCACACGCTGGAGGCCTTCTGCAAGGCCACCGGCCGGCCGTACAAGAGCTACGGCCTGCCGGTCTCGCTGGACACCTTCAACGCCTACGGCCAGTGGTTTCGCCAGGAGCTCGTCCCTGACATCGAGGAGACCCTCGTCACCAGCGTCATCCCGAAGGACGGCCACTTCGAGATCAGCCTGGCCAACGGGGAGCAGGCACAGGCGGCTAGCGTCGTCGTGGCGGCCGGAGTCGAGCATTTCGTCCGGATGCCCGCGCTGCTGGCCGGGCTGCCCGCGTCGGCCTGCACCCACGCCTCGGCCCATGACAACCTCGGTGTCTTCAGTGGCCAGAAGGTCGTCGTGCTCGGGGCCGGCCAGTCCGCGCTGGAATCCGCCGCTCTCCTGCACGAGAACGGCGCGGATGTCCAGCTCGTGGCCAGGACGACGCAGTTGAAGTGGAACGGCGCCCCGTTGCCGCCGGACCGCCCGCTGCTCAAGCGGCTGCGGGAGCCGGAGTCGGGGCTCGGGTCGGGCTGGAGCACCTGGTTCTACTCCGTGCACCCGGAGCTGTTCCGGCACCTGCCGCGGGCCACCCGGGTGCACCGCGCCCGCACCGCGCTCGGCCCGGCCGGCGCCTCCTGGCTGCCCGCCCGGGTGAACGGCCAGTTCCCGGTCCTGCTCGGCCAGGAGCTGAAGTCCGCGAAGGCCGACGGCGACGGCGTTGTGCTGGAGCTCAGCGGGCCCGGCGGGGTCACCGAGCTCGCCGTCGATCACGTGATCGCCGGCACGGGATACCGCCCCGACGTGCGCCGCCTGACGTTCCTCAGTGACCAGCTGCGGCCGGCCCTGCGAACCCTGGCGGACTCCCCGGTGGTGGACGGGTCCTACCAGTCGCCGGTTCCGGGGCTGTACTTCATCGGGCCGGCCGTGGCCCCCACGATGGGCCCGGTCATGCGCTTCGTTTACGGCTCGGACCACGCGGCCAGGACCGTGGCCGGCCAGCTGTCCTCCGCCGCCCGCCGCCGGCCCGGGGTGGCCGTGGGGGCCGGCCGATGACGGAGCCGGACTCTGCCCAGGCCTGGGACTCTGCCCAGGCCTGGGACCCGGCCGGCCGCCGGCGCGGCTTCGGCGGGCTGCCGCGCCCGCGCTACCTGCCCATGATCTTGATGTATCACGCCGTCGCGGAGGTCACCGAGGATCCGAACAAGCTGTGCGTGACGCCAGGCCGGTTCGCCGAGCAGATGCGGTGGCTCGAGCGGTCCGGGCTACGCGGCGTGGGCGTCGGCGCGCTGGTGGACGCGATGCGGGACGGCCGCGAGCGCGGCCTGGTCGGCATCACCTTCGACGACGGGTACACCAGCGTGCTGGAGGCAGCGCTGCCGGAACTGCAGCGCCGCGGGTTCGGTGCGACGGCCTACGTCATCTCCGGCCGGCTGGGCGGTACCAACGACTGGGACGAGGGGCCGTCCTGGTCGCTGATGTCCGCCGACGAGGTCGGCAAGCTCGCCGCCGCCGGCATCGAGATCGGCTCGCATAGCGCCACGCACGTCAGGCTGGCGGGCCTGACCGCCGGGCAGCTCGCGGACGAGGTCGGCGCCAGCCGGACGGCCCTCGCCGCACTGCTGGGCACGGAGATCCGCGGCTTCTGCTATCCCTGCGGCTCCATGGACGCCGCAGCCCGCCGCGCGGTCCGGGACGCGGGCTATGACTACGCGTGCGCGGTCGAGGCGCCCGCTGCCGACGTCGGGCTGATGGCGCTGCCCCGGATCTACGTCGGGCAGCAGGACGGCGCCGCCCGGATGGCAGTCAAGCGGCGGCTGTACCGGAGCTACATCGCGTACCGGGGCAGGCGTGCGTAGGCACGCCGCGGATGCCGTGCGGACGCTGAACCGAGCGGAAGGAGCATGATGAGCAAGCCCGCGTTGTCGCTGGCGGTGAACGGCAGGGAGCACCAGCTGGAAAGCCGGCTGGTGCTCTTCGAGATGCCGGGAACCGATCCTGGGCCGGGCCCAGCCGCCGGGAACGGCAGCGGCGGCGGCATGGTCAGCTGGTCGGCGGCGATCGTCGGGATGGGGTACGTGGGCCTGCCGACCGCAGCCGCGCTGCAGGGCCGGTGCGGGCGGATCATCGGGGTTGACGTGAGCGAGGGCCGGCTCCGGGAGATCGTCACGGGGGAGGCCGACCTGGGCGAGCCGGACCGGATCCGGCTGGACGCCGCGCTGAGCGACGGATCCCTGGAGCTGACGAGCGATCCGGCCGCGGTGGCAAAGGCGGACGCGGTGATCATCTGCGTGCCGACGCCCGTTGATAGCGACTACGTCCCTGACCTCGGCGCGCTGCGAGCGGCGTGCGCGAGCGTCGTCGCGCACGCGCGGCCGGGGCAGACGCTGATCCTGACCTCGACGACCTATGCGGGGACCACGCGTGACCTGCTGGCCGGGCCCCTGGAGCAGCGCGGCCTGCGGGTGGGCTCGGACGTGTTCGTGGCGTTCAGCCCGGAGCGGATAGACCCGGGCAATCCCGATCATGTCCAGCGCGACACGCCCCGGGTGGTGGGCGGCATCACGCCCGAGTGCAGTTCGCGCGCGGCCGAGGTCATCGGCCAGCTGACCGACGTGGTGTACCTGGTGAGCTCACCGGAGGCGGCCGAGGCCACCAAGCTGTACGAGAACATCTTCCGCGCGGTGTCGCTGGCCCTGGCCAATGAGTTCGCTGACGCCTGCGGCGCGCTGGGCCTGGATCCGGTCGAGGTGACCCTCGCGGCGGGAACGAAGCCGTACGGGTTCCTCGGCGCCCTGCCCGGACCGGGCGTGGGCGGTCACTGCATTCCGTGCGACCCGCATTACCTGCT
>JBEKFH010000167.1:0-9603 GCA_050013415.1 Streptosporangiaceae bacterium | reverse complement strand
GTCTCGGTTACGTTGCCAAGCTCGCCGAGCACGTGCCGGTGGTTGTGCGGCTGGACGACCTCGACCCTGTCCCCGCCGCCCATCCGCTGGCGGCCGCCCACGGTCATGGTCAGCTCGGCGCGCTCCCCGGTCAGTTCCTTGACCCTGGCCGCCAGCACGGCGCGCTCGCCGCTGCCCGGCGCATAACCCCTGATCGGCTCGTTGACCGGCGGCGGGACGTTGGTGACGGCATCCATCACGATGGGCTCCAGACCTCGTCGCTCAGCCGGCCATGTAGGCCAGCTCCTGACTGGCGTACCACAGGAGCTCGTGTCCCTCCGCGCCGTCTACGGCAAACCGCGCGTCATCGTCGCCGTCGTCGGCCTTCGGCAGCGCGGCCACCGCGGCGCGGATGTCGTCGGCAGCGCCAGGGTCGTCGATATGACCAGACACGACAAGACGAACGGGGATCTCCTGGTCGATCTCGACCAGTGCCGGATCGCCGGGCCCGGTGGTCGTGACGACCCGCTCGTCCGGTATCTCGACCGCGAGCACGACTCGCCGCGGCGGCGAGTCGGGATCATCGAGCAGCAGCCGGAGCGACGCCCTGGCCGCCGCTGTCATCGCGACATACTCGAGTTCCTCGAGGTCACCGCTGACGTACCACTCCCGCAGCGCGGGCGTGACGGCGAACCCGCGCAGTGGAGCAGGGCCGATGTCGGCGCTGGCGAGCAGCCGGGCGAGGGCCGGCAGCGTGCAGGGCAGGTAGACGCGCATGGGTGTTCACAGTGTGCCAGGATCAGCCTCTCCCGGCCGGGAAATCGCCAGTGCGGCGATAACGGCCGCTACGGCCGCCTCCAGCGGCTCGTGCTCCCAGACCCGCACCACCGCCCAGCCCGCTGCTGCCAGCGCGGTGTCGGCGGCACGGTCACGCTCGACGTTCCTGCGCAGCTTCGGGTCCCAGTAGCCGACGTTGACCGCGGGCTTGCTGCCGTGCTCCGGGCAGCAGTGCCAGAAGCAGCCGTCGACGAAGACCGCCACCTGGCGGGCGGTGAACGCGATATCCGGCCGGACCCGCGCGCCGCCGTCGAGATCGAGGCGGTGGTCCTTGCGGTACCGGTACCCCGCGGCGTGCAGGGCGCGGCGCAGCGCGAGTTCGGGCTTGGTGTCCGTGCGCCGGTTGGCGCGCATGTTGGCGGACCGGCCGGGGCTGGAAGGATGCGGGTAGTCAGCCACGGCGTCCAACGCTAGAGCAGCTGGGCGGTCACCGTCAGGATGCCGGGCGGTCAGGTCGCTAACCGGCCAGTGCGAGCGGGATGCCGAGGATCGCCGACAGCCGCCGGGTGGTGGAGTCCGGCTCGCGGTGGTGCAGGCCGGTCATGCCCACCGCCTCGGCAGCGCGGACGTTGGCCTCGATGTCGTCGATGAAGACGCATTCGGCTGGCTGGAGTCCCAGCAGGGTGGCGGCATGCCGGAAGATTCGTTCCTCCGGCTTGCGCATGCCAGTCTCGCCGGAGATCACCACGGCGTCGAAGAGGTCAGGGAAGAGCTCGCGCGGGTAGTCCAGGCCGCCCCAGGAGTTGGACAGCAGGGCGGTGCGCAGTCCCGCGCGGCGGACGGCCCGCACCAGGTCGTGCATTCCGGCGTCCGGCAACGTCGCGGCGAACATCCTGGCCAGCAGGCCGTCGGCGGGAACGGGGCTGCCATCGACGCGGAGCAGCCGGGCGGCGAGGAGTCGTTCGAACTCCTCGTTCGTGCACTCTCCGCGTTCCAGCGCGTGGATCGGGTTCCCCGCGCCGTCGGCGCCGTAGGCCTGCTGGACCCAGGGCCGCATGACCGCCGCGTAGCTGTGGCGGTCGACGTCATCCGCCTCGATCCATGCGTTGATCGTGGACGCGATCGGGCTGGTCAGCACACCGCCCCAGTCGATGATCACTCCGCGCGGTATCGGGCGGTCAGCAGATCCGCTCTTTTCCGGCACGTCATCCATGGTAGAGCGTGACAGGCGGTCAGCCCTCGGCCGGCGCCCGCTCAGCGCACTACCGCGATGTCCGTCACGGCGAAGTCATCTCCCGTGCCGACGTCGTCGTCACCGATGATTTCCTCCGCCGTCCTGTCGTCGGCGACCCGCATGGCGGCCACCTCGGCGGCCAGGCGCTTCAGCCGCGTTCTCATACTGGCCACATTGGCGGCCGGCTCGGTGACGGTCGGCCCGGCGGGAAGTTCAGCGATGGCAATCCGATCCGATATCGGTTAATCTGTTTTCGTGATATCCGAAAATGGGTCTGGTGCCGTGATCCTTGCCCTGCACCGTGCCACCCATGCGACCTTGCACGCCCTGCAGGCACGGCTCGCCGATCTGGACCTGACCGCGTCCGAGATCAACGCCCTGGCGAACCTGGCTGACGGGCGGGCACGTAGCGTCGGCGAGCTCGCGGCGGATACCGCCACCAGGCCGACCACGCTCACCAGCGTGCTCGACCGGCTGGTCCGCCGCGGTTATGTCGTGCGGCGGCTCGATCCAGCCGACCGGCGATCGTTCCTGGTGTCGCTGACCGAGGACGGGCAACCTGCCGCGGACGCGGCGCACGCTGCCATGCGCGATCTGGAACTCACTGCGCTAGCCGGGATCACCAGCTCGGACCTGGCCGGGTTCAGCGCGGTGATCCACGCCATAACGGAGGTTTCGCAATGAACAGGTTCCCCGATGACCAGGAGATGCCAGCAGAACTCGCCGAGATCCTGGCAGAGGTCGTGCTGCCCGGCGGCGCGTTCCGGCACCGGCAGCACATCCACCTGGCCTTCATCACGGTGCGCCGGCATGGCAGCTCGCGCGCAGCCGAGCTGATCAGCCGCTGGATCCGTCACATCGCCGCCTACGAGCGGGCGCCGCAGAAGTTCAACGCCACCGTCACCCGCGCCTGGACAGAGATCGTGGCTCATCACGTCAGCGCGGACCCATCCGCTACCGATTTCGAGACATTCGCCGGACGTAACCCGGCGTTGCTCGACAAGCGGCTCCTCGCCCGTCACTACAGCTCGGCTGTCCTCGCGTCCCCAGCCGCCAGGGCAGGATGGATCACGCCCGACGTGGAACCCTTTCCCTGGCCTGCCGACCGGGGTTAGCGGACGTGCTGACCGCCGCAGCGCTCAGGCGCCGGCCACCCTGGAGGTATCGCGATGATCGAGCGCTACGTGCTGGGTCTCGAAGAGATCGACAAGACCCGCGTCGCACTCGCTGGCGGCAAGGGCGCGCACCTGGGGGAGCTTTCGCGAATCGATGGCATTCGGGTGCCGGCTGGCTTCTGCGTGACGACGGACGCCTTCCGGCGGATCATGACAACGGTGCCTTGGATCGACGGTCAGGCCGATCGGCTGGCGCACCTGGATCCCGGCGACCGGCAGGCGATCCGCGCGCTCAGCGCGGAGATCCGCCGGATCATTGAGGGGATCGCCATCCCTGACGATCTGGCGGCGGCAATCACCCGCTCGGTCACCCGGCTTGGCGGGCACGCTGCCTACGCCGTCAGGTCCAGCGCGACGGCGGAGGACTTGCCGACGGCGTCCTTCGCGGGCCAGCAGGACACGTACCTGAACGTCGTGGGGCTGGCGGCGGTCCTCCAGCACGTCAGCCGGTGCTGGGCCTCCCTGTTCACCGAGCGGGCCGTGACCTACCGCCTGCGGAACGGCTTCGGCCACCGGAACGTCGGTATGGCCGTGGTCGTGCAGCAGATGGTGTTCCCGGATGCGGCCGGCATCATGTTCACGGCCGACCCCGTCACGGGCAACCGGAAGATCGCCTCCGTGGAGGCCAGCTTCGGCCTCGGTGAGGCCCTGGTCTCCGGCCTGGTGAACCCGGATGTCTTCACGGTGCGCGACGGCGAGGTCGTCGCCAAGGCGATCGCCGCCAAGGAGCGTGCGGTGCACGCCTGTCCGGCTGGCGGGACGCAGGAACAGGCGATCGACCCCCAGCGGCAGGAGCAGGCGGCGTTGACGGATGCGCAGGTTGTGCGGCTCGCGCGGCTCGGGCGGCGGATCGAAGCGCACTTCGGCCACCCCCAGGACATCGAATGGTGCCTGGTCGATGATGACTTCCTTTTCGTCCAGAGCCGGCCGATCACCACGCTGTTCCCCATCCCGGAGTCCGGCGACCGGGAGAACCACGTCTACGTCTCCGTCGGTCATCAGCAGATGATGACCGACGCCATGAAGCCCCTCGGGCTGTCCTTCTGGCAGATGACGACCCCCGCACCCATGGCCGAGGCGGGCGGCCGCCTGTTCGTCGACGTCACCCAAAGGCTGGCCTCGCCGGCGAGCCGCGCCGGCCTCCTGGAGGCCCTGGGGAGATCCGATCCGCTGACCGGGGACGCGCTGCAGACCATCCTCGAGCGCGCCGGCTTCATCCGCCCGCTGCCTGACGAGGGTCCCCCCGGGCCACTGTTTGGCGGCGCGCCAGCTCCGATCGAGACCGATGCGGCCATCGTCACCGAGCTGATCGGGCGCAGCCAGGCATCCATCGCCGCCGCGGAACGCGACATCGAGGCGAAGTCCGGGGAGGCGCTGCTCGACTTCATCCAGGCGGACATCCAGGAGCTGAGGCGCATCCTGTTCGATCCGCAGAGCCATCAGGTGTTCATGTCGGCGATGGAGGCCGCGTGGTGGCTCAACGACCAGCTGCAGGAGTGGCTCGGCGAGAAGAACGCGGCTGACACGCTCACGCAGTCGGTTCCCCATAACATCACGTCGGAGATGGGGCTGGCGCTCTTGGACGTCGCGGACGTGATCCGCCCGCATCCGGACGTGGTGGCGTTTCTGCACCACGTCGAAGACGAGGGTTTCATCGGCGAGCTGGCCCAGCTCCCGGGCGGGCGGGAAGCGCGAGACGCCATCGAGGCGTGGCTCGAAAAGTACGGCATGCGCTGCGTCGGCGAGATCGACATCACGCGGCCGCGCTGGAGCGAGCGCCCCTCCACCCTGGTGCCCCTGATCCTCGGCAACGTCAAGAACTTCGCGCCGGGGGCCGGCCCGCGGCGCTTCGAGCAAGGGCGGCAGGAGGCACGGGCGAAGGAACAGGACGTGCTGGAGCGCTTGCGGGCCCTGCCGGACGGGGACCGGAAGTCCGAAGATACCAAGCGGATGATCGACCGGGTCCGGACCTTCATCGGGTACCGGGAGTACCCGAAGTACGGCATGGTCAGCCGCTACTTCGTGTACAAGCAGGCCCTGCTGAAAGAGGCCGAGCGCCTCGTACAGTCCCACGTGCTTCGTGAGAAGGACGACATCTTCTACCTGAGGTTCCCAGAACTCCGCGACGTCGTGCGCACGAACCACGTGGATGACCAGCTCATCCGCCAGCGCAAGGACGCGTTCAGGTCGTATCAAGCGCTCACGCCGCCCCGGGTGCTCACCTCCGATGGCGAGGCCGTCACCGGGACGTACCGACGCGGCGACGTCCCGGCCGGTGCCCTGGTCGGCCTGCCAGTCTCCGCCGGGGTCGTCGAAGGGCGGGCCCGCGTCATCCTGGACATGGCGCAGGCCGATCTCGAAGCCGGCGACATCCTGGTCACCGCCTACACGGACCCCAGCTGGACGCCTGCGTTCGTGGCGATCAAGGGCCTGGTGACGGAGGTGGGGGGCCTGATGACCCATGGCGCGGTGATCGCACGGGAGTACGGCCTGCCGGCCGTGGTCGGTGTGGTAGATGCCACCCGGCTGATCCGGGATGGGCAGCGGATCCGCGTGCATGGCACCGACGGGTACGTCGAGATCCTGCAGGAGGCGTCCCCGCCCCGCAGGACACGCTGACAGCCGCGGCTCCGCCGCTCCGCGGCTGGCAGAATCGCCGCGGCTGGCAGAATCACAGCATGAATCGCGTAGCGCTAGTGACCGGGGCGAGCAGCGGCATCGGGGCAGCGACGGCCGTCCGGCTAGCCGGGGCCGGCTATCACGTCATCGCGGCCGCCCGGCGAGCCGAGCGGATCGAGGCGCTCGCGGCGCGGATCCGCGGCGACGGCGGCCAGGCGGAGGCCCGGCAGCTGGACGTCACCGACCGGGCCGGGGTCGACGCACTGGCCGACTCGCTGGACCGCTGCGACGTCCTGGTGAGCAACGCCGGCGGCGCGGCGGGCGCCGACCAGGTCGCCGACGGCCTGGCCGGCGACTGGCGGGCCATGTACGAGGTCAACGTGATCGGCACCCTGAACGTCACGCAGGCGCTGCTGCCCCGGCTGGTCGCCAGCGGCGACGGCACCATCGTGATCATGTCGTCGACCGCGGGCTTCGTTGCCTACGAGGGCGGCGGGGGGTACGCCGCAGCGAAGCACGGGGAGCACGCGCTCGCCGCCACGCTGCGGCTGGAGCTGTGCGGGCAGCCGGTACGCGTCATCGAGATCGCGCCGGGCATGGTGAAGACCGACGAGTTCGCCGTGAACCGGTACCGCGGCGACGCCGCCCAGGCGGCTGCCGTCTACGCGGGCGTGGCCGAGCCGCTGACCGCCGAGGACATCGCCGACGCCGTCACCTGGGCAATCACCCGGCCGTCGCATGTCAACGTCGACCTGATGGTGCTGCGGCCGCGGGCGCAGGCGGCACAGCACAAGGTCTGCAGGGATCAGTAGCCCCTTCAGCCCGCGGCCGTCAGCCCGCGGCCTCAGTCCCGTGACCTCAAGCCCGGTGACCCTCAGTCGGTCTGAGTGACCTTGCTCAGGCCGCGCGGATGGTCGGGATCGATGCCCAGCCGCCTGGCCAGCGCCTCGGTGAGCAGCTGGCCGGGCACGATGAGCCCCATCGGCGCGAGCCACTCCGGCAAGGCCGGCCCGGGCAGCGCACGCGAGCTCGCGGCCGCAAGCCGGGTGCCGCCGCCGATCGCGTACACCCGCGCCCCCGCGCTGATAACCCGCCGCGCGAGATCGACCGTTCCGTCCAGGGTCGGGCCGGCCTCGGCCGCCAGCACGATGGCCGGGGTGCGCGCGTCCACGACGGCCATCGGGCCATGCAGCAGATCGGCGTAGGAGAGGCCCATCGCGTGCAGGTAGCACGCCTCCTTGAGCTTGAGGGCAAGCTCGAGCGCGGCCGAGTAGGCCAGGCCGCGGCCGGACACGACGACGCCTTGCACGTCGGCCAGCTCGGCCACGATCGGCTCGGTGTCCGGCGGCCGGGCCAGCATGGCCTCGATCTCCGCCGGCACCGCCCGCAGCAGCCCGGCGTCCAGATCGGCGCCGAGGCCGATGGCCAGCACCGCCAGGGCGGCCAGCTGGGTGGTGAACGTCTTGGTGGCCGGCACGGCCAGCTCCGCGCCCGCCTCGGTGACGAACGCGACCTCGGCCGCCTCGGCGAGCGGCGAGCCGGCCCCGTTGGTGATCGCCAGCGTCCGCGCGCCGCAGTCGCTGGCCCAGGCCAGCGTCTCGACGATCTCTTCGGTGCGGCCGGACTGGGACAGTGCCACGGCGAGCACTCCGGACAGATCCAGCCGCCGCCGGTAGGTGGTGGCGATCGACGGCGAGGCCAGGCTGGCCAGCATCCCGGCATGCGCCTGGATCAGGTACGTGCCGTAGACGGCCGCGTTGTCCGACGTGCCGCGCGCGATGAACAGCACCTGCCGGGTCCCGGCGGCGAGCCTTCCTGCCTCCTTCGCCCGGGGCAGCAGCGCGTCGATGGTCGCGCGCAGCGCGGCGGGCTGCTGCAGGATCTCCGCGTACATGTGGCTGATCGGGCGCGCGCTTCCCGGCGCTGAGCTCATCCGGCGATGCCTCCAGTCCGGCGAGTGCCAGCATGGCCAGCCCCCGTTGCCGGGGCTGGATACACCTTCTCACCTGCCACCCAGGTGGCCTTCGCCCGCAGGTCGCCGCCGAGCCAGACCAGGTCAGCGGCGGTACCGGGCGCGATCCTGCCCAGATCGGGCCGGCCGATCAGATCGGCGGGAACGCGGCTCGCGGCCCCAATCGCTGCCACCAGGCCGATCCCGGCGGCCACCATGTTCGCCACGCCAGCGTCCATCCGCAGCGCCGAGCCCGCCAGGGTGCCGTCGGCGCGCACCGGCGGCTCGCCGTCCCCTGACGGCAGCTCGATCGGCATGCCGCCGAGCAGGTAGCTGCCCGGCGGCATCCCGGCACAGGCCGCCGCGTCGGTGACGATGCAGATCCGGCCCGGTGCGGCGGCGAACGCGATCGCGCACACCCGCGGATCCACGTGCCGCAGGTCGGCGATCAGGCCGCTGGTCAGCCGGGAGTCGGCCAGCGCCTGGCCGGCCACGCCAGGCTCGCGATGACCCAGCGGCCGCTGCGCGTTGAACACGTGGGTGACCATCCGGGCGCCCGCGTCGGCTGCCGCGGCGACCTGCCGCGCGCTGGCGTCACTGTGCCCTACGCTGACCAGCACCCCAGCCCCGGCGAGCCGCCCGACCGCCGCGAGCCCGCCGTCCGCCTCGGGGGCCAGCGTGACCAGCCTGACCAGCCCGGCGCCCGCCGCCAGCAGCTCATCGATCGCGGCAGGCGACGGCGGGATGATCCAGGCCGCGTTGTGCGCACCGCGCCGTTCCGCCGCGATGAACGGCCCCTCCAGGTGCACGCCGAGCACCCGCGCCCCGCCGCCCGGCAGCGCAGCCATGATCACCACCGCTGTCCGCAGCGCCGCGATCAGCTCAGGCAGCGGCGCGGTAATGAACGTCGGGAGGTACGCAGTTGTCCCTGTTTCTGGCAGCCGGCGACTTACTGTGGCCCAGCCGGATGCGCGGGCCGCGGCGAGGTCCTCGCCGTAGTAGCCATTGACCTGCAGGTCGACGAAACCGGGAACCAGGACCCCGTCGTCGAGCACCACGTCGGCGGGACGCGGCGGCGGTCCCTGGCCGACCTCGGTGACCAGGCCGCCGGCCAGGACCACGTAACCGGGCGCCAGCACGCCCGATCCCGGCGTGGCCGGGATCACCCGCGGCGCGGAGATGACCTGCGGCGCGGAGATGACCTGCGGCGCGGAGATGACCTGCGGCGCGGTGATGACTGGCGGTTCAGGCCCACCCGCCGCGGTCGGGCTCACCCGCGGCGCGGTGAGTTCCCGCCGGCCAGGCCCGGCGAGTTCCCGCCGGCCAGCAGCTCGCGCATGTGGGCGGCCACCAGGTCAGGCCGCTCCAGCATCGCGACGTGGCCGATGTGCGGCAGCACGACCACCCGCGCGCCGCGGAAGGTGCGCGCTGCCCGGCCGGCCATGGCGGGCCTGACCAGCCGGTCGTGGCTTCCGTAGATCACTAGCACGGGCGCGGTGATCCTGGCTGCGTCACGCCAGAGCGAGCGCGGGCCGGGCCGGGCGTACTCGGTGACGAGCGCGCGCGCCGATCCGATCAGCACCTCGTGGCTGTATCCGAGCTCGTCCCTGCGGCGTACCTCGGCCACCTCCTCGGCCAGGCGGCTGGGGTGCAGCAGACCCGGATCCAGGTAGACGTCGGCAACCGTGGCCGAGGTCCGGGCCTCGGCGGGCATCCGGCTGACCCGCCGCAGCAGCCAGGGACCCACCCCCGGGGCGGACGCCAGTGCCACCCGCAGCGGAATGAGCCGGGGCCACAGGTCGGGCAGGGCCGGCGAGATCAGCGTCAGCGTCCTGACCAGGTCCGGGCGGCGCCCTGCCACCCGGGTG
>JBEKFH010000166.1:0-9658 GCA_050013415.1 Streptosporangiaceae bacterium | reverse complement strand
CGCCCACCCGTCGACCGAGCCGGTGCACCTGAACGTTCCGGCCAAGTTCCCTGATGGCTGGGAGGCCAACCAGGCGATCATGGCCCACCTGGAGCGAGTACGGGTGCGAGCGCCATGAGCAATCTGCTGCTATGCATACCTGCACTCCAGCGGGTCGCGCGACCGGCGGGGGGTTGTCCGGGGCCAGCAGATGGCTGGCCCCGGACGACAGCGGAGCTGCGGCATATGCCGCAGTGCGCGTCTCGCTCCCTAACTGGAGGCTGGCCGCAGCCTAGCTGCAATGGAGCCGCTGTCTGCGGGTGTCTCCATCCGCAGCACGAGAATGGCACGGTTCGTAGGCGACGGCAACTTTATAGGCAGCGGCAAGCAAAATACCACTCGCATCGGGGATGGAGCGGGAGTAGGCTCGCCATCCGTGTCGAGGCGCAAGCGCAGGCGGACCTGCCATGGGAGCCACAACTTCCCGGACTCACTGCCTGCACTCGTGGCGTGGATGGCGTGTCAGCGCTGGTCAGTGGCAGCAAAGGCGATGTTGTTCCTCGTTCTGATCTTCGTAACGGCCTGCCTGATCGGCGGCACCGCTCTGACAGGCATCCTCCGGTGATCAACTCCCCTGCCAGAGATTCCGCAGCGACTGATCCGCTCGTCGGTGAGAGGAATGTACATATATGGAATCGTTCGAAGCTTTCTTTCGCCAGGCGACTGGCAACGAGCCATACGGATATCAAGTGCGGCTGGCTCGGGACGGGCTGCCGGCCGTGGTGCAGGCGCCGACCGGGGCTGGCAAGACGGGGATCGTGCTGGCCTGGCTGTGGCGTCGGCTGAACAGCCCCGTCCCCGAGGTTGCGCCGCGGCGCCTGATCTACGCGCTGCCGCAGCGCAGCCTGGTGGAGCAGGTGGCCAGGGAGGCCGAGACCTGGCTGGCCAACCTCGGCCTGACCGGTCAGGTGGCACTGCATGTGGTGATGGGCGGCGAAGGGACCAGCCAGCGGCAGTGGCGGCTGGACATGCACCGGCCCGCGATCGTTGTAGGCACCATCGACTCGCTGGTGAGCAAGGCGCTGAACAGGGGCTACGGGATCGGCCGCGCCACGTACCCGATCGACTTCGCGCTGGTCACCAACGGCGCGCACTGGGTCATCGATGAAATCCAGCTGTGCCCGGAGTCGACGACCACCCTCCGCCAGCTGGACGCCTTCGCGAGAGCCTTCGGCACGGCGGAGCCGTTCGGGCTTACTTGCATGTCGGCGACGGTGCCGGAGACCCTGCTGGACACGGTGGACAACCCGTCGCCGGGGCCTGCCGACCTGTTGCAGATCGAGCCAGCCGACCGGACCGGGGATCTGGCGGTGCGGCTGGCCGGGCAGCGGAGGGTGCACCGGCTGCAAGCCGAGCCAGGTGATTATCCGGCGATAGCTCGAGCCGTCCGGGAACGCCATCAGCCGGGCACCCTGACGCTCGTCGTGCTCAACACGGTCGCGGCTGCAAGAGACGTCTTCAAGGAACTGCGTGGCCAGTCGGCCCCGTGCATACTGCTGCACTCCAGGTTCCGCGGGCACGAGCGCCAGCAGCTCATCGGGAAGATCACCGGCCCGCCCGGCAGTACAGACGGCATCGTCGTCGCCACTCAGGTTGTCGAGGCGGGCATCGACCTCAATGCGACCATGCTGGTGACCGAGGCGGCGCCGTGGCCGTGCGTGGTGCAGCGTGCCGGGCGTTGCAACCGTACCGGGCGGGTTGCCGGCGCGCAGCTCTGCTGGCTGCCGCCAGCCAAGCACCAGCCTTATCCAGAGCCGGACGTCGCGGCCGCGGTTGCCGAGCTGGAGGCGCTGGAAGGGACGGGCGTCACAGGCGAGGATCTTCTTCGGCACGACGTCGCCACCACCGAGCAGTCCGTCGCCGTGCTACGCCGGGCCGACCTACTCGGCCTGTTCGACACAGCGCCGGACCTGAGTAGCGCCGACCTGGACATCGCGCCCTACGTCCGGGACGCCGACGACCTGGATGCCCAGCTCGCCTGGGCCATCTGGGAGCCCGAGCCGGACGCGCGGGATGGCCGTCCGCCCGCCGAGGCCAAAGCGCCCGCTGCCCAATGGCGGTGCCGGGTGCCGCTAGCCAGAGTGGCCGACCTGGTGAAACGGGATGTTGCCGTCTGGCGCCTGGATCAGGCACTCGGGCGCTGGACGCGAGTCAGTGCCACTGGCCGTGCCCGACCCGGCGAGGTGCTGGTGGTGGCGGCCGGGGACGGCGGATACGACCCGGAGACCGGCTTCGACCCCGCCGCCCGCGGACCCGTTCCGGACAGTCCCAACCTGGTGACGCCGGCAGACCCGGCGACCGGGGCTGAGGACGCATTTCGTGCCGACTCCGGCAGTGTGGCGCAAAGCCAGTGGGTCTCGCTGCAGCAGCACAGCGAGCAGACGCGAGACCAGGCTGGGGCACTGCTGGCAGTGCTGCGAGCGGACCTGCCAGACAAGGCCGAGGAAAGCGCGGTGACGGCTGCCTACCTGCATGACGTTGGCAAGGCGCATCCGATCTGGCAGGACGCTCTGTGTGCGCTTGCGCCGCGAGGCCGCCAGGCCGAGATCGATGACGGACGGCCCTGGGCAAAGTCCGGCACTGACGGCCGGCTCAGGTTCGCCGGAAACGTCAGCTTCCGGCATGAGATGGCCTCGCTGCTGCTCGTCGAGGGGCCGCTGAGCCGCCTGCTGGCTAGCGCGCCCGACCCGGATCTCGCCCGGTACCTGATCCTCGCGCACCACGGCAAGCTGCGAGTCCAAGTGCGCGACCCGGCCGAGGCCAGCCAGCAGATGCTGCTGGGTCTGAAGCAGGACTCCGTAGATTCTGTGCCACCTCTGCTCGGCGAGCCTGCGGCCGAGCTAACGGTTGACCTAGGCCAGTTCGCGCTCGGCGGTGAGCGGTCGTGGACGCGGGACGTGCTGACCCTGCGGGACAGGTACGGCCCATTTGTGCTGGCCTACCTGGAGATGGTGGTCCGGATCGCCGACTGGCGCGCGAGCGCCGGGATGGAAGTGGCCCAGTGACCGCAAGCCCAGTCATCGCCAGCGCGCGGTACCGCCATGTCCTGGCCGGGCTGCGGCCCGAACCGCTGGCCAGCTACCTGGCTGGCCTTGGCCTGATCCGGCTCCTCGGCGAGCAGGCAGATGTGGGCGCGAGTGCCGCCTGGGATCCGGGTGGCCTGGTCATCGACACGACGGTCGAGGATATCGCTGCCTGGCTCACTCAGGAGTACGTGCCCACGCCGGTGCTGAGCCCGTGGAACAACGGCAGTGGCTTTGGCCTGAAGGATGTGGAGTCGAAACGCATGCTCGGTGAGCTCCGGTCCCATACCTCTCCGCGCCTGGCGCATTTCTCCGCGGCGATCGATGCAGCTATGGCAGTTGCTGACGCCGCACGGAGACAGGACTGGGACAAGCCGCGCGCCGTGCTGGAATTCCGGAACAGGTGCCCGGACGCCGTGCTCCCGTGGATTGACGCTGCCGTGGTCCTGGCCGATGACCAGACGTTCTTCCCGCCCTTGCTGGGTACTGGCGGCAACGACGGGCGGCTGGACTTCTCCACCAATTTCCACCAGCGGCTACTGGACGTGTTCGGCGCCACTGACAAGGCCGTGACGAGGTCGTTCGCCCTGGCGAAGGATCTGCTTGCAGGGACGGAGAGCGAGCGGCTGGCCAATGCTTCGGTAGGGCAGTTCGACCCGGCAGCGGCGGGCGGTCCGGGCTCGTCTCGGTTCGGTGCGGCTGATTCGCTCGTCAACCCGTGGGCCTTCGTGCTGCTGGTAGAAGGTGCGCTGGTCTTCGCAGCGAGTACGGTCCGGCGGAGTCAGCATGGCGCCGGACGGGCCGCCATCCCGTTCACCGTTTACGGGTCGCCGGACGGCTCGGCGAGCGGCGCTGAAGGCGAGGAGTCGCGCGGCGAGATATGGGTCCCAGTCTGGAAGCGGCCCTACACGCTGGCCGAAATCCGCCAGCTGTTCAGCGAGGCCCGAGCCTCCTGGCACGGGCACCCGGCTCGCCGCGCCGTCGAGTTCTACGCGGCGACCAGCACTCTGGGCGTTGCCAGAGGCGTGGACGAGTTCGTCCGGTACGGCCTGCAGCGACGCAACGGGCTGGCCTTCACCGCAGTTCCCGTCGACCGGGTGGCCGTCCGAGAACGGCCTGCGGTACGGCTCGTAGCGCTAGTCGAGGACTGGGCTGCCCGGGCCAGAAGCGCTGACGCATCGGCGGCGGTCAGTCAGGCGACGCGGCAGTTCGAGGGTGCCCACCTGTCCTACGCGCGCGACGGCGAGTCCGCCGCTCTGCGTGACCTGCTCGCGGCGCTCACCACGCTGGAGCAAGCGGTTGGGCGCAGCGGACGGGCGCGGGACAAGATCGCAGTGCGCCGTCCGCCGAACGCGCGGGACTTCCTGGCCGAGTTTGAGCGAGGCGGGTCGTCCGCTGAGCTGCGGATTGCGGTCGGTCTTGCGTCCTGCGCCACCTGGTCCGCAACCGGGCCGGACAGGAGCATGCGGCAGATCTTGCTGCCGGTCGACCCGCCTGGCCCGGCGGACCGGGCCAGGTCGGCCGGGCGCTGGCGGGACACGTCCCTGGTGAGCGGCTTCGGGTCGCGGACGCTGCCCCAGGTATTCGCCGACGTGCTCGCGTGGCGGTCTCGCACTGCTGCCGACGAGCCGAGCCCGCGAGCATTCCGCGGGATCCCCACCTTCCGGTCACAGATCCCGGTGCCTGTCGCTGACCTGCACGACTGGGCGCTCGGGGTAATCGACGAGGCGGCCCTGGATCGTTGGCTGCGGGCGTGCCTGGCATTGGAGTGGCGCGGTGTTCACTGGACCTGGCCCGCCCTGGCGCCGGGCGGGCTGGTCCCCACGCTGGGTTTGCTGCACCCGCTCGCAGCCGGCCTGGCGCGCGCTCAGGGCGACGGCGACGTGTCGCTACTGGCGATGAGCCCGGACTGGGCAAGCAGGCTGGCCGCCGGCCAGGTTCGGGCCGTGCACCAGGAGGCGGCTGCCAGGCTGCGGCAGGCAGGCTTGCTCGCGGTCCCGCCGCCGCCGCGGTCCGCGAACGGCGCGCTCATCGCCGCTGCCCTGGTACCCGCTACTAGTGGCTCCGCGAAAGTGCTGCACCGGCTCACAGTCTCGCTGCGAGCAGAAGCAGGGACTACCGGCCAGGCGATCCTGCGCGGCAGCGGCGACGACCTCGATGCAGATGAAACCACCGACTCCAAGTCCACCGACTCGACCGAATCTCCCAACATCTCAGAGGAGCTGTCATGAACGCACAACGCACCGTGCTCGAAGCCGACCTGTCCCCGCTGGCCGGCTCGTTGTTCCAGCCCACCGGGTTTCCCGACCTCGGCGCGGCCGAGTTTGAGATCGGCCAGGACACCAGGGCACTGCTGGTGGAATCTGCCCAGTCGATGGCGAACCGATTGGAAAGCACCACCTGGGACGAGGCGCACGCCGATCAGGCGGAGGAAGTGGCCGTCCTGCCATACGTCCGCATCGTCAGCCCCGATGGCGGCTTCCTTTCGTCCAGTCGTCTGGAAGCGCACCGGCTCGCGTCCGCGTACATCATGGAGGGCAAGGTCGGCGGACAAGACGGCGAGGCATGGTTGGCGGAGCAGTTTGCTCTGCGGAAGGGGCGCCCGCTGGACTACCGCGCTGTTGCCCGCGTCTGCTTCGCGCTCGATCCGGTGTCGCTGGTGCATGGCGTGTTCTTCGCTCGCAAGGCATGGCCGTGGCAGCCGAAGATCGCCCGGGCCGTGACCAGTTTCGTCGAGGCGTATCAAGTACGTCCGGTTGTCAGCGGCGGGGTGAAGCGGGACGGGGTCATCAACGAAGCCGAGGCAGGCGCAACCGCCAGGGGATACGGCACGGTGCCGCATCACCGGGTCGAGTACACCGCCGACAAGATCACCGCGTACTTCACGGTTGATCATGCCCAGTTCCGTTCTTATGGTCTGTCCGTGCCCGCGACGGCGCTGCTGGAGGCGCTCGCCGAGTTCGAGATCGCAACCCTGCTGGACGGCGGCCTTCGCCTGCGCACCCGGTGCGATCTTGTCGTGCGGGATGTACGCGGGGAGCGGCCGGATGCGCAGGATGCTGCCGGCCGGGTCACCAAGCTGGCTGCCGACTGCGCTGCTGAGCTCGGCCCGGTAACTGAGGTCGTCTGGGCCGGGCGTGGCAAGGGCACAGGCAACTGAAATGGGGATCACGATCGCGGTCCGGTTCCCGCTCGGGCGGTATCACGCCACGCCCTGGGACCGCAGCGTCAACGAGGGAGCGGCGGAGTGGCCGCCGGCGCCCTGGCGGCTGCTGCGGGCGCTGGTGGCCACCTGGTATACCCGCTGGCCAGACCTGCCCGCCCCAGTTTTCGACGCGCTGCTGGATGCACTTGGTGAGCCGCCGTCGTACCTGACGCCGCCTGCCTGGCCTGGGCATACCCGCCACTACCTGCCCGACCTCGGTCACAAGAAGGGCGAGACCGGCGGCACTGACCTTACCCTCGACCCGTTCTTGTCGGTCGGCCGCGATGAAGAGGTACTGATCCGGTGGGACGGCGACTTGTCGGCTGAGCAGCGGGAGGTGCTCGCCAAACTGGTTGAGCTGGTGCCGTACCTCGGCCGGGCCGAGTCAGTCTGCGAGGCGCGGCTGCTGGACAGCGACCCGGTGCCGGACGAAACCTGGTGGCGGCCGGGAGCCGGCGGCGCTCGCCGGGCCCGGCTGCTGGCCCCAGCTCGCCCGGTGAGCAGGCCGGCCCTGGAGGTGACCACGGGCGAGATGCGCAGAAATCGGCGAACGTTGCCGCCCGGCTCAGTCTGGGTGAGCTACGCCACCGGTCCGGCGGTCGCGTCGCCGACGCCCGCCCGACGTCGGCCGGAGCCGGTCGAAGCGGTCCGGTTCTTCGTCGCAGGCCGGGTTCCGCTGCGGCCCGCGAGCGGGATCCTGCTGGCCGACGAGGTGCACCGCCAGTTCGGGAACCAGCTCGCTGCTGCCGGGCTCCCCGACGACCGGCGGCGGGTGATCCTCGGCAGCGGGGGAGCGGCAACCGATCATGAACACGCCCACTGGATTCCGATCGCGGGGGAGAGTGAGCGGGGACCATGCGTTATGGCTCTGGTTGTATGGGTGCCAGGTGGACTGGAGCCCGAGGAAGTTGCTGCGATCGTTACCTTGCGCGGGGTTGATGGCCGCAAGGGCGGGCGCAGCGGCGAGGGCTACGAGGTGCGCGGGTTCCCGGCACTCGAGTTGCTATTCCAGGCGGCCGGGCCGATTGGGCAGGTGGCGCCGGAGTTGTGCGCGCCAGCGCGGCGATGGCACAGCCACACGCCGTACCTGCCCGTACGGCACCGCAAGCGGGAGACACTGGATGACTTCGTTGCGGCTGATGTGGCTGCCGAGTTGCGATATCGCGATCAGCCGCCAGCCGTCGTTGTGCGGGTCGCCGTGGACGACAGGCTGCCCGACAGGTGGGCCCTTGACTTCCGCCGTTACCGGATCAACGAACGCAGGGACAAGTCTCGGCCCGGGCTCGGCCTGCGCCTGGAATTCGCCGAAGAGGTGTCGGGACCGTTGCTGCTCGGCCAGCTCAGTCACTTCGGGTACGGCATCTTCGAGCCGGAGCCGGGGTAACCATGCTCACCGAATTGCCGGAGCTGGTGCCGGCGCGGATGCTGAACGAGTACGCCTACTGCCCGCGGCTGTTCTTCCTGGAGTGGGTGGACTCGCTCTGGGCGTCGAATGCCGACGTGGCCGAGGGCGATCGCCGGCACCGCCGGGTGGATGCCGGGGGAGGGGCGGCGCCGCTGCCGGACGAGGGCGAGGTGAAGGCGGCGCGGTCGGTCGAGCTGTCGAGTGAGCGGCTCGGCATTGTGGCAAAGCTTGACCTGCTCGAGGCGGCGGGCGGCGGCGTAATGCCGGTCGACTTGAAGAAGGGTCGGCCCGCGCTGGACGGCACGGCCTGGGAAGCCGACGCTATTCAGATCTGCGCTCAGGTCCTGCTGCTGCGCGAGCACGGGTATGCCTGCGAGCGCGGTGAGATCTTCTACGCGGAGACGCGCCGGCGTGTGCCTGTCGAGACGACACCCGAGCTAATGGCCCGGACTCTGGAGGTCGTAGCCGAAGCGCGGTCTGCGGCAACCCGGCTGGTGCCGCCGCCGCCGCTGCAGTCCAGCCCGAAGTGCCCGCGTTGCTCGCTGGTGGGGATCTGCCTGCCTGACGAGACCAACCTGCTGGCCAGGCGAAACGATGGGCCGCCGCGCCGGCTCATAGCGAGCGATCCGGACTCGGCGCCGCTGTACGTGACGGAGCCCGGCTCCATGGTCGGCGTGGACGGCGGCCGCCTCACTGTGTCCAAACGCCGGGAACCCCTCGCCAGCATGCGGCTGATCGACGTGCTGCACGTATGCGCGTACGGCAATGTCCAGGTGAGCGCACAGGCGCTGCGAAGCCTGTTCGAGCGCGATATCGACGTCTTCCATTTCTCCTACGGCGGCTGGCTGCTTGGCATGACGACCGGACTGCCCAGCAAGAACGTGATGCTGCGGATCCGGCAGACCACGGCCGCTGCCCGCGGGGAGATCGACGCGCCGCGGCGGATGATCGCCGGGAAGATCCGCAACTGCCGGGTACTACTACGTCGCAATGGCGGCGAGTCTGTCGCGCGCACGGTCGGGCAGCTGGCGGCGCTGGCCCAGCAGGCCGAGCGCGCAACAGGCCTGCCGGAGTTGCTCGGTATCGAGGGCGTGGCCGCGCGGCTGTACTTCGAGGCGTTTCCCGCTCTCGTTGAACGCGCGACCGAGCTGCCGGGGGTCGCGTTTACCGGGCTGCGGAACCGCCGGCCGCCCACGGACGTGGTCAATTGCCTGCTTTCGTTCTGCTACGGGATGCTGACCAAGGAGGTCATGGCGGCGTGCCTCGCGGTTGGCTTCGATCCTTACGTCGGGCTGCTCCATCGGCCGCGGTTTGGCCGGCCTGCGCTCGCGCTCGATCTTGCTGAGGAGTTCAGGCCCCTCCTGGCAGATTCGACAGTGCTCACTGTCATCAACAACCGCGAGATCGGCGGCTCGGATCTCCTCGTGCGCGCTGGGGCGGTCACGCTGACAGGTGAGGGGCGCAAGGCCGTGATCCGTGCCTGGGAACGGCGGATGACGACGCAGGTGCGCCATCCGCTCTTCGGGTACACGGTCAGCTACCGGCGCGCGGTGGAGCTGCAGGCGCGGATTCTGGCTGCGCACCTGGTTGGCGAGCTGCCTCAGTACGAGCCGCTGGTCACCAGGTAGCGCCGTGGCCCGCCGACGTTACCTGGTCGCCTACGACATTCGCGAGGACCGGCGGCTGCGGAATGTCGCGACCTGCATGGAGGGCTACGGCACGCGGATCCAGTACTCAGTATTCGTTTGCGATCTGTCTGACCAGGAGACGGTCCTCATGCGCGGCGACATCGAGGCCCGGATGAAACCGTCGGAGGACAGCGTGATGGTCATCGACCTCGGCCAGGCGGGGGACTCTTCACGGTTCCTGTTCCTCGGCCACCATAACAAGCTTCCGGTGTCGAGTGCCGTCATCGTCTGAGCGTGCGAGCGCTCCGGTGGTGAGTCTGATCCCGGGGACCGCTCGCATGCAGGTCAGCCATCGTTC
>JBEKFH010000165.1:0-9711 GCA_050013415.1 Streptosporangiaceae bacterium | reverse complement strand
AACACCCCGGAGATGCCGCCGATGAGGAAGTTGAAGTACATGCCGAGCGCGAACAGCATCGGCACCGTGAACCTGATCTTGGCCTTCCAGAACGTGCCCATCGCGACCAGGTAGATGAAGCCGGTCGGGATGGAGATCAGCTCGGTGGTGAGCATGAACAGCGGCCGCATGTCGGGGTTGATCCCGCTGTCGAACAGGTGGTGCTGCCAGACGAAGAAGCTGAGCACCGCCACGCCGACCATGCCAGCGGCCGCGGTCTTGTAGCCGAACAGGGGTTTCCGGCAGAACACCGGGATGATCTCGGACACGATGCCGAAACCGGGCAGCGCCAGGATGTAGACCTCGGGGTGGCCGAAGAACCAGAACAGGTTCTGGTAGAGGTAGCTGCTGCCGCCAAGCTGGTCGGTGAAGAACGCAGTCTGCACCGTCCGGTCAGTAATGATCATGTACATCCCGCCGACCAGCACCGGCGCGGCCAGCACCATGAGGACCGATGTGGCCAGCATCGACCAGACGAACATCGGCAGCCTGCTCCAGCGCATGCCGGGCGCCCGGTAGCAGATGACGGTGACGATGATGTTGAAGCCGGCCAGGATGATGGAAATGCCCATCAGCCCGAAGGCGATCGCGTAGGAGTCGGCACCCGGGCCGGCCTGGATCGACAGCGGCGCGTACCCGGTCCAGCCGAACGGGAACCCGCCCAGGAACAGGCCGGAGAACAGGATCAGGAACGCGCAGGGGGTAAGCCAGAACGACAGCGCCTCGATCCTGGGGAACGCGACTCGCTTGGCGCCGATCATGATCGGCACCAGGAAGTTGCCGAACGGCCCGACGATGACCGACGTCATCAGCATCATCATCATCGTGCCGTGCTCGCCGACGATCTCGATGTAGGTGCTTGAGCTGAAGACGTGGTGCACCGGCGACAGCAGCTCGGTCCGGATCGCCATCGCGAACAGGCCGGCCGTGCAGAAGTAGATGATCATCCCGACCAGGTACTGGATGCCAACCACCTTGTGGTCGAGTGAGTACCGGAAGTACCTGGCCAGGCCCGAGGCCGCCGCGGCGTCTTCTTCCTCGACGGGGATGGGACGGCCGGCCATCTGCCGCAGCGGGTCGTTGAACACGCCGAGCCCGGCGAGCCAGCCGACGACGGCGAGCAGGTACCCGAGCACGATCGGCATGTCGCTGGAATCCGACAGCGGAAGCTGCTGGTAGTTGCTGCCGAGGAAGTTGCCCAGCCAGTGGCCCACGACGTAGCCGATCACCGCTCCTAGGACAGCGGTGTGGACCGCCGGGCGCAGCCACCAGGGCCGTGAGGGGCGCCCGGCGGCGGGATCTCCGCCGCCCGGTCCCTGCACCTTCTCCGGCTGTATCTCGATGGCCATCCGGTCACCTCTTCATCGATGCGGGTGAGACTGCGCGGGCCGCGAAAGCGCGCGACCGGTCATGGCTGCACGGGATCCTGCGGCGGGTAGTAGTAGCCGTTGGCCCCGCCGATACCGGCCTTGACCAGGGCCTTGTTGAGCTGCGGGATCACCGTCGGGTCATAGGTCGTGGCGTACGGCGGCAGGATCTTGGTCACCGCGGCGAGCTGCACGCGGGTCGCGTCGGCCCAGGACCGGAAGGCGGACGGCGAAACGACGCGGCCGTAGTCGAACATCGCGCCATGCCAGAGCCCGCATAGCTCGGAGCAGCGCACGACGAACCTGCCCTGGTGCTCGGGCTTGGTGTACGCGACATTGTCCGATCCGGGATTGGCGTCAGCCTTGACCCCGAGCTGGTAGGCCCAGAAGCTATGAATGACGTCCAGCGAGGTAACGTTGAACGCCACCCACTGGCCCTCCGGCAGCACGAGCTGGGTCGTCTCGAACCCGCCGAACTGCGGATAGCGGTAGGTAAATTTCCACTGCTGCGCGATCACCTGCACCTGCAGCGGCGTGCCGCCTGGCTTCCAGATCGGGCTCGGGCCCTCGCCCGCGCCCGCGCCGTGCGAGCTGACCAGCTCGACGGTACCGAAGACGAACAGGGACAGCACGATCGCCGCGGTGATGGTGATCCAGCTGGCCTGCACCCGGGTGTTCCCGTGCAGCGGGGGGCCATCCTCGGTGTCTCCCTCCCGCTGCCGCCAGGTAATCAGCGCGTAGCTGAAGTAGGTGAGCACGAAGAGCATCACCGGCGCGGCAAGCACCGCCATGACCTTGATGTCGAACTGCTGGTTGGACGCGGACGAGGACATCGCGCCCGGCGGCAGGTGCGGGCCCCAGACGATCCAGATGAGAAGATCGGCGATCACGGCCAGCGGCAGCCAGATCGAGAAGATGCGCAGGCCGTGGCTGGGCCCCGCGTCGGCGCCGGCAGCAGGGGTGGCGGCCGGAGTCGCGGCGGCCATCAGGCCACCACCTGCATGTTGCCCATCATGAAACCAATCGTCTGCATGGGGCCGCCAAATCCGTCGAGGAAACCGCCGCCGCAGGGCACCCGGCACTGCCAGATGAAGTTGCCGGCGTGACGCGGCGTCATGAAGCTGAAGGTCACCACGGTGTGCGGTCCAGAGGTGCAGGGCGACGTGCCGCACAGGCTCGCCGTGAGCGACGGCGTGGCCATCGGCACGTTCAGGTTGAGCGCGGGGATCGAGAACGTGTGCCCGACATTGCAGCCGGACCACGAGTTGATTACCGATGTCGGCTTGCCGTTCACGTCGATGACATTGCCGATGGTGCCGGTGACCCTGCTGAAGTAGTTGTTCCGCAGCGGCGTGCAGCCGTCATAGCCGAGGATCGTCATGTTGATCTTCGAGCCGGCCGGCACGGTGAAGAGCGTGGTGTGCACCCAGGCACCGGTAGTGGGGCTCTTGATGAAGTAGGACACCCAGTCCGGCTTGCTGGTCACGGTGTTCTGCGGATCCTCCTGCATCACCACGTTGACCTGCGCGCCCGTGTCCGGGCGCACGCCGGAGCCAAAGCTCTCCACCGGCAGGCCGCCGAGCAGGTAGTGGACGACGACGAACGCCACGCCGACCGCGACGGCGACGAACGCCACCGCCAGTGTGGCGATACGGACCGGCAAGGACACCAGCCACCACCTCGCTTCTTCGCGGGCAAGCTTCTTCGCGGGCAAGCATCACAAGCGGGCCGCGCGGCGCGCGGCCCCTGAACATCAGCCTTCGGACGTGTCTGATCTTGCGATCACGGCCGCAGGCCGGCAATGACCTGCGCCGTGAATGACGAAATTGTCATGATCTGCGGACACTCATGCCGCCTCCGACCATCCCGACCTGCCTCCGACCACCCCGACTCTGTCATTGCTTTCCGTGACTACCCACTTACTCTCGGTAATATTCCGATAGTTTTACCAGGCCGCCGGTAGCCGTGCCGGGCCCATGGAGCACAATGCAATGGCTTGCACCGAGTCAGGACGATTGACCCGGTCTGGCGCGTGGAGTAAACCCTCTGCCGAGCGTCATCGAGCGCCGGGCGGCGGATCGGTCGCCATGCTCCGCTGGCGTGGCCTACGCAAAGTGAAGTGCCCGAGATGATCAGAGATCAGACGGTATGCCGGCCGGCCGCGCCGCGCATCCTGCTGGTCGACGATGAGCCGAGAATCCGCGACTTCGTGAGCCGCGCACTGGCCGCGGACGGTTATGCAATCGATTTTGCCGGCGACGGCGCCAGCGCGCTCCAGCTAGCCGCCAGAAGCGGCCACGGGCTGGTCATCCTTGACCTGATCATGCCGGACATGGACGGGCGGGCGGTGCTGACCGAGATCCTGCGCAGGCAGCCCGAGCAGGCGGTTCTCGTGCTGTCCTGCCTGGACGACGTCGCGACCAAGGTGGCCTGCCTCGAACTCGGCGCCCAGGACTACCTAACGAAGCCGTTCTCGCTGGCGGAACTGCTGGCCAGGGTCCGTGCACGGCTACGCAGCGACGGCCATCAGCCCGGTGAGGTCATCAGGGCCGGCGAGGTCACGCTGGATGTCGGGCGGCTGCAGGCCGACACGGGGGCCGGCCCGGTGCCGCTGACGCGCCTGGAGTTCCTGCTGCTCAGGGAACTCATGGAGCACGCGGGCCGGTCCGTGCCGAAGGGCCAGCTGCTGGCATCGGTGTGGGGACTCGAATTCGACCCCGGCTCGAACGTCGTCGACGTGTGCGTGCGGCGACTGCGCTCGAAGCTCGGGTTCGAGCTAATAAAGACGGTGCGTGGTGAGGGGTATCAGCTTGCTGCCTTCTTATGCACGGCGGGCGTCGCGGCGCGGTCCGGGTGCACGGCACCCAGGGCACGCGCAGTAGGTTCGACCTCATGCTTCCCGCGCAGCCAGCGCAGCCGTCGCCAGCGTCATCCCGGCGGCGGGCATGGTCGCTGCGCGGAATGAGCCGCCGGGCGAGGGCTGGCTGCGCCGCCGTCGCGCTGGCGATCGTGGTGATCGCGGTGGTGTCCTTGAACACGGGGGCCTCGCCCGCGAGAGCTCGCGCACTGCCCGCCGCCAGGAACTTCACCCTTGCCGTGCTCGGCCATCCCGGCAAGAAGATCTCCCTGGCCGCCTTTGCCGGCCGGCCGGTCATCGTCAACTTCTTCGCCTCGTGGTGCCCTCCCTGCAAGCGAGAGACGCCGACGCTGGCCAGGTTCTACCGCGAGTCCGGCGGCCGGATCGCGATGATCGGCGTGGACTCCAACGACAAGACCGGGCCGGCGCTTCGGTTCGTGCGCTCCGCCGGGGTCCGCTACCCGGTGGTGAGCGATCCGTTCCCGGCCGCGACGACGATCTCCTACGGCGTGTACGGACTTCCGCAGACGTTTTTCCTCAATGCCCGGCATCGGATCGTCAAGCGGATCTTCGGTGCAGTGACGGTGCGGGAACTCGGCCAGGCGGTGACTCTGATGGACAAGGGCTGGCGGCCAGGACCGGCTGCGGCAGGTTCCGGATCGACTGCGGCGGCCGGTTCCGTCCAGAATCCCGGCTGACATGGTCGACTCACCTCCCCGGGCTGATCCGCCCTATGTTCCGATCCGGCATACGCGATGGCCTGCCCAGCGCACCCCGCGCTGGCTGCTGCTGGCCGGCCTCGCGCTGCTTATTGGCGCCGTGCTTGTCGGGCTCACGCACCGGCCGTCCACCGCCCAGCGGGCCGCCGACCTGCGTGGCTTCCTGCAGCAGATGAATGCCGACATCGAGTCGTGCGCCGGCGGGGTCGGCGAATCGCTGACGGCGCTGAGCGCGATCCAGGCCGGCCACAGTCACGACACCTCGGCCGCCGTCGCCATCGCCAGCAACGGCGTGGCCAACTGCTCCCCGGCCAACAACATGCTGCTGGACAACCTCGCCCAGTTCGAGGTAACGGAATCGCTGGCAAGTTTCCGCCTGGCGCGAGTTGTCAGCGGATTGCTGGACTGGGCCGCTCCCGACGCGCAGCAGGTCCAGTCCGACGTGGCCGATGTGCTGACCGCTCGCAGCCCGCAGGCCAGGGCCAGCGCATCGGCCGCGCTGCGGCAGGCCCGGGCGAGGCTCGACGCCAAGCGCTCCGCCGTGGATGCGATCATCAATTCGGCCAGCGCCGCACTGTCCGCCCATGTGGCGCCACCTAGACTTCCCGGCTGAAAGGAGCAAGCACCCCGATGCCTGGGATGAACTCCGGACTGAATCTGGGGAATCCGCTGCTGCTCGCGGCATTCCGGTCAGCCTTGCTGCATCAGGGCATCGCCGCGCTGCTGATCCTGGGGGTGCTCGCGCTTGCCTGGGTCGCCGTCCGCGAGTGGCGGCCAGGAGCCAGGCACACAGGCGGCGGGGTCGGCCCGGACGCTGAGCCGTCATGGCGGCTGCTGCTGCGGGTCAGCTTCGGCATCATCTGGATCTTCGACGGGCTGCTGCAGGCACAGCCGTCGATGGTCGTGGGGCTGCCCTCGCGGGTCATCGAGCCGACCGCCACGAGCTCGCCGGCCTGGGTACAGCACCTGGTCAACTGGGCGGGAACGGCATGGTCCTACCACCCGGTGCAGGCCGCCGCGGCGGCGGTATGGGTTCAGGTCGGCATCGGCTGCTGGCTGCTGGCGGCTAGGCGCGGGCGCTGGTCGCAGCTGGCCGGCCTGGCCGGCGTGGGCTGGGGCCTGACGGTCTGGGTGTTCGGAGAATCCTTCGGCGGTATCTTTGCCCCCGGGCTGACCTGGCTGTTCGGCGCGCCGGGAGCGGCCCTGATCTACGCCACCGCCGGCGGCCTGATCGCACTGCCCCGGCGCTACTGGCACGCGCGCTGGCTGGGCCGCGGGCTGCTGACGGTACTCGGGCTGTTCTTCGCCGGGATGGCCGTGCTGCAGGCATGGCCGGGCCGCGGATTCTGGCAGGGTCACCTGGGCCACGGGCCGGGGACGCTGGCCGGCATGGTCCAGTCGATGGGGCAGACTCCGCAGCCGGGTTTCCTGGCCTCCTGGGTGCGCGGGTTCGGATCCTTCACCGCCGCGCACGGGTTCGCTGTCAACCTGTTCGCTGTCGTCGCGCTGGCGCTGATCGGCGCGGCGCTGCTGACCGGGCGTCCTGCACTGATCAGGCCAACGGTGATCGTGCTGGTGCCGCTCTGCCTGGCGGACTGGGTGCTGATCGAGGACATGGGCATCTTCGGCGGCCTCGGCACCGACCCGAACAGCATGATCCCGATCGCGCTGCTGGTCATTGCCGGGTACCTCGCCCTCGCCCCGGCTCCGGCCCGGGCGGCTGCGGCGGTCACGGTGGCAGCGGGCACGGTGGCGGCGGGCACCGCGGCGGGAGGCACCGCGGCGGGAGGCACGACGGCGGGAGGCAGGGCGGCGGGAGGCAGGGCGGCGCCAGGAGCGGAGCCGACGGCGCCAGGAGCGGAGCCGACGGCGCCAGGAGCCCGGCCGGCCGCCCCGGCCGGCCCGCCGGCCCCGGCGCAAGGCTGGGGCCGGCGGCTCTCCCCCGGGCGGCTCGCTACGGCGTTCGGCTCAGCCGATGCCAGGACGGTGGCCGCCGCCTGGGCGCTGGCAGTGACCATCATCGGGGTGTTCCCGCTGGCAGCCGCGGCGGCGAGCCGATCCGCCAGCACCCAGATCGCCCAGGCGATCGACGGCTCGGCGGTGCCGCTCAACTACCAGGCCCCGGCATTCCGGCTGACGGATCAGGCTGGCCGGCCGGTGTCGCTGGCCGGGCTGCGCGGGAAGGTCGTGCTGCTGACCTTCCTCGATCCGGTATGCACTTCGGACTGCCCGCTGATCGCCCAGGAGTTCCGCGAGGCCGACCAGTTGCTCGGAGCCAGCCGCCGGAACGTCGAACTGGTCGCGATCGCGGCAAACCCCGTCTATCACTCGGTGGCCGACACCCAGGCGTTCGACCAGCAGGAGGGACTCGCCCGGGTGCCGAACTGGAAGTTCCTGACCGGGTCGCTGCCCGAGCTTAGGCAGGTGTGGCACAACTACTATGTCGCCGCGGAGGTCATCCCGGCGGGCGGGATGGTCCTGCACACCGACGTGGCCTACGTCATCGACGCGGCCGGTCACACCCGCACCGAGCTGAACTTCGACCCAGGGCCAGGTACCGCCGCCTCGAAGTCGTCCTTCGCCGCTGAGCTGTCCGACGCCGCTATCAAGGCGATGGGCCCATCATGACGGTCCCCGGCCAGGCCACGGCTGACGTCAGCCCCGGGCCGGCCGCCGCCGCGCATGCCAGGCGTGCTCGCGGGACATTGCCTGCCGCCGTGATCGCGGCGGTGCTTGCCACCGGGTGCGGCAGCACGGTGGCAGGTGCCGGCCCGTCCGCCGCGGCACCTACCCAGGTCCGGCTGCCGCTGGCAGCCTCGCTGACGGTTCCTGGCGCGGCTAGCTGGGCTGTCGTCGAGATGGGCGGCTCCAGCGCCCAGCACGAGAATTTCTGGCAGCTGATCGCCCGGCGGACTCCGGCGGCCAGGTGGACGCTGGCCACCCCGCAGGGAGTCGCCGACAACGGCGGCCTCGTCGCCGCGTCACTGGGCGGCGCGGCGCTGGTCACCGGCATCAACCCCAGCCAGGATCTGCGGTTCTCCCCGCTGGCCACGACCCATGACGGCGGCGCGCACTGGAGCCCGGGCCTGCTGCCGGCCGGGCTGGCCAGCCTCCCGTCCGCGCTCGCCGCCGGTCCCGGCGGCAGGCTGCTGGCCATCACCGACGGCGGCCTGGCCGAGATGTCAGCGCCAGGGGGAGCCAGCTGGGCGCGCCTGACCAGCCTGGCGTCGCTGGCAGCCACCCCTGCCGGGCGGTCGTGCGGGCTCAGCAGCCTGACGGCTGCCGCATTCAGCCCGTCGGGGGTTCCGCTGCTGGCCGGAATGTGCACATCGCGCGGCGTCACGGGGATCTTCGCCTACTCGGGCGGCCGCTGGCGGCCGGCAGGCCTAGCAGTGCCCGCCGACCTGGCCCAGAGCCGCGTGAGCGTCCTGCGGCTCGCCGACGCCGGGAGCCGTACCTCCGCGCTGCTGACGACGGCCGCCCCAGGCGGGAGAGTGAGCCTCGTTGCCGCCTGGGCCAACCCGGCCGGCCGCTGGGTGCTGTCGGCACCGCTCCCGCTGAACGGCGCGCGGGTCGTTTCGACCGCACTCGCCGCCACCACCGCCGCCACTGCCCCCACCGCCGCCTCCGCCACTGGCGCGGCCGGCAAGGACGCCAGCGCCTCCGGCACCGCCAAGGCCAGGGCCGCCACCACCACCACCGCCGCCCCGAGCACCGCCAGCACCGTCGGGGTCATCCTGAGCACCGGTCTCGCCGACACCATTGCCGGGCCCGCCGCACGGTGGCGGCAGCTGCCCGCGCTGCCCGCACATGCCGCGGCGCTGGTGCTCGGTCCCGGCACTCAGATCAGCGCACTTGCCGCGCACGGCAGCATCCTGACCGGCTGGCTCCTGGCCGCCCCGGCCGGCACCCGGAACGTCGGCTGGGCCAGGACGCAGGTCATGAAGGTGCCTGTTCCCTACGGCTCGTCCAGCTGAGCCATGAGCTACCTCCTCGATCACTGGTCCTACGACCCGTTCCTGATCGTCGCGATCGTGGTGGTGGCATGGCACGAGATCGGCCTGCACCGCCTTGCGGTCAGGTCCAGGCCGGAGCGCACCCGGCAGCGGCGGCAGCGCTCGCTGTGGTTTTACGGCGGCCTCGCGGTGCTGCTCATCACCGTGGACTCGCCGATCGACTACTGGTCGGACAGCTACTTCTACGTGCACATGATCCAGCACCTGCTGCTCAGCTTCGCCGCCCCGACGCTCATCGTCGCCGGGGCGCCCTGGCAGCCGCTGCTGGACGCGCTGCCCGGCCGGCTGGGGCAGCGCGTCACCCGGTCCGCCGTCCGGGACCGCTGGTCGAGCCCGCTGCGGGCGGCCGGGCGGTTCCTGCTGCGGCCCTGGACGACCGTGATCCTGTTCAACGTGGTCATGATCATGTGGCATGTGCCGGCGCTCTACGACCTGGCCTACAACAACCAGGCCGTGCACATCTGGCTGATGCACGGCAGCCTGTTCGCCACCGGCGTGCTGTTCTGGCTGCAGTTCATCCCGTCGCCGCCGGTCCGGATCCGGATGCGGCCGGGCGCCCAGGTGACCGCGCTGGTGGGGACGAACGTGGTGATGTGGTTCCTCGCGATGTCGATGAGCATCTTTGCCACGGCGTCCTGGTACCCGGTCTACAACCACATCCCCGGCGTGACGCTGCCGCCGTTCGCCGACCAGCAGATCGGGGCGGCGATCCT
>JBEKFH010000164.1:0-9719 GCA_050013415.1 Streptosporangiaceae bacterium | reverse complement strand
ACCACGTAGGCGACGATGTTGCGCTTGTTTTCCGGCGAGAGGGTCGTGTCGTTGAACACCGGCATCGCCTCGGGGCCGGTCAGCATGGCCTCGTAGATCTGGGTGGGCGTCGCCTGGGTCAGCGCGGGCGCGTACTTGCCGTAGGTCAGCGCGCCGCCGGCGCCGACGAAGTTGTGGCACTGCGCGCAGTTGGCGATGAACAGCTGCTGGCCGACCGCCACGCTGGCCCCGGCGGTGCTGACCTGCGAGGCGGACGGGATCGTCGGGCCGCCGCCCAGGGACTGGACGTACGCGGCGACGTCGTGAATGTACTGCTCCCCGTACTTCTTGCTGGCGAACGGGACGGCGAGGTCTTTGCGCGCGCTCTCTGCGGCAGGCCCCGCCGACGGCATCCGGCCGGTGCTGACCTGGAAGTCCACCGCCGCCGCGCCGACCCCGATCAGGCTGGGCGCCACCGCGGTGCCCTGGGCCTCAAGCCCGTGGCAGGTCGAGCAGTTGGCGGCGAACAGGTCCTGGCCCTTCGCGATCTGCCGCTGGTCGGCGGCCGGCGCGGACGCCGACGCCGCGCCCGGCCCGCTGATCGCCGCGTAGCCCGCCCCGATCGCGACCAGCATCAGCAGGACGACGGCGAATCCCGCGGCCGGGTGCCGTCGCCTTGCGGTGATCCAGCGCACTGCGCTCCTCGGTTTCCGGTTAGTGGATCAGGTAGATGGTGGTGAACAAGCCGATCCACACGACGTCCACGAAGTGCCAGTAGTACGACACGACGATCGCGCTGACCTGCTGCTCCTGGGTGAAGCGCTTGGCCGCGAAGGTCCGCCCGAGCAGGAACACGAACGCGACCAAGCCGCCGGTGACATGCAGCCCGTGGAAACCCGTGGTGAGGAAGAACACCGACCCGTAGTTGCTGGACTGCAGCGTCACGTGGTCCCTGATCAGGGCGAGGTACTCATATCCCTGCCCGCAGACGAAGTACAGCCCCATGACGAACGTCAGCACGTACCACTCGCGCAGGCCCCACTGGGCCACGTTCCACATCCGGCCGGTCCGCCGGATCTGGCCGCGCTCGACCGCGAACACTCCGAGCTGGCAGGTGACGCTGGAGAGCAGCAGGACCGTGGTGTTGGCGGTGGCGAGCTTGAGGTCCAGGTGCGCCATCGGCCAGTGCTCGCCGAGGCCCTTGTCCACCGAGCGGATCGTGAAGTACATGGCGAACAGCGCCGCGAAGAACATCAGCTCCGATGACAACCACACGATCGTGCCTACGCTGACCAGGTTCGGCCTGCTGGCCGGAGTGCGGGGGACTACCTCCGTTGTTGCTGTCGCCACGATGGCCATTATTACGACACCGCGTAGGCGGACGTCGCGCGACCCCCCGGGTCGGTAGCATCCAGTTCCATGAAGGTCGTTGTGTACAGCCATGACGCAGACACCCGTGCCCGGATCCGGCTCGCCATCGGCCGCCGGCCGGCCCCGGACGTACCGGAGGCGGAGGTGATCGAGGTCGCCACCCAGCCCGCCCTGATCCGGCTTCTGGACAAGGGCGGAACGGAGGTCATGGTGCTGGACGGGGAGGCACAGCCGGCTGGCGGCATGGGCATATGCCGGCAGGCCAAGGACGAGGTCTACGACTGCCCGCCGGTGCTGCTGATCATCGGCAGGCCCGACGACGGCTGGCTCGCCACCTGGTCACGGGCCGACGCCGTGGTCAGCCATCCGATCGACCCGAAGGCGCTGGCCCAGGCGCTGGCCGGCCTGATGCGCCTGCGAGCCGCCGGAACCGCCGTGCCGCAGCCCTGATCGCGACTCAGCCCTGGCTGTCAGCCGCCGACCTGCCTGCCGCCGACCTGCCTGCCGCCGACCCGCACCCCGGACCCCGAGGGGGCCGCATGGAACCCCGCACTGCCTGGCCTGCGCTGATCGGCGCCCTGATCAGGGGCGAGGCGCTGACCGCCGACGAGACCGCGTGGGCGATGAACGAGATCATGGACGGCGCGGCCACGCCCGCCCAGATCGCCGGCTTCGGCGTCGCGCTGCGGATGAAGGGCGAGACGGTCATCGAGCTGGCCGGCCTCGCCCAGGCGATGCTTACCCATGCGACGCCGCTGCACGTGCCCGGCCGGCTCGTCGACCTGGTCGGGACCGGCGGAGACGGGGCGCACACGGTCAACATCTCCACCATGGGCGCGATCGTGGCCTCTGCCGCCGGGGCGAGGATGGCGAAGCACGGGAACCGGGCGGCGTCCTCCGCCTGCGGCGCGGCGGACGTGCTGCAGGCACTCGGCGTGGTCATCGACCTGCCGCCGCGGGCCACCGAGCAGCTCATGGCCGAGACCGGGATCGCGTTCCTGTTCGCGCCGCTGTACCACCCGGCGCTAAGGCATGCCGCTGCCGCGCGCGGCGAGCTCGGCGTGCCCACGGTCTTCAATTTCCTCGGCCCGGTCGCGAACCCCGCCCGGCCCGCCGGCCTCGCGGTCGGCGTGTCCGACCCGCGGATGGGGCAGGTCATCGCCGGGGTGCTGGCCGGCCGCGGCAACTCGGCGCTGGTGTTCCACGGCGACGACGGGCTTGATGAGCTGACCACGACGGCTGGCTCGACGGTCTGGGTGGTGCACGGCGGCGCCGTGAGCCAGACGGCGTTCGACCCGGCGGTCCTGGGGATCGCCCGGTCAGCGCCCGGCGACCTGCGCGGCGGCGACGCGGACCACAACGCTGCTGTCGCCCGCGCCGTGCTGGCCGGCCGCCGCGGCGCGGTGCGCGACACCGTCCTGCTGAACGCGGCAGCGGCGCTGGCCGCCGACGCGGGCGTGCCGGGCCCGGCGGAACTGCCGGAAGCGCTGGCCGAGGGCTACGCCAGGGCCGCCAGCGCGGTCGACTCCGGGGCCGCCGCCGCGCTGCTCGCCCAGTGGGCGGAGATCAGCCAGCGCCTCGCCCGCTCCAGCGGCTGACATTTCCTCTGCCGTCTGACGCTTCCCCCGGCGTTTCCCTCCCGCGGCTGACGTTTCCCCCGGCGTTTCCCTCCGGCGGCTGACCTTTCCCCCCCGGCGTTTCCTCCGCCGGCTGACCTTTCCCCCCGGCGTTTCCTCCGCCGGCTGACCTTTCAGCGTGGTTGGGACTTCACTGTCGCTGTATCTGCAGCAGAGTCCCAACCACGCTGGTGGACCCGGCGGTGGAGGGGACTGGAGGATGGGATTCAGGCGGTTTCGGAGTAGCCGAGCGAGAACGCGGCGTCGAGGTCGTGCCGTGAGTACGCGCGGAACGCGATATGGGTCTCGGTGTGGGTCACTCCGGGCACCCTGTTCAGATGGCCGGGGATCACGTCGCTGAGTTCCTCATGCCCCCGGACCCTGACCATCGCGACGAGATCGAATTCGCCGGTGACCGAGTAAACCTCGCTGACCTGAGGTATCTGGGCGATGGTCTCGGCCGTCTCGGGAATGCGCGCCACGTCGGCCTTCACCAGAACGATTGCGGTGACCACTCGTGCCTCCTGGGCCGTCCGGGCCGGCGGCACCGGCTGTGGCGGTAGCGTACCGCGCGCTAGCTGGCGCGGAGCTCGGCCAGCGTGCCGACACCCGCGACGGCGAGCCTGCGCAGCAGGCCCTGCAGCACTTCCGCGGTCGCCAGCGCGTCGGGCAGCGCCCGGTGGCAGGGCAGCGTCCGCGCCCGGAAGAAACTCGCCAGGGTGCCGAGCTTGCAGTCGGGCACCTCATCCGCGCCCAGCACCAGCCGGGCGAGCGTCACCGTGTCGAGCACAGGGAAGGCCGGCCAGGGCACGCCGCAGGTCCCGCACGCCGCGCTCAGGAAGCCGATGTCGAACGCGGCGTTGTGCGCGGTCAGCACGCAGCCGCGGGCGAACGCCAGGAACCGGGGCAGCGCGGCGCTGATCACCGGTGCCTGGCTGACCATCGCGTCCGTGATGCCGGTCAACGCCGTGATGTCGGCCGGGATCGCGCTGCCCGGGTTGACCAGGGTGCGGAACTCCGCCTGCACCTGCCCGCCGCTGACCAGGACCGCCCCGATCTCGGTGATCCGGGCTTCCTCGGGAACCCAGCCAGTTGTCTCGACATCGACGATGACGAAATCAAGCTCAGCGAGCGGCTGCGGCAGCCCCGCAAGCGGCCACTCCGCCGCGCCGGCCTGCCCGGACGGTTCCCCGGCCCGGGGCAGGCCGGGTGGCCCGGACGCGGGCCGGGGCGGCGCGCCGGCCACGGCCGCCGGGCCCGGCGCGTCGTTGGCTGTCACGCGCTTTACGGTAGGGCCGGCCACCGACAGTCCGGTCCAGGCGCGCCGCGGGCATTCGAAATCAGCCTCGCTGGCGGCGGGTGAACCTCTAGTGTTGGTCAAGAAGCTAGGCGAGAGTGCGCGAAGTGGTTGAATCCACTGACTGATCTTCACTATCGTCAGGCTCCGAGCCGAATCGCTTATCAGTCGCCAAGCAGGCGACAACGATCGGCCCGCCGTCGAATTTCCGCGCTGGCCAGCTGGCCAGCGCGGGAAGCCGGGGAACCACCGGATGATTTCCGGGCCAACTGCCCGGTATCTCCTGGGGTGAATCGGTCAGGGCCAGTCCGCGCCTGGCCGTAGGGCATCCTTCCACAGCCCGAACCCGTCAGCTCACCCGGTAGGCGGTCAGTGGGAGAAGGAGCGTGTCACCTACGTGGGTACGCGACCACCTGTCAGAGCCACGCCGGGACCCATGAGCACCACGCGGCGGCTGGGCACCAGGCTGCGGCGCGGCGCGGCGGCCGTCGGCGCCGGAGCGCTGGTCGCGGGCATCGCCGTCTCGTCCGGCGGTCCGGCCGCCGCGGCGCCGCCGCCCACGGTCAGCCAGGTACAGGCAAGGCTCAGCCAGCTGAACTCCCGCGCGGAGAAGCTCGACCAGCGCTACAACCAGGTTCAGCAGGAACTGGCATCGGCCAGCCAGCGGCTGACGCTGGTGAACCGCGAGGCGAGCAGGTACCTGGCGCGGTTCAAGTCGATGCGGACCGAGGTCGCCAGGATCGCCGCCGCCGCGTACATGAACGGGAGCATCACGTCGGTCGCGGCCATGCTCACCTCCGGCGACCCGCAGCAGATCCTGAACCAGTCATCGATCCTGCTGGAGCTGTCCTCGGACAACAGCGCCGAGATGAGCCAGTTCATCACCGCCGCCCGCCAGCTCACCGGGGCACAGCAGGCAGCGCGCCGCGCCAGGACGGCCATCGTCGCCCTCCGGGACAGCCTCGTGTCCCAGAAGAAGGCGCTTGGCAAGCTGATAACCCCGGAGAAGGCGCTGCTCGCCCGGCTGACCCCGGCCCAGCGGCAGGCGGTGGCCCCGGGCACCGGCAGCACCGGCAGCACCACCCCCACCACCTACAAGGGACCGACCACGACGCAGGCGGACAGGGCGGTCGCGTTCGCCTACGCGCAGATCGGCAAGCCGTATGTCTTCGGTGCCGCCGGCCCGGACGCCTACGACTGCTCGGGCCTCACGATGGCGTCATGGGCGGCCGCCGGGGTGTCGATCCCGCGGACCAGTTACGAGCAGTGGGACGACCTGCCGCACGTGCCGATGTCGCAGATCGAGCCCGGCGACATCCTGGTGTTCAACGACGCGGGCCACGTGGGCATCTACGTGGGCGGCGGTATGCTGATCGACGCACCGCAGACCGGGATGGACGTGGAGAAGGTCGCGCTGAGCGGCTGGTACGCCGAGACGCTGGACGGCGCCGTCCGCCCCTGAGCCAGGAGGCTCAGCGCCCCTGACTCAGGAGGCTCAGCGCTTCCGGGCCGCTAGGATCACCGGCACGGGAGCCCGATGCCGAACGTCCTGATCGTCACGAACGACTTCCCGCCGCGCCGCGGCGGGATTCAGTCGTTCGTGCACGCACTGGCGACCAGGCTCCCGGCGGGGACCGTGACTGTCTACGCGCCCGCCTGGGAGGGCGCAGCCGGCTTTGACGCCCGGCAGCCGTTCCCCGTCATCCGCCACCCAGGCTCGCTGATGCTGCCGGTGCCCTCGGTGGCCCGCCGCGCGGCCGGCATCCTGGCCTCCCGTGGCTGCGACACCGTCCTGTTCGGCGCCGCCGCCCCGCTCGGCCTGCTCGCGCCGGCGCTGCGCGCGGCGGGCGCGCGGCGGATCGTGGCGGTCACGCACGGCCACGAGGCCGGCTGGGCCGCCCTGCCCGGCGCCCGGTCCCTGCTGCGCCGCATCGGGGACCAGGTCGATGTCATGACCTACCTGGGCGAGTACTTCAGGGTGCGGCTCGCCAGGGCGCTGTCGCCGTCGGCCGCCGCGCGCATGGTCAGGCTTGCGCCGGGAGTCGACACCACCGCGTTCCGCCCCGGGGCCGGCGGAGCCGCGATCAGGCGGCAGCTGGGGCTGGCCGGCCGCCCGGTCGTGGTGTGCGTCTCCCGGATGGTGCCGCGCAAGGGCCAGGACACCCTGATCCGTGCCTGGCCCGGGGTCCTTGCAGCCGCCGGCCGCGCCGCCGCCGGCCATCCTCGGACCACTGACAGCCCAGTCGGCAGGCCGGTCCTGCTGCTGGTCGGCGACGGGCCGTACCGCGCCGAGCTTGGCCGACTGGCCAGCCGGCTCGGCGTGTCAGACTCGGTCGTGTTCACTGGGCCGGTGCCCTGGGAGAACCTGCCTGCCTACTACGACGCGGGAGACATCTTCGCGATGCCGTGCCGCACCCGGCGTCATGGCCTGGATGTCGAGGGGCTCGGCATCGTCTACCTGGAGGCGTCGGCGGCGGGCCTGCCGGTCATCGGCGGTGACTCGGGCGGCGCGCCGGAGGCCGTCTTGGCGGGCGAGTCGGGTTACGTCGTGCCCGGCGGTGATGTGACGGCGCTGGTCGGCCGGCTGACCGAGTTGCTCAGTGATCCGGCCGCCGCCGCGGCGATGGGGGAGAAGGGCATGGCCTGGGTGCAGCGGGAGTGGCGCTGGGAGCTGGTCGCGGCACGGCTGCAGAGGATCCTGGCCGGCTGACCCTGGCGGCAGGAGTACCAGCGCTGCGGCTTACTGGCCTATGCGTCCGTCGATCCGCTCGCGCAGCAGGTCGACGTGACCCATGTGGCGGGCGTACTCCTCGATCATTCCGACCAGCACCTCGCGCAGCGACATCGGCCCTCCGCCGCTGCCGTGCTGATTCAGGGGATCGTCGGCTGTGATGTCGAGACTGGGCGCCTCGGCCACGAACCGGGTGGCGAAGTCCACCTCGGCGCGCCATGCGTCCCACGCCTCCGCAGCCACCTGGGGATCGGGAACGGCACCATCGAAGTCACCGTCGCCAGAGCCGAACAGCCGGGGCACGTCCTGTCCCGCCATCATCACCCGGAACGTCGCACGCTCCATCTCGGCCAGGTGCCGCACCAGCCCCAGGAGCGACATCGTGGACGGCTCGACGGAACGCCGCGCCATAGCCTCCGCGTCAAGCCCTGAGCATTTCATCTCCAACGTGAGGCGCTGGCAGCGCAGGGACTCGATCAGCGTGGCGCGCTCGTCGCCGAGCGTTGGCCCGTTCTCACGCGGGTCGTCGTCAGACGGCCTGCCGTCCGCGGTGAACATGTCGGCTCGCCGGGTCGTGGCCATGGCCGCAATCATCGGCGATGCGCAGGGCGGCCGACAAGGGATTAACGGGACCTGCACCCATGGGCAACGGGTTCTGGCGGGCTACCCGTACAGGGCCTCGATCTCCGCGGCGAAGTCTTTTGCCACGACGCTCCTGCGAACTTTCAGCGACGGGGTGAGGCGCCCGTTCTGCTCGGTGAAGTCCGAGTCGAGGATCGTGAACTTCCTGATCGACTCGGCCCGGGAGACGGCCTTGTTGGCGTCGTCCACCGCCTCCTGGATTTCCGCGATCAGCTCCGGGTCGCTGGCCAGGTCGGCAGGGCCGGCCGATGCGGGGCGGCCGTGGCGCTCGTTCCAGAAGCCGAGCGCGTCAGTGTCGAGCGTCACCAGGCAGGCGATGAACGGGCGGCCATCGCCCACCACCATGCACTGGCTGACCAGCGGGTGCGCGCGGATCCTGTCCTCCAGCACCGCGGGCGCGACGTTCTTGCCGCCGGCCGTGACGATCAGCTCCTTCTTGCGGCCGGTGACCCGCAGGAAGCCCTCCTCGTCCAGCTCGCCGATGTCGCCGCTGTGCAGCCAGCCGTCACCGTCCAGCACGTCAGTGGTCGCGCCCGGGTTCTGCCAGTACCCGGAGAAGATGTTCGGCCCGCTGATCAGGATCTCGCCGTCGTCGGCGATCCGCACGGTGACGCCGGGCAGCGGCATGCCGACGGTCCCTATCTTGTTGCGGCCCGGCTTGTTCACCGTCGCGGCCGCCGAGGTCTCGGTGAGCCCGTAGCCCTCCAGGACGGTCAGCCCCGCGCCGCGGAAGAAGTGGCCGAGCCGGTCGCCGAGCGCCGCGCCGCCGGAGACCGAGTACCGCACCCTGCCGCCGACGGCGGCCCGCAGCTTCGCGTAGACGAGCCGGTCGAAGACCGCGTGCCGCAGCCGCAGCCCGGTGCCGACGCCGCTGCCGCCCGCCGCGCCGCCGCCTGCCGCCTTGCTCCACGCGATCGACGCCTCGGCGGCGGCGCTGAAGATCGCGCTCTTCGCCCTGCTCGCGGCCGCCTGCTGCTGCGCGCCGTTGTAGACCTTCTCGAACACCCGCGGCACGGCGAGCAGGAAGCTGGGCCGGAACTCCGCCAGCCCCTGGACCAGCGTGCTGGAGTCGGGCCAGTGGCCGAGCACGGCACCGGACTCCAGGCAGCCCACCTGGATGACCCTGGCGAAGGAGTGCGCGAGTGGCAGGAACAGCAGCGTCGAGCTGCCGGGCGTGTCGAATATCTCCGGGAGCGAGCCGTCGACTGCGTTGCGCACGTCGGCGAGCAGGTTCCGGTGCGTGAGCGCGCACCCCTTCGGGCGGCCGGTCGTGCCGGACGTGTAGATGATCGTCGCGAGGTCAGCCGCGCCGCGCTGCCTGCGGCGCTGGGCCAGCTGGTCCTCGCTGACCTGCGTGCCGCGAGCCGTCAGCGCGTCCAGCTCATCGATCTGCCAGATGCCCAGGTCAAGCGTGGCGAGCTTGCCGCGGACGCCGTCGATCGCGGCCGCGTGCGAACTCGTCTCGGCGAACACCGCGCGGGCGCCGGAATCGCCCAGCATCCACTCGACCTGCTCGGCCGACGAGGTCTCGTAGACCGGCACCGTGGCCGCGCCCGCCGCCCAGATGGCGTAGTCGATCAGCGTCCACTCATACCGCGTGCGCGACATGAGCGCGATCCGGTCGCCCGGCTCGATCCCGGCCGCGATGATGCCGCGGGCGAGTGCCGTCACCTCGTCACGGAAGGCGCTGGTGGTCACGTCCAGCCACTGGCCTGCGGCCGTCCGCTTGCGCAGCATGACGGCGGCCGGCTCCCGGCGGGCGCGGGTGAACACGACATCGGCGAGAGTGGCGGATTCCGCCACTGCCGTCACGGCGGGAGCGCTGTAGCTGCGCACGGTTTCTCCTCAGCAGGCCGCAGTGTTCCGGACCTCACTGGACCGTACCGCGCGCGGTGGCTCCGGCCCAGCACGGCCTGGGTCCGCGTTTCGACGGCCGGGCTCCGCGTTTCGCTCGCCGCCCGATTTGCCTAGGGTGTGATCGTGCGGGTTCACGTGGTCAGCGATGTGCACGGCCGGTCGGATGCGCTGGCCACGGCGGCCGACGGCGCGGATGCCCTGCTCTGCCTCGGCGACCTGCTGCTGT
>JBEKFH010000163.1:0-9739 GCA_050013415.1 Streptosporangiaceae bacterium | reverse complement strand
ACGTTCCGGGTGCGGGGCGACACCATCGAGATCATCCCGGTCTACGAGGAGCTCGCCGTCCGGATCGAGATGTTCGGCGACGAGATCGAGCGGCTGATGACGCTGCACCCGCTGACCGGCGAGGTCATCACCGAGGACGAGGAGCTGTACGTATTCCCCGCCTCGCACTACGTCGCCGGTCCGGAGCGGATGGAGCGCGCGATCGCCGGCATCGAGGCCGAGCTGACCGAGCGGCTCGCCGAGCTTGAGCGGACGGGCAAGCTGCTGGAGGCGCAGCGGCTGCGGATGCGGACCACCTACGACATCGAGATGCTCCGCCAGATCGGCAGCTGCTCCGGCATCGAGAATTACTCACGGCACATCGACGGCCGCGCGCCGGGCTCGGCCCCGAACACGCTGCTGGACTATTTTCCCGAGGACTTCCTGCTCGTGATCGACGAGTCGCACGGCACAGTGCCGCAGATCGGCGCCATGTACGAGGGCGACGTGTCACGCAAGCGGGTGCTGGTCGAGCACGGGTTCCGGCTGCCGAGCGCGATCGACAACCGGCCGCTCACCTGGGAGGAGTTCGGCGACCGGATCGGCCAGACGATCTACATGTCGGCCACCCCCGGTCCGTACGAGCTGCAGCGGGTCGGCGGTGACGTGGTGGAGCAGGTCATCCGCCCGACCGGGCTGATCGACCCCGAGGTGATCGTGAAGCCGACCAAGGGCCAGATCGACGACCTGGTGCACGAGATCAGGGAACGGGCCGAGCGCAACGAGCGCGTGCTGGTGACCACGCTGACCAAGAAGATGTCCGAGGACCTGACCGATTACCTGCTGGAAGGCGGCATCAGGGCCAGGTACCTGCACAGCGAGGTCGACACGCTGCGCCGGGTGGAGCTGCTGCGCGAGCTGCGGCTCGGCGAGTACGACGTGCTGGTCGGGATCAACCTGCTCCGCGAGGGCCTCGACCTGCCCGAGGTGTCGCTCGTGTCGATACTCGACGCGGACAAGGAGGGCTTCCTGCGATCCGGGACCTCGCTGATCCAGACGATCGGCCGGGCCGCCAGGAACGTGTCCGGCCAGGTGCACATGTACGCCGACAAGATGACGCCGTCCATGCAGCGGGCGATCGACGAGACCAACCGCCGCCGCGCCCGGCAGGTGGCCTACAACACCGAGCGCGGCCTCGATCCGCAGCCGCTGCGCAAGCGGATCGCCGACATACTCGACCAGCTCGCCCGCGAGGACGCCGACACCGAGAAGCTGCTCGGCGGAGCGGGCCGGCAGCAGAGCCGCGGCAAGGCGCCGGTTCCCGGCCTGTCGTCCCGGGCGAGGGCAGGCGGCCTGGCCCCGGCGGGCGCGGCTGCCGCGGACGGAGCCGGCGGCGGCCCGCCGCGCGCGGAGCTGGTCGCGATTATCACCGGGCTGACTGAGCAGATGCACGTGGCCGCCGCCGAGCTGCAGTTCGAGATAGCGGCCCGGATTAGGGACGAGATCAGGGAGCTGAAGAAGGAACTGCGCGGCATGCAGGCCGCCGGCGTCTGACCCCGGACGCTGCCCCCGGTGTCCGGCTCGGCTCCCTCGCACGGTCCTCGGAAGCCTTCCCGGCACCCGCCCCGGTGGTGCCGGAGCCAAACGGCCGCGCCCAGTCACTTCCGCTGTGCCCAGTCACTTCCGCTGTGCCCAGTCACTTTCGCTGTGCCCAGTCACTTCCGCTGTGCCCAGTCACTTCCGCCTCGAATAATCACTTCCGCCTCACCCGATCCAGCTGGCGTGGCTGAGTCTGCCGGAAACTCGTAGGACAGTGCGGGGAACCGGCGGCGCGACTGCGCCGTCTAATCTTGCGTCGGGGACATCGCATGCACGTGTTGGCGGGCCGGCTAGTACCTGGCCGGCCAGGGAGGCAGACCTCCATGACCAGTTCGGATTCGCGCGGCGAGGGAGCCGCACGCGGGCGGGGACTCGCGCGTGCCGGGCAACTTCTCGTCCCGCTCGCGCGTGCCGCGCTGCTTATCGTCCCGCTCGCGCTGGCGGCGTGCGGGAGCGTGGCGGCGGCGGGCGGCTCCGGCTCGGCGGCCGTGCCGGTCACACCGGCACCGCCGCGTAGTGCGCAGCCCCTGACCCTGTGCACGGACCAGGCCGCGGTGGATCATCTGGTGGTCAGGCGCGTAATTCTGCTCAGGCAGCCGGGGAAGCAGCACTTCGGGTTCCCCGCCCGCGTGACGGTCGCCAGCGCGACGCAAGCCCGAGCAGTGGCCAGGTCGCTCTGCACGCTGCCGTCGCCAGTGTCCGGCATCGTCAACTGCCCGGCCAGCTTCGGCATCAACTACAAGCTGAGGTTCGCCGCCGCCGGCGCGGCTTTCCCCGCCGTCACCATTCAGGCGACCGGCTGCCAGGCGGTCACCGGCGCGGGCAAGCCTCGCACGATCACGCGCACGCCCGCCTTCTGGACCGTACTCGCCAAGGCGCTGGGGTTGCGTTCCCCGGTCCGATCATCGGCATTCAGCGGAATCCGCGCGTAGCCCGGCATGTCCGGGCAGAAATTAGCCCGAACGGAAGATTATCGGCTAGCGTCCGTTATGGAACGGACGGAAGGCCGGCCGGTCCGACTCCGCCCGCAGTCGCGGCGCGGTACCTGTGCTGGACGCAGGAGGCTGGCATGGTCTGGGTGGTATTCGATTACGGCGGCGTCATCTCCAGCTGGCCATCGGAAGAGGACATGGCGACGCTCGCCGGCGCGGCCGACGTGCCCGTCCCGCGTCTGGCGGACGCTTACTGGCAGCTGCGGCCCGCCTATGACCGGGCAGATCTCGGCGCGCTGGATTACTGGCGGCGGGTAGGGCGGCTCGCCGGGCACGTGCCGGACTACAGCGACGCCGAAGTCGCCGAGCTTACCGACCTGGACAGCGACTCCTGGCTGCATCTCCAGGCCGGGACCGTGGCGCTGATCGAGGAGCTGGCTGCCGCCGGGCACCAGCTCGCGCTGCTGTCCAACGCGCCCGCGGAGACCGCAGCGGCGATCGTGGAGCTCCCGGTGGCGCGGCACTTCGAGCATCTGATGTTCAGCTGTGAGCTGAAGGCGATCAAGCCGGACCCGGAGTGCTTCGCTGCCGCGCTGGCCCGGCTGGGAGCGGCGGCCACCGAGGTGATCCTCGTCGACGACCGCGCGGAAAACGTGACTGCCGCCGCCTCTTTAGGCATGCGGGCCGTGCATTTCAGCAGCCCCGGCCAGGTAAGGGCGCTGCTGGTCGAGCTGCTGGGCCATCACCGGCAGTAGTCGGCGGACGCTACACCCGGACGCGATGCAGCGCTTGCGTGCGTTGAGCATCAGCGCGGCGAGGGCCGGCCACGCTGGTCCCGGCGCCAGGTAACGCTTAGGCGCGTTGAGCATCAGCGCGGCGAACCCGCAGCGTAGTCTCATAGTCGTGCTGGCGAGCCTCATAGCCGCCATGGTGGCGGCGCTGTGCTACGGAATCGCCGCGGTCATGCAGGCCATAGCTGTCCGCGCGGCGAGCCGTCGGCCTGCCCGCTCGTCGGCCGCGCCGACCCTGAAGAGCGTCGATCCGGGTCTCGTGGTGCGGATGCTGCACCAGTGGCGGTTCGTCGCCAGCCTCATCATCGACCTGATCGGCTTCCTCGCCCAGCTCGTTGCGCTGCGGCGGCTGCCGTTGTTCGCGGTCCAGGCGATGATCTCGGCGAATCTCGCGGTAACGGCTGTCTTTGCGTCCTTGCTGATGCAGATCATGCTCAGCTGGCGGGAATGGCTGGCGGTCGGCGGCGTGGTGACCGGCGTCGGGCTGCTGGGATCCTCGGCCGGAGCGGAGGGCGCCGCCCGGGTCGGACCGACCTTTCAGCTGGCCCTGATCGTGGCGGTGGCCGGCATCGCGGTGGCGGGCCTGGCGGCCGCCCGGCTGCCGTTTCCAGCGCGGACGCCCGTGCTCGGGGCCGTGGCCGGGCTCGGGTACGGCATACTCGCGATCGCGGCCAGGATCCTGCCCGGTTTCTCGCCGCAGCAGCTTGTCCGCTCTCCGGCAAGCTACGCACTGGCGGCTGCCGGGATCGTGTCGTTCATGCTGTACGCGGCCGCGCTGGACGGCGGCAACGTGACGGTGGCGACCGCCGCGGTGGTGCTCGCCGAGACAACTCCGCCGGCCATCGTCGGCGTGCTTTTCCTCGGCGACACGACCAGGCACGGGCTGGCCGGCCTGGCCGCCCTCGGGTTCGGCCTTGCCGTGGTCTGCGCCGTAGCGCTGGCGAGATTCGGCGAGGCGACTGACGACCAGGCGGCCAGCGAGGTGTCCGTCGACGGCCATGGGGCCGGTGACCACGGGCCATCGTCGGCGCAGCTGCGGTCAGCCGGCCGTGACCCCAGCACCTCAACCGCCTGCTGACCCCAGCACTCGACCGCCTGCTGACGCGGGTAACCGCCAGGGCGGCCCGCACGCCGGAATCTCCGGCAAGACCCCCGTTCCGGTGAGCTCAACTGAGCGGAGGGCCTGCGATTTCTTGATCACGGTAATAAGCGGTAGCTGGAGCAACCCTTGATTTCCGTGATCAAGAAATCGCCCGTCCGGCACATCATCGATCGTTACGCAATGTGCTGAATCTGCCGCCGATGGCCAGCTAAGGTTACTCTTAGTGACCACTCGCCCGATTCATTGCCTCAGCGATCCAGATCCTCAGGCGAGACCGGCCGGAATACCGGGTAACTCTCTCCCTCGTCCGGATGGGCGAAGCTGGCGGCGACGCGCTGGCCAGCGCGCAGGGCTCCGATTGCCTGCTGGCCGCTCACCGCCAGCACGGTGGGCAGCCATGGTCCCTCGTCAAGCTCGACCAGCGCCAGTACGGTGACCGCGGCCTCCCCGCTGGTCCCGGTAACCCCGCTGACCGCGGCCTCCCCGCTGGTCCCGGCCTCCCCGCTGACCGCGGCCTCCCCGCTGGTCCCGGTAACCCCGCTGACCCCGGCAGACCCACTGGCCCCGGCCTCCCTGCTGGTCCCGGCAGACCCACTGGCCCCGGCCCCCCCGCTGGTCCCGGCAGACCCGCTGATCCCGGTAACCCCGTTGGTCCCGGCTACACCGGGCTGGCTCGCCTGGGCGGCTGGGCTGTGGCGCGGATGCAGGACCGCCCAGCTGACGAGTGTCCCGCGCCCGCTGGCCGGCGCCCAGCCGGGATCCTCGGCGCCGCACTGATAACACCCGCCCGCCTCCGGCACGAGCCAGCGCCCGCACGTGCCGCAGCGGCGGATCAGCAACTGGCCCCTGGCTGCCGCGTCGAAGAACGCAGCCGAGCGGTCGTCCCTCCTGATGATCCCGATGCGCATCGCAGTGACCTCACCGCCAGCATGGTGCCAGTCGCTGCCCGCGCTGGCCTGCTCCGCCGCGCCGGCGGCACCGGCCTGCCCAGTCGCGCTGCCCGCGCTGGCCTGCTCCGCCGCGCCAGTCACGCCGATGGCACCCGCGTCGTCAGCCGCGGGCATGCGGGCTCAGGATCAAGGTGGAGTGGTGGGCCAGGATGCCGCCGTTCCCGCTCACCAGGATGACGTCCGTGGCGCGCGACTGCCGCTCGCCGCCGTCGCCTCTGGCCTGGATGACCGCCTCCGACAACGGCGTAAATCCCCACATGTAGTAGGCGGAGAGCTGACCGCCGCCGGTGTTCACTGGCAGCCAGCCGCCAGGACCGAGCGCGCCGCTGGCCGCGAGCCCGCCGCCGTCGCCCTTCGCGCAGAACCCGTAGTCCTCAAGCGAGACCAGCACCGTCCAGGTGTAGCAGTCATACAGCTGGCACATGGTGACCTCGGCGGCCCCGATGCCGGCCATCCGCATCGCGGCGGGCCCGGCCTTCGCGGCGCCCGTGACCAGCCCGAACTCGCTGCCTCGCGCCATCTGGTAACCAGGATGGCACTGGCCCCAGCCCCAGATGTGCACCGGCGGCCGCGGCCCGGCGGCAGCCAGCCCCGCGGTGGTCACGATGACCGCGATCCCGCCGTTGGAGACCAGCGAGCAGTCGAGCAGGTGCAGCGGCTCGGCGATCCACCGGGACGCCTGGTGCCCGGCCAATGTCAGCGGCTCGCGCAGCTGCGCCAGCGGGTTCCCGGCCGCCCACTGGCGCTGCGCGACCGCGATCGCGCCCAGCTGCTCGCTCGTGGTCCCGAACGCCTCCATGTGCCGCCGGGCCGCCAGCGCGTAGCGCGCGGTGACGCTGCCGTAGCCGTACCCGGCGGCGAGCCCGGCGAGGCCATGGCGCTCAGCGGGCCCGCCGGTCCCGGCCGCTGCGCCGGACGCGGCGCCGAATGCGGTTCCGGCGGGCACCCCGGCTCGCAGCGGCGCGTCGGCGAACACGCACCCGACGCGGCTGGCCGCTCCGCTGGTCACGGCTAGCGCGGCGATCTCGACCGCGGCGCAGGCGGAGGCGCCGTAGCTGCTGACGGTGGCGAGCAGGCGCAGGTCACGGAGCCCGAGAGACTCGGCGAGGCCGACATCCAGACCGCCGGTGATGCCGGGGCAGATAAGCAGCCCGTCGAGATCGGCCAGCGCCAGGCCGGCGTCCGCCGCCGCCCGCCGCACCGCCTCAGCGGCCAGCAGCCGCGGGCTGCGGCCGTACACCTTGCCGAGCTCGGTCATGCCGAGGCCGGTGATCGCCGCGCCCGCGTTCTGCGCGCTCACCAGTCGCCTCCTGCCCGCTCCTGCCCGTGCCGCGACGCTCCTGGCCGCCGCGGCGGGCCCTCGCTGTCACCCTGCTCGCCAATATTCTGAACGGGGCCGTCGGCGTGCTCATCATCCCAGGCCGGAGAATCCGGTGGTTGGTCCGGCTTCGTTCCCCGCGCCGCGACCAGCCTCGCGCCGATGTCCAGTCCTGTCCGGCGCCGGGCTGATATTCTGAGGGTCCGTGGACCTGCGGAATTTACCGCATCGTTAACAACCACGGGAGCGACACTTGGCTGCGGCAGCGTACGCATCACGGCCAGTTTCCACCAGGCATCTCTTCGTCACCGGGGGCGTGGCGTCGAGCCTCGGCAAGGGCCTCACCGCCTCGAGCCTCGGCCGGCTGCTCAAGCTGCGCGGGCTGCGGGTCAACATGCAGAAACTCGACCCGTATCTCAACGTCGACCCTGGCACCATGAACCCGTTCCAGCACGGCGAGGTGTTCGTCACCGACGACGGCACCGAGACCGACCTGGACGTCGGGCACTACGAGCGCTTCCTCGACACCCAGCTGCGCGGCTCGGCGAACGTCACCACCGGGCAGATCTACTCCAGCGTGATCGCCAAGGAGCGCCACGGCGACTACCTGGGCGACACCGTCCAGGTCATCCCGCACATCACCAACGAGATCAAGTCGCGCATCATCCAGATGGCCGGCCCGGACGTGGACGTGGTGATCACCGAGGTCGGCGGCACGGTCGGTGACATCGAGTCGCTGCCCTTCCTGGAGGCAATCCGCCAGATCCGGCACGAGATCGGCCGGGACCGCTGCTTCTTCCTGCACGTGTCCCTGCTGCCGTACATCGGTCCGTCCGGCGAGCTGAAAACCAAGCCGACGCAGCACTCGGTGGCCGCGCTGCGCAGCATCGGCATCCAGCCCGACGCGATCGTCTGCCGCTCCGACCGGCCGATCAGCGGCGGCCTGAAACACAAGATCAGCATGATGTGCGACGTCGACGAGGAGGCCGTGGTGTCCGCCCCGGACGCCCCGTCGATCTACGACATTCCCAAGGTCCTGCACGCGGAGGGCCTGGACGCCTATGTCGTGCGGCGGCTCGGGCTGCCGTTCCGTGACGTGGACTGGAGCGACTGGGATGACCTGCTGCGGCGGGTGCACCGGCCGGCCAGATCCGTCACGATCGCGCTGGTCGGCAAGTACGTGGACCTGCCGGACGCCTACCTGTCGCCGGCCGAGGCGCTGCGGGCGGGCGGGTTCGCCAACGATGCCCGCGTCAACATCCGCTGGGTGACCAGCGACGACTGCCAGACGGCCGAGGGCGCGGCCCGGCAGCTCGACGGCGCGGACGGAGTGCTGGTCCCCGGCGGGTTCGGCGTGCGCGGCATCGAGGGCAAGATCGGGGCGGTGCGGCACGCCCGCGCGAACGGCATCCCGATCCTGGGGCTGTGCCTCGGCCTGCAGTGCATGGCCATCGAGGTCAGCCGTGACCTGGCCGGGCTGGACGGTGCCAATAGCGCCGAGTTCGACCCGGACACGGCGTTCCCGGTGATCGCGACCATGGCTGATCAGGAGGACGTGGTGGCGGGGGAGCGGGACATGGGCGGCACCATGCGGCTGGGCCTGTACCCGGCCGTGCTGGCCGAGGGCAGCCTTGTGCGCGAGTTGTACGGGACCGACCTGGTGCAGGAGCGGCACCGGCACCGCTACGAGGTCAACAACGCCTACCGGGAAACCCTGGAGCAGGCCGGGCTGGCCTGCTCCGGGCTGTCACCTGACGGGCGGCTGGTGGAGTTCGTGGAGCTGCCGCGCTCCGTCCACCCGTACTTCGTGGCCACCCAGGCCCATCCGGAGTTCCTGTCCCGGCCGACCCGCCCGCATCCGCTGTTCAGCGGGCTGGTGGCCGCGGCGCTGGTGCGGTCCCGCCTGGTGGCGGCCACCGGGCCGGCCGACGCGGCGGCAGGCCGCAGGGCGGCGGCAAGCGCGTGAGCGCGGCGGCGGGCGTCCCGGAGATCCGCGATGTCCGCGAGCGCTGGCCGGTGGCGTCCTCGGAAGAACTCGTCAGCGGCATCTTGGTCCGGGTGCGCAGGGATGCCGTGCGCATGCCCGGTGGCCAGCTGGCCGGGCGTGAGGTCGTCGAGCATCCCGGCGCCGTGGGCGTCGTGGCGCTGAACGAGGCCGGCCAGGTGCTGATGATCCGCCAGTACCGCCATCCCGTCGGCGGGCTGCTCTGGGAGATTCCGGCGGGCCTGCGCGACGTGCCGGGCGAGCCGCTGCTACTGACGGCCGAGCGCGAGCTACTGGAGGAAACCGGCTACCGCGCGGCCGACTGGCGGGTGCTCGTCGACTACTTCTCCTCCCCGGGGTTCAGCACGGAACGGCTCAGGATCTTCCTTGCCATGGGCATTACTGAGGTCCCGCTGCGGCAGCGGGAGTACGTTCCTGAGAACGAGGAGGCGCACCTGGTGGTCGCCTGGGTTCCGCTGGAGCAGGCGGTGGCCGCGATCCTGGCCGGCGACCTGCACAACGGAGCGGCGGCGGTGGGTATCTTGTCCGCGTACGCCGCGCGGCACGACGGGTTCGCGGCGCTGCGGCGCCCGGACGCTCCCGAGTGCTGACGGCGGGCCCGGTATGTGCTCGAACGGGATCCTCCCGGCAACGGCGCCGGGCGGCCCTGGCGCGGGAAAGGACAGGAAGCCATGAAGATCGGCGTGCCCAGCGAGATCAAGAACCACGAGTACCGGGTCGCGATCACGCCGGCGGGCGTGCACGAGCTCACCCGGGGCGGTCACGAGGTCTACGTGCAGCAGGACGCGGGCACCGGCTCGTCCCTGCCCGACGAGGACTTCGCCGCTGCCGGGGCGCGGATCCTGCCGACGGCAGACGACGTGTGGCAGGCCGGTGACCTGATCCTGAAGGTCAAGGAGCCGATCGCCGAGGAATACCACCGGATGCGCAAGGGCCAGGTGCTGTTCACCTACCTGCATCTCGCCGCGTCCCGCCCCTGCACCGACGCGCTGCTGGAGTCCGGGATCACCGCGATCGCCTACGAGACCGTCCAGCTTCCCGACGGCTCGCTGCCGCTGCTCGC
>JBEKFH010000162.1:0-9781 GCA_050013415.1 Streptosporangiaceae bacterium | reverse complement strand
TACCCGGAGTCGTTCCAGACGTTCCAGGAGCCGCAGGTCAGCACCGAGAGCATGAAGTCCGGGTCGGTCAGCGGCGACCAGTCCCACATCGACATCTCGAAGCTGCGGTAGTCATTGGCGGTGATGGCGGCGTAGGCCGCCGAGTTGTCGAGGTTCTGCGGGGTCAGCTGGACGCCGATCTCCTTGAAGTCCGCCTGGATGATCGAGAACGACCGGTTGCCGTACCCGTTTCCCGTGGTGTCGGCAGGCATGATCATGGTGTAGGACATCGGGTGACCGTCCGCGATCCGCACCCCGTTCGGGCCCATCTTGTAGCCGGCCTGGTCCAGCAGCTGGTTCGCCCTGGCGATATCGAAGGGCGCCGGCCTGATCGCCGGGTCGTACCAGTGCCCGGTGGCCGGCGGGATGATGGACGACCCCGGCGCCCCGTAGCCGAGCAGCGAGGTCCTGACGATGGCCTGCCGGTCGACCGCGTCGTCGAACGCTTCCCTGAGCAGCGGGTTCATCAGTTCCCTGTGGCTAGCATCCTGCTTCGGATTGTCGTTAATAATGAAGTCGTCGAAGTAATCGCCCGGGGCCTCCCGCACGACGAACCCGGCAGCCTTGAGCGTCGCTACCGAGGTGGGCGGAACCGACTCGACGCCGTCAAGCTGCCCGCTCTTGAGCGCGGTGACCATGGCGTCGTCGGTGCCGAAGAACTGCAGGCCAAGCCCGTCGATATGCGGCTTGGGGCCATAGAAGTCCGGGTTGCGCTTGAACAGGGCGATCTGCCCTGGCGTGTATTTGACCAGGGTGAACGGGCCGCCGGAGACGATCGGCGCCGGGTTGGTGAACCTGGTCAGCCCCTTGCCGTTGCCGGCCGCGTACCTGGCCCAGATGTGCTCGGGCATGATCGGCACCTGCTGGACCTGGGAGAGCACGTTGGCGACCGGGTGGAGGTAGGTGAGGACGACCGTGGTCGCGTTCGGCGCGGTCGCGCTCTTCATGTGCGCGACGTACCCGGCCGAGTTGGCGGTGGGGCCGTTCTGGAACTTCATGATGGTGCTGAACGTCCACGCGACGTCGGCGGCGGTCAGCGGCCTGCCGTCGGACCACCGGGCGCCTGGCTGGGTGTGAAACGTCCACACGCGCCCGTTCGCGGAATCCTGCCAGCTAGTGGCGAAGTCAGGCACGAACTGCAGCCGCGGGTTGTACTGGACGAGCTCGGGATAGATGTACTCGAAGGCCGAGTACGCGTCGGCCTGGAAGGCCACGAACGGGTTGAGTGAGTCGATGCTGGACGCGCTGCCGAGTCGGAATACGCCGCCTTCCTTGACCTGGCCGGAGCCGCCCGTGCCGCAGCCGGCCAGGGCCAGCGCGGCGACCGCCGTCACGGCCGCGAGGCGCTGCGCGCGGCGGGACGAAAGCAGGCAGCGGGACAGGGACATGCTGCTGGCTGGCCGGCTAAGTCGGGGGCTCACGCTGCGTCACCTTCGTTCTGCTGCGACCGGATGTGCCGGGGGTTCCGCCCGCGGGCGAACTGCCAGGTGAGCCCCGTTCATGCCATGATTGCGGCTTAGGTACGGCTACGCCATCAAAACGCGCGGGATCTTCAGCTGATCCGGCCTGCCGCGGTGAGCAGCTCGCGGACCTCGGCGACGGGGATGGCCGGCGAGGTGTTACCGTCCCGGCCGGTCACCGTGATCGCGGCGAGCAGGCTGTTGAGCACGGCTTCCTCGGTCGCCTCCACGACGGCGTCGAAGAACGGGTCGAGGGCGCGGCCGGTGACCGCCGCAGTGGGTGGCGGCGCGCCCGGTAGCGGCGTGGTCCGGCTGGTGACGCGGAGCCCGGTGGCGAGCGCGAGGAAGATCTCGCCGCTGCCGTGGTGCGCAGTCGATCCCGTCCTGGCCAGCCCGAGGCCGGCCCGGCGGGCGAGCCGGGCACAGGCTGCCGCGTCCAGCGGCGCGTCGGTGATCACGACGGTGATGCACGACCCGGCGGGCGGCCGGGCCGGGGGCATCGCCCGGGGCCGGGCCGACGTCGGCGGGCCGGCTGGCGCGGCGTCCTGGTGGAGCAGCCGGCCGGCCGGCACGCCATCGATGGTGAGCCGCTCGCGGTCGCCGAAGTTGGTCAGCACGAGCACCCCGACCGTGTACCCGGCGGGCACCAGCCGCGACGCGGTGCCGATGCCGCCCTTGAACCCCAGGCAGCTCATCCCGGTGCCGGCGCCGACCGCCCCCTCGGCCGGCGCGCGCCGCTGCGCCGACGCGCCCGCGGCGCGCGCGGCCTCAGCCGCGGTGGCGACGTCGGCGGCACTGACCTGCATCCGGCGGGCGTCGGACAGGAAGCTGTCGTCGCACTCGGCCACGATGGGGATGATCACGTCCTCGGAGCCGATCCCCTCGTCGCGGGCGATGAGCAGCTCGCAGGCGGCGTCGTAGACGCGGCCGACCTGCATCGTCGAGGTCAGGAAGACAGGTGTCTCGGCCAGTCCCCACTCGGCGGCGGCCAGGAACCCCGTGCACTCGCCCGCCCCGTTGAGCACGGCCCCGCCGGCCGGCACGGGGCTGCGGAACAGGTTCCCGCCGGGATCGATCACGGTTACCCCGGTCCTGGCCACGCCCCGGCCATCTGGCGGCGGCGGCTCGTCACGCCAGACCGTGGCGTGCCCTACCCCGACGCCAGGCACGTCGGCGATCGACGCCGTCGGCCCGCTGGGCAGCACGCCGATCCTGATGCCCAGCTCACGGGCCCGGGTGCGGCGATCATGCGCTAGCCTCACCCGGCGAGCATGCCACGGAAAGCTCCGCGCATGCGACGAAAGGTCCGGCCATGACACCTGCAGGCGGCGAGCTGAGCATCCCGGTGGTCTGGAGCGCGGACTGCCTCCTGCACGAGCCGGACGGCGAGGTATGGCTGGGCGTCTGGGAGCAGGGCACAGAAGTGCCAGAACGAGCCGTGATGCTGCTCGCCGCACTCACCGAGGCAGGCGCGCCGGTGACGCCCGCTGTGGCGCACGGCGACGAGATGCTCCGCGCGGTGCACGACGGCGAGCTGCTAGAGCACCTGGCCACGATCTGGGCCGACTGGGAGGCGGGCGGCTACGTGACCGAGCACGGCCGGCGCCGGGTGGTGCCGTACGTGTTCCCCACCGAGGGGCTGCTGGCCGGCCTGCCGCTGCGCTCGCCCGCCGCCGCGCACGGGCGGGCGGGCAGGTTCTGCTACGACACCATGACGCTGATCGGGCCGGGCAGCTGGCAGGCGATCCGCGCGGCTGCCGACTCGGCGCTGACGGCCGCGGACCTGGTGGCCTCGGGCGCGCGCGCGGCGTATGCGCTGTGCCGGCCGCCCGGCCATCATGCTGGCCCGGCCGCCTACGGCGGCTCCTGCTACCTCAACAACGCGGCCATCGCGGCCCAGTCGCTCCGCCGCGCCGGCGCGGAGCGGGTGGCGGTCATCGACATCGACGCGCACCACGGCAATGGCACCCAGGCGATCTTCTACGGCCGCGGCGACGTCTTCTACGGCAGCCTGCACGTCGACCCGGGCGCCGGCTGGTTCCCGCACTACGCCGGCTACGCCGACGAGACGGGCGCCGGCGCCGGGCAGGGGGCCAACCGCAACCTGCCGCTGCGGCCCGGCGCCGGCGACGCCGAGTGGCTTGAGGCGCTGGCCGCGCTCTGCGCCGAGGTTCACGACCGGGGCGCCGACGCGCTGGTCATCTCGCTCGGCGTGGACGCCGCGGCGGCCGACCCGGAGAGCCCGCTGCAGGTGACTAGCGAGGGATTCCGCCGGGCGGGGGAGCAGATCGGCGGGCTTGGCCCGGCCGCGGTAGTCCAGGAGGGCGGCTATGACCTGCCCTCGCTCGGCGGGCACGTGGTGGCCGCGCTGACCGGCATCCGGTCCGGCGCGCCCTGACCTGCCCGGCCCGCCCTCCCGCCCTCCCGCCCTCCCGCTGTCCGGGGCTATCCGGCCCGGCCGACGCGTCCGGCCCGGCCTTTCCGGCCTTTCCGGCAGGCGCGTACCGGCCTTTCCGGAAGCGCATCCCTTTCCGGGAAGCGGATCCCTTTCCGGGAAGCGGATCCTGTCCCGGCGGGTTCATGAAAGCCTCTCACTAGTGAAGATTGGCTAAGATCAGCAACGATCGGTCAAAAGGAGGATATATGCCGGTAAGCGCTGTTCCGGATTTCCGCGCGGCCCAGTCCGCAGCCACCGTCCTGGCGGAACTTGGACCTCTCGGCGATCTGCCGGGAACCTGGTCTGGTCACGGATTCAACCTGATCGCGCGCCCGGACTTCGAGGGCGGCAACGAAATCTTCCTCGAGCTCAACATCACCGATGAGCACCTGAAATTCGACGCGATCGGCGGGCCCATACCTAACCGTGGTTCGGTGATGGATGACATCGAGATCTTCGGCCTGCATTACCTGCAGCAGATTAGCGATCACGACACCGGCGGCGCGATCCACACCGAGCCGGGCATCTGGCTGAACGTCCCGGCTACCGCCGAGCCCGCCCAGCTGCCGACCGTGGTCCGGCTCGCCACCATCCCGCACGGCACCTCCGCCCTGTTACAGGGCACCTCGTCGCAGCTGACCGGGCCACCCGTCATCGACCAGGCCAACACCGTGCCCTTTGGGATCGGGTCTCCCGAGCCACCGCCGAACACGCCCAACGGCTTTCCTGAGTACGCCATGGGCTCCCCCAACCGGTTCCGGACCACGCCTACGCCCCCCCTGGTCACGCAGGCCGTGGTGTCGGACCCGAACTCGGTGCTCACGTCCGTCATCGCCGGCCAGACGATCACCGCGACGACGGCGCTGCACGTCTCGACCGTCACGAATCCCGCGAAGCATACGCTCGGCGGCGCGGAGACCATCCCGTTCCTGGGCACCAACGCGGAGGTCGGGCAGGTCAGCGCGACCTTCTGGATCGAGACGGTACAGCTCCCTGCTCCGTACCAGGACCGCTACTTCCTGCAGCTCCAGTACACCCAGACCGTGTTCCTGAACTTCGTCGGCATCAGCTGGCCACACGTCAGCGTCGCCACCCTCAAGAAGGTCACCTGAGCCAAGGTCATCTGAGCCGCAGTGACCATGCTGGCCGGCCCTCTCAAGTCGGGCGCGGCCTGAGTTCCGCAGCAGACGGCTGCCGGGGCCCGCTCCACCGTGACGGTGGCGCGGGCCCCGGCAGCCGGAGCGCGTGCTTCCTGGTAGCTGTTGTGCCGGCCAGTAGCTGTTGTGCCGGCCAGTAGCTGTCGTGCCGGCCAGTAGCTGTCGTGCCGGTTAGTAGCTGTCGTGCCGGTTAGTAGCTGTTGTGCCAGGTGGTGGTGAAGCTGTTGCCGCCGGTGAGAGCCGAGGGTGTGGACAGGTCGTAGCTGTCCGTGGCGTCCACCGAGGAGATCTCGTCGTTGGCAGCGTAACTGGAGATCGTGCCGGACTTGCCGCTGGCCGTCTCCGTCGCGGCGGTGAGCTTCCAGCTCGCGTAGTCCGCCAGCGGCGCGATGCCGATGGAGAAGGCCGGCCGCTCGGCAATCCACTCCGCGCTGGTGTCCACGCAGGTGGTGGCCGCGCAGGTCGCCGTCTTGGTGAAGCTGTTGGCGGAGTGCGTGGCGTCGGTCAGCGACAGCGTGTACGACGTGCCGCTGCGGGAGACCGTTGCGGTGATCTTGTCACCGGGCGCGAGCGACGTGCCCACCTCGATGGTGCCGGCCGGGTACATCTCGTACCAGGTGAAGTAGGTGGGGGTGCCCTTGAAGCACCAATCGAGCGTGCCGTCCTGCTCGACGGTGGAGCTGGTCCAGCCGTCGAGGCCGACCCACTCCGACGTGATCGTGTCCTCCGCGGTGCAGGTCACCTTCGGTGTCGTCCACTGCCCGCTGACCGCGCTGAAGGTGCCCTTGGTCGTGGACGTGTCCGCGTAGCCGGACCAGTTGTAGCTCCCGGCCTTGGTGGTGCCGCGCAGGCCGTTCCTGGCCGGATGCACGAGCTCGGCCGGCTGGTGGTCGTGCCGCAGGTAGCCGGCCAGCGCGGTGCGCGCCTCGGCCAGGAACCTGGCCGACGGCTGATGAGCCGCCACGTGCACCGCCCGGCTGGGCCCGGCAGCGCTAGTGACCGCAGCGCCGGTCGCGAGCATCAGGGCCCCGGTCACCACGGCGGCTGACCCGGCGATAAGCGAATAACGCAACAGACGCATACAAACTCCCACTAATAGATGGAAAAGCTCGCGTGGCATAACTTACCGGCCTACCCACCGGTTCACAAGGGATATCCGATGACCGTGTTACCCGGCGGCCAGACCCGGCCCGGTCCTCCGCCACCCCGGCCACCTGGCCAGACATACTCGAAAGTTAACCGCGGCGCGAGCACGCATTGCGGTTACGCTGGGCGAAAGATTGGGGTGATCTGATGCGACTTCTGCTGATTGGCGCCCCAGGCGCGGGCAAGGGCACGCAGGCGGAACTGCTCGCCTCGAGGTTCGGGATCGCGCACATCTCCAGCGGAGACTTGCTGCGCGAGCACGTCCGGGCCATGACCTCACTCGGGCAGCAGGTCAAGTCCTATGTCGACCGCGGTGACCTGGTCCCTGACGGCCTGGTCATGGACATGCTGCGCAAGCCCGTCGTGGCCGCGGCCAGGGCCGGCGGCTATGTACTCGACGGGTTTCCGCGGACAGTGCAGCAGGCGGAGGCGTCCTACGCCGTGGTCAGGGAACTCGGGGTCGAGGTTCAGGCAGCGGTTCACCTGGACGTGCCGGCCGACGAGCTCGTCCGGCGCCTGCTGGCCCGCGGCCGTGGCTCCGACGACACCAGGGCCGTCATCGAGCACCGGCTGGAGGTGTACCTGGAGATGACGGTTCCGCTGCTCGACTACTACGCCGGCCGGGAGTGGATGTTCGTCGTCGACGGCTCCGCGCCGACCGATGCCGTCCACCAGGACATCGTGCGCCGCATCGAGAGGCTGGCGGCCTTCGCCCAGCCGGACCGGTCAGGCTCCGGCCAGGCCCAGTCAGCGTCCCAGCCGGCCTGATCAGCCATCGAGCCGGCCAGGCCAGCCATCGTGCCAGCCGCCCGCGGACTGGCATTGCCGACCGACCAGGACGAGCGGCTCGCCGCTGACGGCGCCGGAGCCGCATCCGCTACCGACTTCCGGGTTGTCCGCAGGTGCTTCGGCGGATGATCACTGGCGTGTCGGGCGGCACGTCGCGGACGGGCGATGTCACAGCCGGAGGCGAGGATCGCAACTAGGGACATGAGCGCTGAGGCAAGAGCACCGATGAGGGGTACCCGGGAGCGGTCAGTCGCGGTGAACGCGCGGTCGCGCGGGCGGCCGCCGAGCGTGCCGCTGGACGAATTCGAGCAGGTGTACCTGCGCAACGTCGACGTCATCATGGGTTACTTCGCGCGCCGGTGCCGCGATCCGCAGACGGTCGCCGATCTCACCTCCGAGACTTTCGTCCGGGCCGTGGAGGGCTTCGCCGGGTTCGACCCTCGCCGGGGATCGGACCGGGCGTGGCTGTTCGGCATCGCCGCCCGCGTGTTCGCCGGCCATTGCGAGCAGTCGGCGGGCGGCCGGGATGCGGTCGCGCGTCTCGGCGGCCGCCGGCCACTCGACGAGGACGAGATCGAGGAGCTCGCCGGACGGATCGATGCCGAGCGCGAGGGAGCCGCGCTGATGCGGCGGTGCGCAGGGCTGCCCGAGGTCGAGCGGGCGGCGATCGAGCTCGTCGACCTCGAGGAGTTCACCCCGATGGAGGCGGCGCTGGCCCTCGGCGTCTCCCGTGTCGCATTCCGAAAGCGGTTGTCCCGGGCGAGGTCCCGGCTGAGGAAGGAGCACCAAGGCAATGAGTAAGTTCACCAGCAATCTATGGAGTGATCTCGTTCACGAGCACGGCGCGGCCCTCGCGCAGGCCGGCCGGCCCGAGCCGGGCCGAGCCCGCCGCCCGCGCATTCTCGCGGGCAGCACGCTCGCGCTGGCGGGCGTCGGCGCCGCGCTTGCGCTCGTCCTGACCTCTACATCGGGCACGCCGGCGTCCGCCGCCGTTACCGTCGCGAAGACCAGCGATGGCTCGATACTGGTGACGCTCAAAGATCCCCAGAGCTGGGCGCTCGTCCAGGCAGGCCAGAAGCTCGCCGCCATGGGGTTCAATGAGAAGATCGCGATTGACATGGGGTCCGGTCCGGCAGCCGTCAGCGGCCCGGTCACCTGTGCGCCGGTGCCGGGTGTACCGAACCAGCCAACGGTGGAGGTTGTGGTGGGCACGAACGGCACGGAGGTCGTCAACCCGGGCACCAACGCGGGCAACACAGGCGTCGGCACCTTCCACCTCAACTCCTGCAACCTGTACGTTCCGTACGCCGGCACCGGCGGCACCGGCAACACGGGCAACACCGGCAACACCGGCACCGGGTGACCTGGTGACGCCCGCCGAGGCCCGACCGGCGCGGGCGTCGGCGATAGCACGGCCGGCGGTCCGGCCCCCGGATGATGGACCATCATCCGGGGGCCGGACCGCTGCGTGGTGGCCGTGGTCGGTCGTAGCGGCCGCGGTCGGATGGAACCTCGCGAACCTCCGGGCGCTCACGCTCGGTGTCACGTACCTGAACGACAGCTCGCTGCACGAGCAGATGGTGCGGTTCGCGACCGGGCAGCTGCGCGCCGGGCACCTGCCGCTCACCAGCTGGTTCCCGTTCCTCGGTGCGGGGTCGCCGCAGTTCCTGCACTACCAGAGCCTGCCCGCAATCCTCACCGGCGCGCTCGGCGTGGTGATCGGGCCTGACGTGGCGTTTCGCTGGACGCTGTACCTGCTGTTGTCGCTGTGGCCGATCAGCGTCTACCTGTCGGCCCGCGCGTTCGGGGCGGGCAGGCCGGCCGCGGCCGCTTCGGCCGCGATGGCTCCGTTCCTGATGAGCGCCACGGGGGTCGGCTACGAGCAGCACGCCTACGTGTGGACGGGGTTCGGCGTCTGGACGCAGCTGTGGGCGTCGTGGACGCTGCCGCTCGCGTGGGGCTGGAGCTGGCGAGCGATCCGCGACGGGCGGGGCTACCTCGCAGCGGTGCTGCTGACCGCGCTCACCGTCGCGCTGCACTTCGAGACCGGCTACCTCGCGCTGTCGGTGCTGCTCGTCTGGCCGCTCGTGGCCGGAAGGCCGCTCGTGACCCGGGTGCGGCGGGCCGCGGTCCTGCTCGGCGGTTCGCTGCTCGCGTCGGCGTGGGTGATCGTACCGCTCGTGCAGCAGCGGCCGTGGGCGGCGGTCAACGAGCCGCTGCAAGGCAGCGGACTCGTCAACGGCTACGGCGCGCGTGAGGTGATGCACTGGCTGCTGTCGGGGCAGCTGCTCGACTCCGGCCGGCTGCCCGTCGTGACCGTGTTCGCGGTGCTCGGGTTCGGACTGGCGTGGCTGGCCTGGTCCTCGTCCCCGGACGCCCGCGCCCTGCTGGCCGCGCTCGCGGTGTGCCTGCTGTTCGCGTTCGGCCGCACGACGTTCGGGTCGCTGGCCGACGTGATCCCGGGCGGCGCCGACCTCTTCTTCCGCCGATTCATGATGGGCGTGCAGCTCGCCGCGCTGCTGCTGGCCGGCCGGGGAGCGGCGTGGCTGGCGGGAAGATGCGTGCGGCTGCTCCAAGCCCGGGCCCCGCGCTGGCCAGCCGGCCTGTCAGCGGCGGCCGTGCTCGTTGCGGCGATCGCGGTGCTCGCGCCCGCCTGGCTTCAGCTCGGCGCCTACGACCGCCATGACGGCGCCGCGATCGCGGCCCAGCGCCGCGCGGACGACACCGAGGGTGCCGAGCTCGATCGCCTCATC
>JBEKFH010000161.1:0-9788 GCA_050013415.1 Streptosporangiaceae bacterium | reverse complement strand
CAAGGGAGCTAGCTGGTGAACCCGCTTAACCCGCTCTACGACGCGGTCGCGTGGGTGGTCAGTCGCATCTACGGCGTGCTGAGCCCGGTTTTCGGCGCCAGCAGCGGATGGACCTGGGCGCTGACGATCGTGATTCTTGTGGTCCTCATGCGACTGATCATGGTGCCGCTGTTTATCAAGCAGATGCACACCACCCGGCGGATGACGGCGCTTGCGCCGCAGATGAGCGCGCTGCGCAAGAAGTACAAGAACGACAAGCAGACGCTCAACTCCGAGACGATGAAGCTGTACCAGGAGGCGGGCGTCAACCCGCTGATGGGCTGCCTCCCCGTCGTCGCCCAACTGCCCATGTTCTTCGCCCTGTTTAGCGTGCTCAAGGCGATCGCCGAATGGCAGCCCGGGCAGATCCCGAAGTACCACCTCACGACGAAGATGGTGGACAGCGCCAAGACCGCGCACATCCTGGGCGTCACGATCGCCGACAAGTTCCTGTCCTCGGGCACTCCGCTGCACATCAGGCTCGTCATCGTGCTCGCCGTCCTGGTCAGCATGGGCACCACGTACCTGACCATCCGGCAGAGCATGAAGCGCGGCATGATGCCCGCCGCGACGCCGGACAACCCGATGGGCCAGTCGCAGAAGTACATGGCGTACGTCATGCCGTTCTTCGCGCTCTCCGGGCTGTACTGGCCGTTCGGGCTGGTGCTGTACTGGGTGACGACGAACGTCTGGACGCTCGGCCAGCAGTACCTGCTGTTCATGCGGTACCCGCAGCCACTGCCGGCCGGCGGCGCCGCGGCCGGCGCCGCGGTTACGGTGACGACTCTCGCCCCGCGGCCTGCGCCGCGGCGCCCGCGGCTCCCGGCAGCGGGCTCGAACGGGTCGGCGGCATCCGGGTCGGCAGGATCCGGGCCCGCGGGCGGCAGCGGCGAGCCAGGGGGTTCTGCCGCTGCGGCACTCCCGGCCGCGCCGGGCGGGAAGGAGCCGGGCCAGCCGGCCGCGCCGCCGTCCCAGGGGAAGCCGCCGCCCCAGGGCAAGCCCGCGGCCAAGCCCCGTACCTCCGCTCAGGCCAAGCCCGCGGCCAAGCCGCGGCCGGCCGCTCAGGGCAAGCCGGCCACCAAGCCACGGACGCCCGCTCCGGGCAAGCCGGCCGCCGCCCGGCCGTCCGCCAATGGCGGCAGCGCTGCCAGCAACGGCAGCGGTGGCGGCGGGATTCTGCGCCGGCTGGGCAGGGGCCGCGCGGATCCCGAGCCGCAGCCCGAGACGCCCAAGGTTAAGCTCGTCAGGCAGCAGCAGCCGCGGCAGCCGCGGAGCAAGCGCTCCGGCAAGCGCTAGATGCGTTGCTGACGGCTGCATGGCTGGAAGCTGCATGGTGCGGCGAAATACCCGAGGGTAGGAGGGCCCGGTAGTGACTCAAGGGGACAACGCGATCGCCGGGCTGTACGGGGACGCCGAGCGCCAGGATCCTGCGGAGCAGGAGGCCGGCCAGGCGGTCATGCCTTCGCCGGGAGAGATTTCCGCGCCCGGCTTCGGTGAGGCCGGAGAATCAGCTTCGGCGCCGGCCGGAAGTGAGGATGGCCTGCCGGGCCTTGCCGACCTCGAGCTGGAGGGCGAGATCGCCGCTGACTACGTCGAGGGGCTGCTCGACGTAGCCGATTTGGACGGCGACATCGACATGGACGTGGAGGGCGACCGGGCACTGGTCTCAGTGGTCGGCGCGACTCTCGATGAGCTTGTCGGCCCCAGGGGCGAGGTGCTGGAGGCGCTGCAGGAGCTGACCAGGCTTGCTGTGCACCGGCAGACCGGGGCTCGCACCAGGATCATGCTGGACGTGGGCGGGTACCGGCAGCGCCGTAGGGAAGAGCTCACCGCGGCGGGCAGCGCTGCGGCCGACGAGGTAAAGCGGACCGGCGTGGCGAAGAAGCTGGCGGCGATGAACCCGTTCGAGCGGAAGGTCGTGCACGACGCGGTCGCGGCCGCCGGGCTGCTCAGCGAGTCCGAGGGCGAGGAGCCCGACCGCCGGGTCGTCGTGCTGCCCGTGGTGAATTAGGCCAGGCCGCCCCGCCGCTGGTGCATGTCCCCATGTCCGAGCCCGCCCTACCACCTGTCGACTCCGCCGTACCGCCTGTCGTGCCTGTCGTGCCTGCGGTGGCAGTCGCACCATCCGCACTCTCCGCACCATCGGTGGCGGCCGAGGTCTTCGGGCCCGCGATCGGCCTGGCCGAGCGTTACGCCGGGCTGCTCGCCGGTCCCGGGGTCGAGCGGGGGATACTGGGGCCCGGTGAGGCATCGCGTCTCTGGGACAGGCACTTGCTCAACTGCGCGCTGGTGGCCGGGTTCGTGCCGTCACCGTGCTCGCTGATCGATCTCGGCTCTGGCGCCGGGCTGCCCGGGATTGTGCTCGCGATGCTGCTCCCGGACGTGACGGTCACGTTGCTGGAGCCGATGGCACGGCGGGTCACCTTCCTGGAGGAGTGCGTCGCCGTGCTGGGCCTCGGCAATGTGCAGGTGCGGCGAGGCAGGGCGGAGGACTCCGCTGGCCAGCTGTCCGCGGACGTGGTGATCGCCCGCGCGGTCGCGCCGATGTACAAGCTGGCAGGCCTGGCGGCCGGGCTTGCGCGGCCAGGGGGCCTGGTGCTGGCGATCAAGGGAGCGGGCGCGGCAGCCGAGGTCAGCGAGGCCCGCCCGGAATTGCGCCGGCTCGGCGCACGCGACGTGCAGGTTCTGCGCGCCGGTAGCGGTATCGTCGATCCCGCTGTGACCGTTGTCCGGTTCACTGCCGGGCGGCCGCCTGGCCGGTCTGATCGGTCCGCCGCTCGGGACGCCGGCGACCTCACGCGGGATGCCCGAGGCGTGGCCGCAGGACCGTTCCGCGCTCGCCGCGCTCAGCCGGGCCGTGGTCGCGGCCGGCGGAGTCCGGGCTGATTGAGCCGGGATGACGGCCGCGCGTGGCGGACGGCGGTGCGAGCACACCGCGCCGGGCAGGCGACGCGGGGAGGCGGGATCGTGCGGCGAGGTGCTGCCGGGAGGAGATGAGCCAGATGACGGCGTCCGCGCCGGGCCTGGGGTGGCCGGCGGCCGGCCAGCGAGCCCGGGTCACAACGCCGGCCGGAGCCCGGACCGCCGGCGGCAACGGGGGCGGGCTCGGATGGCCGCGATACCGGCCCATCGCGGTATCGGCGCCGGTTTCTGGCCCGCCGCCCGTAGCCGGTGGTGAACCGCTGGCTGGCTCCGCCGGTCATGACGGGCCGACGGCCGCGCGGCGAGTGCCGCCCGGCCCGGCGATGCAGGTTTCACGTGAAACCGGCACGGAGGACGACCATGGCGACGTGACGGAAGCACGGGAAGGCGGGACGGACATGGCCGAGGAACCCAGGCGGGCGCACGCCAGGCTGGAGGCTCCCGGGCGGCCCGTGGCAGCCCGCGGCGGCCCGACGGCCGAGGGAGGAGCCGCACCGCAGGCCGGAAGGGCCTCCGGAAGCGGCGTGGCTGGCATCGTGTTCCCCGAGTTCAGCCAGGCGGCCGCGGACACGCCCATCGCGCGGGCAGCCCAGGCCGCGCTCGTGGCACGGTCGGGCGGCTCGGCCTGGCCACGGCCGCGCGCCTGCCGGATTATCACGATCGCGAACCAGAAGGGCGGCGTCGGGAAGACCACCACCGCGGTGAATCTCGCTGCCAGCCTGGCGCTGCACGGGTGCCGGGTACTCGTCGTGGACCTGGACCCGCAGGGCAACGCGTCGACCGCGCTGGACGTGGATCACCACGCGGGGATCCCGTCCGTCTACAACGTGCTCGTCGATGACCGGCCGCTGGCCGGCATCGTCCGCCCCGTGCAGGGTATTCCGGGGCTTTACTGCGCGCCGGCCACCATCGACCTGGCCGGGGCGGAGATTGAGCTCGTGCCGCTGGTCGCGCGGGAATCCCGGCTGAGCCGCGCGCTCAGCGCTTACAGCACCGCCGAGCTCGACTACATCCTCATCGACTGCCCGCCGTCGCTCGGCTTGCTGACGGTTAACGCCCTGGTGGCCGCGCCGGAGGTGCTCATCCCCATCCAGTGCGAGTACTACGCGCTCGAGGGCCTTGAGCAGCTGCTGCGCACCGTGAACCTGGTGAAGAGCCACCTGAACCCGGTGCTCGCGGTCACCGCCATCCTGCTCACCATGTACGACGCCCGGACGCGGCTGGCCGCGCAGGTAGCCGACGAGGTACGCGAGCACTTCCGTGACGCCGTGCTCGACTCGGTGATCCCGCGGAGCGTCCGGGTATCCGAGGCGCCCAGCTACGGCCAGTCGGTGATGACGTACGACCCCGGATCGAGCGGCGCGGTGGCATACCTGGAGGCCGCGCGGGAGCTGGCCTACCGCGGTGCCCCGGCCGTGCGCTGAGACAGTCGCCGGTTCACCGCACGGCCCCTTCCCGGCCGCCAGTCCCATCCCCGGCCCACCTGCCCCGGCGGATCGGGTCTGCGGCACGGGCAGTGCTGGCAGGATGGACTACGGGCACCGAGCGGCCGGGAGTCTCCGGCCTAACCGGGGCTGACAGCGCTCCATCGCGGGACTCGGAGAACGGGAGAGGCGAGGCCATGCCGCAGCAGAAGCGGGGACTGGGCAGGGGTCTCGGCGCGCTGATCCCCACTGCACCTCCCGCCGAGACGCCGGGCGGGATGCCCGGCGATCGCTCAGGCGGTGCCACCTGGCAGGCCGGGCCGGATGACGCCAGCCCGCCGGGCGCCTACTTTGACGAGATCCCGATCGGCGCGATCACGCCGAACCCTCGCCAGCCGCGGCAGGTATTCGACGAGGACGCCCTTGACGAGCTCGCGGACTCCATCCGGGCCGTCGGCCTGCTGCAGCCGGTGGTGGTACGCCCGGTCATGCCCGGGCGCTTCGAGATCGTCATGGGCGAGCGCCGGTGGCGTGCCTGCCAGCGCGCCGGGCTGGCCCATGTGCCGGCGATCGTGCGGCGGACGGCGGATGATGACCTGCTCAGGGACGCGCTGATCGAGAACCTGCACCGGGAGCAGCTCAACCCCCTGGAGGAAGCGGCTGCCTACCAGCAGCTGCTCGATGACTTCGGCGCCACGCACGATGAGCTGGCCCGGCGGGTGGGGCGCTCCCGGCCGCACATCTCCAACACCCTGCGCCTGCTGCAGCTCCCGCCCGACGTGCAGCGGCGGGTCGCCGCCGGAGTGCTGAGCGCCGGTCACGCACGGGCGCTGCTGGCGGTGCGGGATCCCCTGGCCCAGGACCATCTCGCGCGCCGCATCGTGGCCGAGGGACTGTCCGTCCGGGCAGTCGAGGAGATCGTCGCGCTCGGCGCAGAGCCGGCCAGGCCGCCGCGGCAGCCGGCGGAGCGGAGCCCCGCCCCGCCGGCGCTGCGCGAACTCGCCGACCGCCTCTCGGACGCCTTCGAGACCAGGGTCAAGGTAGAACTCGGCCAGCGCAAGGGAAAGATCGTCGTCGAATTCGCCTCGCTTGAGGACCTGGAGAGGATTGTCCGGACCATGTCGCCAGACTGGGCGCGGCCCCGGAGCGCCTGAACGGCGAGGTCCGGGCGGTCACGTTCCACGTGAAACGGCAGGCAGCGACTCCCGAAGCAGGGCCAGCCCTGGTTTAGCGCTGCCATTCGTCCATGGGGCGCGGTGGACGTGACCTGCTCGTCGGGCACCTGTCCTCCTCCTGCCCGGCCTGCCCGGCCAGGCCGCCGGGGCAGGCCCCAGGGGTTAACCCGCGGCGACCACCGCTCGCACTGCGGCGGCGAACGCATCCACGTCGGCTTCAGTCGTATCGAAGGCGGTCATCCAGCGAACGAGGTTCTCGCCGGAGTCCCAGACGTGAAAATCCCACTCGCGCCGTAGCGACCTGATGTGGCCGGCGTCCAGGGCAGCGAACACCGCGTTGCCCTCGACGGGCTGCCGCAGCTCTACGCCGGGCAGGCTGCGTACCCCCTCGGCCAGCCGCGCCGCCATGGCATTGGCGTGGCTGGCGCTCCGCCGCCACAGTTCGTCGTCGAGCAGGGCGAGGAACTGGGCCGCGAGGTAGCGCATTTTTGACGCCAGCTGCATCTGCTGCTTGCGCTGGAAAGGCGAGTCAGCGCCAAGCTCCTCGTTCATCACGATGACCGCCTCGGCGCCCAGCGCGCCGTTCTTGGTCCCGCCGAAGCTGAGCACGTCGGCATGCGCGGCGATGTCCGCGAGCCGGCAGCCGAGATGCGCGGCCGCATTGGCAAGGCGCGCGCCGTCCAGGTACAGCCGCAGGTCGCTGGCCTGGCAGAACTCCGCCAGATCACGCAATTCCCCGAGCGTGTAGCAGGTGCCGAGCTCGGTTACCTGGGCGATCGCGACCGCGCGCGGCTGGGCGTGGTGCTCGTCCCCCCGGCCGCCCAGGCGGCTCGCGACCAGCCCTGGCGTCAGCTTCCCGCCGGGCGCGGGCACCTGCAGCAGCTTGCTGCCCAGCACCCGCTCAGGCGCTCCGCATTCATCGGTGTTGAGATGAGAGCTCTCCGCGCAGATCACGGCCTCGAAGGGGCGGACCAGGAGACTCAGCCCGAGAATGTTGGCCGCCGTCCCGTTAAAGACGAAGAAGACCCCGCCGCGGGCGCCGAACAGCCCGGCCAGCTGCTCGGTGGCCTGCGCGGTCCACGGGTCACCGCCGTATGCGGGCACATGACCCGCGTTCGCCTCGCCGATCATGCGCAGAACGGAGCCGTGCACGCCAGCGTGGTTGTCACTGCCGAAGCTCTTCGCGGAACCGCCCATTCGCCGAGCCTAGCGATCATGCACAAAGGGCGCGCATGCCCTTCGCCGCCGGGCAGGAGATCCCCGCCGAGGCCCGCGGCCGCAGCCCGCGGCGGGACCGATCCGCCGTGGGTACGATATGCGTGACGGTCGGCCGGGCCATTCCGGCGGGCTGCGCTACTGGCGCTCCGCTGGCATGATCGCCGTCACGACAGCAGCCGTTACGACAACAGGGGTGCCAGGTGTCGCGTCGTCTTGCCAGCATCACGCTGGACAACCTGGATGACGTGCCGCCGAAGTGCCGTCGCTGCGTCTTCTGGGAACTTGACCCGGTGAGCCATGCCAGGGCAGTGGAAACCGGCGACTCCGCCCTGGAGAAAGAGTCCTGGGTCTCCTCGGTCCTGCTGGAATGGGGAAGCTGCGGCAAGATCATCTATGTCGATGGCATCCCGGCTGGCTTCATGCTGTACGCGCCGCCGCAGTACGCGCCGCGGTCGGTGGCTTTTCCCACCAGCCCGGTCAGCGCCGACGCGGTGCTACTGATGACCGCGCACGTGCTCGGTGACTTCGTCGGCGGCGGCCTGGGCCGGATGCTGGTGCAGGGAATGGCCAAGGACCTGACCCGGCGCGGGGTGAAGGCCATCGAGGCCTTCGGTGACCTGCGCTGGCACGGGCTGTCCTGCGTCGTTCCCGCGGATTACCTGCTCGCCGTCGGGTTCAAGACCGTGCGGCCGCACGCCCACTACCCCCGGCTCAGGCTGGAGCTGAAGACCGCGCTCTCCTGGCGGGAGGATGTGGAGGTCGCGCTGGAGCGGCTGATCGGCTCGATGAGCCCCGAGCGCGCCTTCAGGCTGGCCTGACGCAGGATCGCAGGCTGGCCTGACGCGCTCAGGTCCGCTCCCTGGCCTGACGCGCTCAGGTCCGTTCAGATGACGCGCCCGGGTCCGCTCAGATGAAATCGGCCAGCTCGCGCAGCAGCGCCGACTTCGGCTTTGCGCCGACGATCTCCTTGACGACCTCGCCGCCGGAGAACACGCTGAGCGTCGGGATGTTCATGATCCCGTATCGCTGCGCGATCACCGGGTTCTCGTCGACGTTGAGCTTGACGACGTCGATCTTGTCGGCGTGCTCGCTCGCGATCTCCTCGAGAACCGGGGCGACCTGGCGACAGGGACCGCACCACTCCGCCCAGTAGTCCACCACGACGGGCTTCTCGCTCTTCAGCACGTCCTGCTCGAAGCTCTCGTCGGTAACCTTCTTGGTTGCGCCCACTATTCAGACTTCCTTTCGCATCGATAAGCAATCTCGGGTTCGCGGCTGCTGCGGCTGTCAGGACTCGTGATCTGCGGACTCGTGATCGGCAAGCCAGCGCTCGGCGTCCAGGGCTGCGGCGCAGCCAGTGCCCGCCGCGGTCACCGCCTGGCGGTAGATGTGGTCAACCACGTCACCGGCCGCGAAGACGCCGTCGATAGCGGTGCGCGTGGTCGGCTGCTCCACCAGCAGGTAACCTTCGTCGTTGGTGGGCAGGATCCCGGTGAAAAGCTCGCTGCGCGGGTCGTGGCCGATGGCCACGAACATGCCGCTGACCTCGATGGTGCTCTCCTCGCCGGTCTTGACGTTGCGGACAGTCAGCGCACTTACCCGGTCCTCGCCCGTCACCTCGACCACCTCGGTGTCCCAGGCAAAGCGGATCTTCGGGTTCGCCATGGCGCGATCCTGCATGATCTTCGAGGCACGCAGGGTGTCGCGGCGGTGGATCACGACCACCGACTGCGCGAACCGGGTCAGGAAGGTGGCTTCCTCCAGGGCCGAGTCACCGCCGCCCACCACGGCGATCTCCTTTTCACGGAAGAAGAAGCCGTCGCACGTCGCGCACCAGGACACACCATGGCCCGACAGCCGCTTCTCCCCGGGAACGCCAAGCTCGCGATAGCTGGAACCAGTCGCAATGATCACGGTCCTAGCCAGGAAGGTGTCGCTGCCGACCCGGACGACCTTCGGGTTCGCCCGCAGGTCGACCTCGGTGACGTCGTCAGGGACAAGCTCCGCGCCGAACCGCTCCGCCTGCTTGCGGATCGAGTCCATCAGGTCCGGGCCAAGCACGCCGTCCGGGAAGCCCGGGAAGTTCTCCACATCCGTCGTGTTCATCAGCGCGCCGCCCGAGCTGACCGAGCCCTCGAACACCAGCGGCCTGAGCCGCGCGCGGGCTGCGTACAGCGCCGCCGTGTACCCGGCGGGCCCGGACCCGATGATGATGACATCCCGAACGTCCGTCACGTCTTCGTGCCCTTCTCTCGTTGCATGGGCGTCAACCGATATCAGGGCCGCGAGATTCCCGCTGCGCCGGGCGATCAGGCGCCCCCACGTTTCAGCCTGCCACGGGCAGGGTTGCCTGGGCGATCAGATCGCTGTCCGATTTTGAGCAGCCGGGCCCGGCCACCCAGATCCGCGAACCGCCGCCCGGAGCCGCCGTGACGATGACTGTCGCCGGCCTGCCCTGGTAGCGGCCGACATCGACGAGCAGCACCCGGCTCCCGCCGGCGATCCGCGTGACGCACCCTTGCAGCGCGGCGACTGACAGGCCGGCGAAGGACTGGCTGGATTCGGGGCCGGGCCCGTGCCTTCCCGGCGTCGCGCCCGGGGAACTAACCGCGCTAGGGACAGACGTCGCGCCGTTGCCCGCGTTCGCGGACAGCCGGTGGTTCGGCTGCAGCGCGTTCCTGACCTGAGAGCGGAGCTGCCGCGGCTGGAAGTCGGTGCCCGTCGAGACCGGCGTGAACTCGGCCTTCTTGCCGGCCACGAAATAGCGCAGCGACGGGCCGAGGCTCGAGGCGGGAAGACGCGCGGGAGCGGCAGCGGCGCCTGCCGCGCTGGACGGTGCCCCCGGCTGGCCGCCCGCCGTGAGCTGGATGGTTCCGTAGACGCCGCCCGCTATCACGACGGCGGCCGCCGCGACGGCAGCGCCGCGGGCTGCAAGGGCAGGCCGCAGCGCGGGCAGCCGCCAGCTGCGGCCGCGGCCAGCGTGATGGGCCTGCCCGGGATGGCCTGGCTG
>JBEKFH010000160.1:0-9875 GCA_050013415.1 Streptosporangiaceae bacterium | reverse complement strand
CTCACCATGGCCGAGTACTTCCGCGACGTACAGGGCCAGGACGTGCTGCTGTTCATCGACAACATCTTCCGCTTCACCCAGGCGGGCTCGGAGGTGTCCACGCTGCTCGGCCGGATGCCGTCGGCCGTGGGCTACCAGCCCACGCTGGCTGACGAGATGGGCCAACTGCAGGAGCGGATCACCTCGACCCGCGGTCACTCGATCACCTCGATGCAGGCCATCTACGTGCCGGCCGACGACATCACCGACCCGGCGCCGCACACGGTGTTCGCGCACCTGGACGCCACCACGGTGCTGTCCAGGGAGATCACCCAGAAGGGCATCTTCCCGGCGGTGGACCCGCTCGACTCGACGTCGCGGATCCTGGACGCGAAGTACGTCGGCCAGGAGCACTACGACGTCGCCCGCGAGGTGCAGCGGATCCTGCAGCGGTACAAGGAACTGCAGGACATCATCGCGATCCTCGGCGTCGACGAGCTGTCCGAGGAAGACAAGGTCACCGTCGCGCGGGCGCGCCGCATCGAACGGTTCCTCTCGCATCCGATGTTCGTGGCCGAGCAGTTCACCGGCCAGCCGGGCGTGTCCGTCCCGCTGGAGGAGACGATCAGCTCCTTCAAGGCCCTGACCGAGGGCAAGTATGATCACCTCCCGGAGCAGGCGTTCTTCATGTGCGGCGGGATCGAGGACGTGGAGAAGAAGGCCAAGGAGCTGGAGCGCTCGTGACCCTGAACGTGACCATGGTCGTCCCCGAGGGGGAGATCTGGGCAGGGCCGGCCGAACGGGTCATCGCCAAGACCCTGGACGGGGACATCGGCCTGCTGACCGGCCATACCCCGGTGCTCGGCATCCTCGTCGAGGGCAGCGTGGTCCGGATCGTTCCCGAGGCCGGCCCGGCCGCTGGTGAGGGCGAGCTGCTGGCCGCGGTGAACGGCGGCTTCCTGGCGCTCGCGGATGACCGGGTATCGATCCTGGCCCGTGAGGCCCAGCTCGGCGCGGACGTGGACCGCGCCGGCACGCAAGCTGCCCTGGACGCCGCGCAGCAGGCTGCGGGGGACGAGGAGACCGCGGACATCCGGTACCTCCGGGCACTGCTCAGGGCCGCCGGCGCCCGGTCCTGACGAGAGTCGGCGCGGGGGGGCTCGGTGGCGTCGGCGCTGGAACTCGGCGCGGTCTGGATTGTCGTCGCCGTGCTGGCGCTCGCGGTGCTTGCCGCGATGGGCATTGCGGTCCGCAGGAACCTGCTGGAGCGCGGCGGCGGAACCGTCGAGTGCGGCCTGCGCCGCGGCCCCGACCAGGGCTGGCGCCTCGGCCTCGCCGCCTACCAGCCCGCCGAGCTCCGCTGGTATGACGCCTTCGGGGTGCTGCTGAGACCGCGCGCGGTCTTCGCCAGGCGGGCGCTCAGCGTCGTCTCCCGGCGGCCTGCGGAGAGCTGGGAGTCAGCCAGCCTGGGCCAGGGCATGGTGGTGGTGCAATGCGAGGCCGCGGAGCTGGGCATGCCGGTTGAGCTGGCCATGAGCGAGGGCGCGCTGACCGGCTTCCTCGCCTGGCTGGAATCCTCGCCGCCCGGGCGCGGCAATGGCGGGCGCTAGCGCTGCCGCCCGGCTTCCCGCTAGCGCTGCCCGCCCGGCTTCCAGAGCAGCTCGCCGTCCGGGCCGCTGGCCTGGCGGGCCAGGATGAACAGCAGGTCCGACAGCCTGTTGAGGTATCGCGCCGGCAGCGGGTGCACGGCGGCGCCGCCGGCGTCGATGGCGGCCCAGGCGCTCCGCTCCGCCCGCCTGACCACGGTCCTGGCGACGTGCAGCAGCGCCGCGCCCGGGGTGCCGCCCGGCAGCACGAAGCTGCGGAGCGGGGGGAGCCCCTCATTGCGGGCGTCGCAGTCCCGCTCCAGGGCGGTCACGTAGCTGTCATCGATGCGCAGCGGCGGGTAGGCGGGATTCTCCGTCACCGGCGTGCACAGGTCGGCGCCCACGTCGAAGAGCTCGTTCTGGAGGCGGAGCAGCAGCCGGATGATATCGGCCGGGAGCCCGCCCAGGGTGACGGCGACGCCGATGGCGGAGTTGGCCTCGTCGACGTCTGCGTAGGCGGCCAGCCGCAGATCGGTCTTGCTGATCCGGCTGGCGTCGCCGAGCCCGGTGGTCCCGTCGTCGCCGGTCCGGGTATAAATGCGGGAGAGCACCACGGGAGTTTCGTCACGGTCACGTGCCATGGCCCCAACCGTAGCGGTGGCGGGGAACCCGACGGGCGCCAGTTACGCCCGGACGGCCCGCCGGAACCGGCCGCGGCAGGCAGCCCACTACTGCTGTGACCTGGGGTATTCCCATATTGACTACGATGTGTCATGGTGTAACTACGAAGAGTAATCAGTTGTGGTGAGTTACAGGCCCCGGAATTCTGTGAGGTCTGGGTCATCGGCGCTGACGACTCTGAACAGGCCGAAGTCTGACCTGAGGCGGGCCGGTGAAAGCTGGCCCGCGGACCGCTCCCATCGAGTATCCAGGTGGTTCTCGGGGGCCCGCCTGGCTCTGGGAGCGGCCCGATCGAGGTGGGGGGCGCGTTCCCGACGAGGGAAACGCGCTGGCGGCATCGCCGGCCAGGACCGCGCGGGCCCTTCCCGCCGCCGGAAAGGGCGGCGCGGGTCCTCCCCGCCGCCGACCGAGAGGGCGGGGCAACCCGCCCTCTCCGTCGGATTACCGCCCCGCCTGACCGCCGTCGCAACCCGCTCAATCTCCTTTGAACGGCATCCAGCCCGCTCACCTGTAGTTTCAGCGGGTTCCCGCGCCGTGCTAGTAGGGTGTCGGAGGAGTCCGGGAGGTGGCCGTGCAGGACTATGTCATCGTCGGCGCCGGCAGCGCCGGGTGCGTCCTCGCGGCGCGCCTCACCGAGAACCCGGCCACCCGGGTGCTGCTGCTGGAGGCCGGGCCGCCCGACGATGCCAGCGAGATCCACATCCCCGCCGCGCTGAACCTGCTCTTCAAGACCACCTTTGACTGGGACTACCAGACGGTGCCGCAGGCCCGCGCAGGCGACCGGGCCATCTACTGGCCCCGCGGCCGCACGCTGGGCGGCTCGTCGTCCATCAACGCCATGGTCTACATCAGGGGAAACAGGCACGACTACGACAGCTGGCGGGACGTCTACGGCTGCGAGGGATGGGGCTACGCGGATCTGCTGCCGTACTTCCTCCGGTCGGAGGCCAACTCGCGCGGCGCGTCGGAGTACCACGGCGCCGCCGGCCCGCTGATCGTCGGCGATCTCCGCTACAAATCAGCTCTGACCTCGGCGTTCGTCACCGCGGCCAGGAACGCCGGGATGGCGGCCAACGACGACTTCAACGGCCCCAGCCAGGATGGCGCCGGCTTCTATCAGGTCACCCAGCGGGCCGGGCGCCGCTGGTCGGCCGCCGACGCCTACCTGCATCCGGCTGCCGGGCGGCCCAACCTGACGGTGCTGACCGATGCCCTGGTGACCGGGGTGCAGATCGAGGCAGGCCGGGCGACGGGCGTCCGGTACCTGCTGCGCGGCGCCGAGGAGATGGCCAGGGCGGAGAGCGAGGTCATCCTCGCGGCCGGCGCGATCGGCAGCCCGCAGCTGCTCATGCTGTCCGGCGTCGGGCCCGCCGATCACCTGGCAGAGCACGGCATCATCGTGCTCGCGGACAGCCCCGGCGTCGGCGCGAACCTGTCCGATCACCCGATGGTGACCGCGATGTGGCACACCCCGAAGACGACCGGGCCCTGGGAGAAGGCCGGCCCGCGGAACCTCGCCCGCTGGCGAGTGACGCACTCCGGCCCGCTGACGACCAACCTCGCCGAGGCCGGCGGGTTCAGCCGCACCGACCCGTCCCTTCCGGCTCCCGACCTGCAATGGCACGCGGTTCCCGCGCCGTATCAGAACTTCGGCCTGGCCGACCCGGGGATCCGCGCGCTCTCCCTGCTGATCACCCTGGTGGCCCCTGGGAGCCGCGGCCGGATCCGGCTCCGCAGCGCCGACCCGAGGCACAAGCCCGCGATCGATCCCGCCTACCTCTCCGACGGGGCCGACCTTGAGCCGCTGGTCCGCGGGATCCAGCTGGCCCGGGAGATCGCCGCGGCCCGGCCGCTCGCCAGGCTCTGCGCGAGCGAGCTCGCGCCGGGCGCGGGCATCTCAGCCGAGTCCGAGCTGCGGGAATTCATCCGCCGTGACCTCAGCACGATCTACCACCCGGTCGGCACCTGCGCGATGGGCGGCGACTCGCGACTGGCCGCGAGCAGGCTCACCAGCGTGGTGGACACGCAGCTGCGGGTCCGCGGGGTGGACGGGCTGCGGGTCGTGGACGCCTCGGTGATGCCCGTGGTGCCCAGGGGCAACACCAACGCGCCGACGATCGCGATCGCCGAGCGGGCAGCCGACCTGATCTGCGGCCGCGCCCCGCTCGCCGCCGCGGAGCCCGCCGACCTGGCCGCGGCTGTGGCGGCCTCATCCGCCTGAGTTTCCCCGTTTCCCATGGTAAATCCCCGGGATAACGAACGCAGGATCCGCGGCCCGGCCCGGCCGCCAGAGCTCGGCCGCGCGCGGTTACCGCTCAGGTCGCGGCCGCGGAGGTTATTTCTTGTAGCGCCTGCCGTGCAGGAGCGTCACCAGGCCGACGATCTTCCTCATGTCCTCGTCGGTCCGGTCGAACGACGTCAGGTTCACCAGCGGCTTCATCCGCTGCCGGGTGATGGCCTTCGGCCGGGAGAACTCCCGCAGCCCGTCCGCGCCGTGAATCCGGCCGAAGCCGGAATCACCCGAGCCGCCGAACGGCAGCGCGGGGACGCTCGCGAACGCGACGACCGAGTTGATCGCGGTCATCCCGCTGCGCATCGCCCTGGCCGCGGCCATCGCCTTCCTCTTGTTCCCGGCGAACACGGTGCCGCCGAGGCCGTAACGGCCGCCGTTCGCCAGCCGGACGCCCTCGGCCAGGCTGGCGACCTTGGTGACCGTGACCGTCGGCCCGAACGTCTCGTCGGTCACCGCGCGGCTCTCCTCGGGCACGTCGGCGAGGATGACCGGCCCGACGAACGGCTTGCGGACGCTCGCCATGCCGCCCACGATCGGCCGCCCGCCGCGGGAGAGGGCGTCCGCGATGTGGTTCTCGATGACGTCGATCTGGCCCGGCATGGTCATCGGCCCGTAATCGGCCTCGCGGTCCTCGCCGGGACGGACCCCGGCTACCCGTTCCGTCAGCTTCTCCAGGAAGGTGTGGTAGACGTTCTCGGCGACGTACACCCGCTCCACTCCGACGCAGGTCTGGCCGGCGTTGGAGAGCGCTCCCCAGGCCGCGGCGTCGGCCGCGGCGTCGAGATCCGCGTCATCGCCGACGATGAACGCGTCCTTGCCGCCGCACTCGGCGACCATCGGGGTCAGGTTCTGCGCGCAGGCGGCCATGACTTTCCTCGCCGTGGCCGCCGAGCCGGTGAAGGCGATCTTGCTGACCCCGCTCCTGGCCAGCAGGTCGCCGGTCTCCCCGGCGCCGGTGATCAGCTGGAGCACCGGCTGGTCCGGCACTATCTCGGCGAACGAGCTGACCAGCCACTGGCCGACCGCCGGGGTGAGCTCGCTCGGCTTGAACACCACCGCGTTGCCGGCCGCCAGCGCATAGGCGATCGAGCCCACCGGGGTGAACACCGGGTAGTTCCACGGGCCGAGCACGCCGATCACGCCGAGCGGCTGGTACTCCAGGGTGGCCGCCTGGCTGATCGCGATGAGGCCGCTGCGGACCCGCCGCGGCCGCAGCACCTTGCGGGCGTTCCTGGCGGCCCAGTCGATGTGCACGATCGCCAGCAGAATCTCCAGCTGGGCGTCGGCCAGCGGCTTGCCGGTCTCGTTGTGCACGAGCTCGGCCAGCCGTGCCATGTACCTGGTGATGTGCGACTTCCAGGCCAGCAGCCGGAGGCGCCGCTCGCCGGGTGCCAGGCCGGCCCACCAGGCCGCCGCCTGGTGCGCGCGCTCCACCGCGGCCTCGATCTCGTACTCGCCGCAGACCGGGAACGTCGCGATCACCTCGGACGTGGCGGGATTCAGCGTGTCGAACGTCGTCGCGGACCTTGCCGGGCCATGCGTCCAGGTCGTCGTCGTCGCCATTGCCCTCACCGTCGTCAGTCCGGCCAACGAGAGGCCGCCGTGCCAAGTAAATCACCGGCCGCGGCGCGGCAGATAGCGTTGGGTCGCTGCTGTCCGGACGACCCTGGCATGACCGGGCGATCCGGTAGCGAGCGGGCTGATGCCGAGCGCCCGGCGCGCGGCCGGGCGGTGATCGAGGGACGGGAGCGGGCTGATGGCGGGAGCGGGCGGGGACGAATCAGCCGCCGGCCGGGACGGGCCGGCGAGCGCGGGCGGCAGTGACCGTGCGCCCGGCGGGGCCAGCGCCGATCGCGGCTGGCTGCGCGAGGCCGTCGAGCTGTCCAGGCGCTGCCCGCCGTCGGAGTCCGCCTTCTCCGTCGGCGCGATCCTGGTGAGCCCGGCCGGCGACGTCATCGCGACCGGGTTCTCCCGCGAGCGGGATTCCCATGATCACGCCGAGGAGGTCGCCCTGGCCAAGGCCGAGGCAGCCGCCCTGGGGGGCGGGGAATCCGCCCTGGCCGGGGCGACCCTGTACAGCTCGCTGGAGCCCTGCGCTGCGCGCGCCTCCCGGCCGGTCCCGTGCGCCGACCTCGTCATCGCGGCCGGGCTGCGCAGGGTCGTCATCGCCTGGCTGGAGCCGCCGGTCTTCGTGCCGGGCGGCGGCGCGGGCCGCCTGCGCGATGCCGGGGTCACGGTCATCGAGATTCCCGAGCTCGCCGCCGCCGCCCGCGCGGTCAACGTGCATCTGCTCCCTCCCGCGGCGAGCTGACCAGCGGTCGGCCCCGGCGGTCTCGGATCAGAAGAGGGTCATCTCGTCGGATGGCATGCCCCGCATGACGTCGTAGTCCAGGATCACGCAGCGGATTCCGCGATCCTCGGCGAGCGTCCGGGCCTGGGGCGCAACGCTCTGAGCTGCCAGCACGCCGCCTACCGGGGCCAGCAGCGGGTCACGGTTGAGTAGCTCCAGGTAGCGGGTCAGCTGCTCGACGGCGTCAATGCTGGCGCGTCGCTTAACCTCGACTGCCCAGTGCCTGGGCCTGCGCTGGACGGCGCTCTCACCAGGCCCGCTCAGGGCGGCACCTTCAGGAGAGCCGAACGCGCCGGTCTCGCCGCCCTGCCTGATCTCGATCGCGACGCTGACGCCGGCGGCGTCCCGGCACATCAGGTCGACCGGGCCGATCGCCGTGGGGTACTCGCGGCGGACCAGCCGCCAGCCCTCCCCGAGCAGGTGCGTCTGCGCCGCCAGCAGCTCCTGCAGGTGCGACTCGACGCCGTCCTTGACCAGCCCGGGATCAACCCCGAGGTCGAACGAGGAGTCGCTGAGGATCTCCTCGATCTCGATGGTCAGCGTCTCACCCGACTTTCCGGTGACGACCCACTGACCGTCCTGCTCCGCCAGCCGGCAGGGCGGCGACATCCAGTTCAGCGGCTTGTACGAGCCGCCGTCGGAGTGGACGAGGACAGATCCGTCGGCCTTGACGATGAGCAGCCGGATGGCCGAGGCCAGATGGGCAGACAGCCGTCCTGCGTAGTCCACGCTGCACCGGGCGATGACGAGCCGCACGAAACCCAACTGTAGCCAGTGCCGGACTCCGGCGTAGTCCGCGCCGCGCCGCGCCGGCAAGGACGACGGCCCGCGCGAGGACGACGGCCCGCGCGAGGACGACAGCCCGCGCGAGGACGAGGGCCCGCGCGAGCCAGCCGGCCCGCGCAAGGACGAGGGCCCGCGCGAGCCAGCCGACCCGCGCGAGCCAGCCGGAATGACCCAAGGCGAGCTACTGGACTGGGATCCCGGCGGCGGCAATAGCGTGGCTGGGACTCCACTGCAGAAACAGCGACAGTGAAGTCCCAGCCACGCTGTTGGAAGGACCCGGCAGCGCTGTTGGAAGGACCCGGCAGCGCTGTTGGAAGGACCCGGCAGTGCTCTCTAGCCGGGCTTCAGGAAGCCGATCTGCTTGCTGACGGGATAGACGGGACGGGACGGGCGCGCATGGCCCGCTCCCAGGCCCGGCATGGTCAGCTACCCGATCATGGAAGGCAGCCGGATGCCATACAGTGACGGCCGTGAGCCCACGCAAGGCCCGCCGCCTTCCCGCAGCCGTGCCGCGCAAGCCGCGCGGCGGCGTGCGGCGCGGAGAGGCCGTGGCTGGGCGGCCTGCGGACGGCGACGAGGACCCGCCGGCGATCCGGCTCGGGCCGGAGCGTACCGAGCCGTGGCCGGACGGGGACTGGGTGGTGCGGCAGGTCCCCGGCGCGGCCGCCCTCAAGACCTACCGCTGCCCCGGCTGCGACCAGGAAATCGCGCCAGGCACCGCGCACGTGGTGGTATGGCCGGCCCACGCGAGCGGCGCTGGCGGTCGCAGGCACTGGCACAATCCTTGCTGGCAGCGCCGGCCACGCCGGCCAGCGCCCGGCAGCGGCCGCGGGGCGAGGGGAGCGAGGGGGGCGACATGAGCGAGATCAGGGCAGGCACGGTGCTGCCGGCCGACCGGACGCCGATCGCCCTGCGCACCGCCGACGGGCTGCGCCTTGTCGGCGAGCTGGCGCTGCCCGCCGGGCGGCCGCCCGCCGCCACGCTGATCTGCCTGCATCCGCTGCCGACCCAGGGCGGCATGATGGACAGCCACGTGCTGCGCAAGGCGGCCTTCCGGCTGCCGGCCCTCGCGGATCTCGCCGTCCTCAGGTTCAACACCCGGGGCACCACGTCCGAGCAGGGCACGAGCGAGGGCGAATTCGGCGAGGGCGAGAGCGAGCGGTACGACGTCGCGGCGGCAATCGCCTACGCCGTAGCGGCCGGGCTGCCACGGCGCTGGCTCCTCGGCTGGTCGTTCGGCACGGAACTCGCCCTCAAATGGGGCAACGACCCGGCGGTCGACGGCGCGATCCTGCTGTCGCCGGCCCTGCACCGCGCGACCGATGCCGACCTCGATGCCTGGGCGGCCTCCGGCCGGCGGCTGGTCGCGCTGGTGCCGGAGCTTGACGACTACCTGAGGCCCGACGAGGCCCGGGCCCGGTTCGCCAGGGTTCCGCAGGCCGAGGTCGTCGCCGTCGCCAGGGCCAGGCACCTGTGGGTCGGGGAGACTTACGTCCGCATCGCGCTGAACGAGATCGTGCGGCTGGTCAATCCGGGCGCCTGGCCGCTGCCCGCCGAATGGAAGGACTGACCGTTGAGCCTCTTCGACCTGACGGGCAAGAAAGCGTTCGTCACGGGCGCGTCCCGCGGCATCGGCCGGGTGATCGCGGTGGCCCTGGCCGGCGCGGGCGCGGACGTGGCGCTGGTCGCCCGCGGCGAGCGCGGACTCGCGGAGACCGCGGCGGACATCACCGAGCTCGGCCGCGAGGCGGTCGTCATCCCGGCCGACGTCACCAGCCAGGCCGAGGTCAGCGCGGCGGTCGCGGCGGCGATCGGGCAGCTAGGGCACGTGGACGTGGTGGTGAACAATGCCGGCGGGTCGAACTTCGTGACCGCGTTCCTGGACCTGAGGCTGTCGGGCTGGGAGAAGCTGATGCGGCTCAACCTGGATTCCGCGGTGTACGTCTGCCACGCGATCGGCGGTCATCTGGTGGAGCGCGGCGAGGGCTCGGTCATCAACGTCGCGTCGGTGGCCGGGGTGACCGGTTCCCCGTTGCTCTCGCCGTACGGCGCGGCCAAGGCCGGCCTGGTCTCGCTGACCAGGTCGCTGGCGGTTGAGTGGGGCCGCACCGGGGTCCGGGTCAATGCCCTGTGCCCCGGCTGGACCGCCACCGACCTCAACCGCAACCTGTGGGAGGACCCGGTCTCCGGGCCGGCCACG
>JBEKFH010000159.1:0-9922 GCA_050013415.1 Streptosporangiaceae bacterium | reverse complement strand
CCCGCGTCCAGCGCGCGGCCGATCAGCTGGCCGGTCCCGGTGGTGTGCGCGCCCAGCGGATCCGGCTGCGCGAGCAGCGGCAGCCCGCTCGCGCGGGCGAGCTCGACCACCCCGGTCCGGCCGGGAAGCTCCAGCCAGCAGCTGCCGACGGCGCCCGCGCCCGGCCCGCGGACCGTGGCCTGGTGCCAGCGCGCCCCCGCCGCGCCGGCGGCGAGCACCTCCAGCGTGCCCTCGCCGCCGTCGGCCAGCGGCAGGCAGGTGATCTCGTCGCCGCGGCGGGCGCCGTGCCAGCCCTCGGCCAGGGCCCGGGCGGCCGCTTCCGCGCCGATGCTGCCCTTGAACGAGTCGGGCGCGATCACGATCCGCACCGCCTCAGCCGCCTGGCTGGCCGCCGCCGGCCGGCGCGGCTGGCCGGGCGGGCGCCGGGTCCGTGCCGGGCAGCTCGCGCGGCGGGAGTCCCAGTTCCGCGCGGATCGCCTGCTGCACGGTTTCCTTGTCCGGGCGCGCGTCGACCGTCACGACGTATTCCTTGCGGCGGAAGATGTCGAGCACCGGATTGGTCTTCTGGTGGTAGTCGCGCAGCCGGACGGCCAGTGCCTCCTCGGTGTCGTCCTCCCTGCTGGCCAGCTCGCTGCCGCAGACGTCGCACTGGCCGGCCACCCGGGGGCTGCTAGCGAGCAGGTTGTAGTCCAGCCCGCAGCCCGTGCAGACCCGCCGCGCGAGCACCCGGCGGCGAACCTCGCTGTCAGGCAGGTCCAGGTGGATGACCCCGTCGATGTCGTAGCTCTCCAGGAAGAACTCCGCCTGCCGCTCGTTGCGCGGGAAGCCGTCGATGATGAACCCGAAGTTCCAGTCGTGGCCGGTCAGCCGTCCCTCCACGACTCCCTCCACCAGGTCGTCGCCGACCAGCTCGCCGGCCGCCATGGTCCGCCTGACCTGCGCGCCGAGCTTGGTGTGGTTCTGCACGTTCCAGCGGAGGATGTCGCCGACGCTGATGTGCACTAGGTCAAGGTCCTCGGCCAGCATGATGGCCTGAGTTCCCTTGCCGCTGCCCTGCACTCCCATGATGACGTATTTGCGCATGCCGCCACCCTGGCACGCGACGGCGGGCTCGTCATGGCAAGGGCCCGGCCCGCGTGTCTTCCCCTGCCGCTGCTGGCATGATCGGGGGATGCTGCAGCCGCGCGAGATCCTCACCCGCGGGCCGGTGACGCTGCGCCGGTGGCGGGCCGGAGACGAGGAGGCGGTGTACCGGGCGGTGATGCAGTCGCAGGATCACCTGCTGCCGTGGATGGCGTGGGCGGTGGACTACAGCCCGGCGGACGCGGCCGGCTTCGTGCGGCAGAGCGCGCAGGACTGGGAATCCGGAACCGCCTTCAACTACGCGATCACCGTGGCCGGCGACTCTGCCGCGGAAGTGGCCGCCGAGGTGGCGGGCGAGGTAGGCGGCGAAGTGGCGGGCAGCTGCGGCCTGATGGCCAGGATCGGGCCGGGCGGCCTGGAGATCGGGTACTGGGTGCACAGTGGGCATACCCGCCGCGGCCTGGCCACCGCCGCGGCTGCGGCGCTGGCGGCCGAGGCCTTCACGCTGCCCGGCATTGACCGGGTGGAGATCGTGCACGACGAGCGGAACGTCGTGAGCGGCCGGATTCCGCGCAGCCTGGGGTTCACCGAGATCGGCCGCCGGCCGCAACCCCCGGCCGGGACGGCCGCCCATGGTGACACGGCCGCCCATGGTGACGTGGCCGACGTGGTCTGGCGGCTGATGCGGCCAGGCTGACACACCCCGCTGACCCGGCGCTAGGCTCTGATGCATGTCCAGCACCCGGCCGGCACCGCGGTGGCTTTTCCTGTTCACCCCCAAATGGCTCGGCTGGCATGTCTTCGTGGTTTTCGCCACGATCGGGATGCTGTGGCTGGGCGACTGGCAGTTCCACCGGGCCGAATCCGGCAACGCGCTGAGCTGGGCGTACACGTTCGAGTGGCCGGTGTTCGCGGTGTTCGCTGTGGTGTTCTGGGTGAAGACGATCATCGATGAGCTCAGGCCGCCGGCGGCGGACGACGAGGCCGCGGAAATCGAGCTGCCGCCCGCGGGGATCAGCCCGGAGCGGTGGGCCGCTCTGGCGCGCAGGGCGGACTCGCGGGTCAGCGCCGACGATGATGACGACCGGCAGCCGGACCCGGAGCTCGCTGCTTACAACGCTTACCTGGCCCGGCTCAACGAGCAGGTACAGGGCCACGGCCGCTGGCACGGCTTGCGATAAAGACGGCCTGCGATGGACGGCCTGCGATAGAGGAGGTGCTCGCGGTGCGCACAGCTGTGCTCCGTTACCGGGTGATGGCGTACGTGACCGGCGTCGTGCTGATGGTGCTGTGCTTCGTCGGCATCCCGCTGCAGGTGTTCGGGCACAACAACGCCGTGGTGAACTACGTCGGCACCACGCACGGCATTCTCTACCTCATCTACCTGGCCGCCGCGTACCTGATGTCGCGGCAGCTCGGCATGAAGCTCGGCAGCCCGCAGACAGTGATCCTGCTGCTGGCCGGCACCATCCCGGTGCTGACGTTCGTCGTCGAGCGATGGATGACCCGCCGGTTCATCAACCCGGCGATCGCGGCGGCGGCCGCGGCCGGGACGGCCGGCGCGCCGGCCCCGGCGCGGCCGCGATCCCGGTAGGCGTGGTCACGGTGGGCGTGGTCCCGCCTGGCAGCCGCGATTCCGGCCCGCCCGCGGGTGAGCACTACTTCACCGCGCGGCCCGGCGCGGCCAGCCGCCCCGGCCGGGTGCATGTCGTCCTGCCGGACGTGCACCTGGAGCTGGAGACCGATTCCGGCATGTTCTCGCCGGCCCGGCTGGACGCCGGCACCCGGCTGCTGCTCGAAACCGCTCCGCGTCCGCCGGCCGCCGGCCAGCTTCTCGACCTCGGCTGCGGGTACGGGCCGCTGGCCCTCGTGCTCGCCGCCCGCTCCCCCGGCGCCACCGTCTGGGCGGTCGACGTGAACGAGCGCGCGCTCGAGCTGTGCGCGGGCAACGCGCGGCGGGCGGGCCTGCCGAACGTCCGGTGCGCCGCGCCGCAGGATCCTGCGCTGCCCGCCGGGATCGACCTGATCTGGTCCAACCCGCCGATCCGGATCGGCAAGCAGGCGCTGCACGAGCTGCTCACGGGCTGGCTGGCCAGGCTCGCTCCCGGCGGCGCCGCGTACCTGGTGGTGCAGCGCAACCTGGGCTCCGACTCGCTGCAGCGATGGCTGGCCGAGGCCGGCTGGCCCGCCCGCCGGCTGGCCGCGCGGGGTGGCTACCGGGTGCTCGGGGTCCGCGCGTGACCGGCCCCGCGGGGCAGCGGCTGCCGCCGGCCGCCGGGCGCCGGCCGCTCGGGGGCACCGAGGTCAAGCGGCTGAACAGGTCCTGGCGCCGACTGACCTCGGCGAGGCTGGCGCTGCTGCTGGACTCGGTCGGCCAGCCGTTTAACGTCGGCTCCATCATCAGGACCGCCGCCGCGTTCGGCGTCGCTGATCTCTGGCTCTGCGGCGACTGCGCCTCGCCTGATCACCCGGCCGCGCGCAAGACGGCCCTGGGCACCGAGCGGCTGATCAGCTGGCAGCGCGAGCCCGCCGCGGCGAAGGCGGCGGCGGCGGCCTCGGGGACCGGGTTGCGGGTCATCGCGATCGAGCTCACCGACGGCGCGGTTCCGCTGCACGAGGCGGACCTGTCCGGCGACGTCTGCCTGGCGCTCGGCAACGAGGACCGCGGCTGCTCCGCCGCCCTGCTGGCGGCCGCCGACCTGGTCGCCTACATACCGCAGACCGGACGGGTGGGCTCGCTGAACGTGGCCGCCGCCGCGGCGATCGCGCTGGCCGAGACACGCCGCAGGGAGTGGTCGCGCGGCTGACCAGCAGGCAGCGATCCGTTCGGCATACTGAGGATCATGCCATCCGGCTACCTCGACCTTCCGCTGCCGCTCGCGTTCGCGCACCGCGGCGGATCGGCGCACAGCCCGGAGAACTCCTGGCGTGCCTTCGAGCACGCGGTCGGGCTTGGCTACGCCTACCTGGAGACGGACGTCCAGGCCACCGCCGACGGGGTGCTCGTGGCGTTTCACGACAAGACGCTCGACCGGGTCACCGGGCAGCCCGGCCGCATCGCCGAGATGGCGTACCGTGACGTCGCGGCCGCGCGGATCGGCGGCACCGAGCCGATCCCGCTGCTGGAGGACCTGCTCGGCGCCTGGCCGGACGTGCGCTTCAACGTTGACGTGAAGGACGCGCCCGCCGCGGCGCCGCTCGCCGAGGTGATCAGCCGGACCGCGGCCTGGGACCGGGTCTGCATCACCTCGTTCTCCGCGCGGCGGCTGCGGGCCACCCGGCAGGCGCTCGGCAGGCCGGTCTGCATGGCCACGTCGCCGGCCGGCGTGGCGGCGGTGCGGTTCGGCGGCCGGGTGTCCCCCGCAGCGCAGTGCGCTCAGGTGCCCGTGTCGGTGGCTACCGCGCGGTTCGTGCGCCGCGCGCATGCGCGCGGGCTGCAGGTGCACGTGTGGACGGTAAATGACCGCGAGCTGATGGCGGCCCTGCTGGACCTCGGCGTGGACGGCATCATGACGGATGAGACTGCCGTGCTGCGTGAGGTACTGATAGAGCGGGGTGAGTGGCACCCGCGGCAGCCCGTATAGCACCTCCGGCGATCCGGCGCGGCGTTATGGGGTTGGAATCTGAGCCTGGCGGGAATCTTGTCCGGGAAATCACCGTTCACTTAGAGGACGCCTGAGTGCTGGGAGGCAGCAGACTGATGGCCGAACGCTCTCTACGCGGTACGAGGCTCGGAGCCACGAGCTACGAGAATGACCGTAATACCGATCTGGCCCCGCGTCAGGACGTGCCCTTTGACTGCCCGAAGGGCCACAGCTTCACCGTGCCGTTCGCGGCTGAGGCGGAGATACCGACGACCTGGGAATGCCGGGTCTGCGGGGCGACGGCGTTCACCACGGCGGGTGACCTGCCCGCGCCGAAGAAGGTCAAGCCCCCGCGCAGCCACTGGGACATGCTGCTCGAGCGGCGTTCCGTGGCGGATCTCGAAGAGGTCCTGGCTGAGCGCCTCGCGGTGATCAGGGGCCAGCGCGGCATCGGCGAGGACGCCGGATCGACCTCGCAGGCACGCCGCCAGCGCAAGAGCGCGTAACCGGGTTACCGGGTTACCGCCTTTCCGGGTTACCGGTTTGCTGGCTGCTCAGCGGCTGGACGGGCGGCGGCGCAGCCGGCTCGCTAGCCCCCACTGGGTGACCCGCCAGAGCGCCTCCGCCACGATGGCCCTGCTCATCTTGCTTGTGCCGCGGGTCCGCTCCACGAACGTGATCGGCACCTCGACCACGGTCAGGCCCGCGCGGATCATGCGCAGCGCCAGGTCGATCTGGAAGCAGTAGCCCTGGGACTCGACCTCCTCCAGCGGGATCCGGCGCAGCGCGGACGCGCGGTACGCGCGGAATCCTCCGGTCACGTCCCGCACGCTGATGCCGAGCATCAGGCGCGCGTAGGTGTTGCCGCCGCGGGACAGGATCTCCCTGGACCTCGGCCAGTTCAGCACCGTGCCGCCGGTGACGTAGCGGGAGCCGATCACGAGGTCCGCCTGGTCCAGCGCGGCCAGTAGCGCTGGCAGTTCCTGCGGCTGATGGGATCCGTCGGCGTCGATCTCGACCAGCACCCCGTAGCCGCGCTGCAGCGCCCAGCGGAACCCCGCGATGTAGGCCGACCCGAGGCCGGATTTCGCCTGCCGGTGCAGCACGCTCACGCGCGGGTCCCCGGCCGCGAGCTTGTCGGCGAGCTCGCCGGTGCCGTCCGGGCTGTTGTCATCGATGACGAGCAGATCCGCGTCGGGGACGGCAGCCCGCAGCCGGGCCGCGATCTGCTCCAGGTTGGCCAGCTCGTTGTAGGTCGGGACGATGACGGCCACCCGGCCCAGCGGGCCGGGTGGCCGGCCCAGCGGGCCGCCCGGCCGGTCTGCTCCTGTCACTCTGCCTGCCTCAGCCTGGTCCTGACATCACGGACGTACGGCCCGCAGGCGCCCGCGCCGCCTGGCAGTTCCCAGCCGCTGCCCCGGTCGCGGTTACGCCGTGCCGCCGGTCGGCAAGGGTAATCGATCCGGCGCGTCACCGGGACGGCATGACCTTTTCGGGACGGAACGTAGAAGAAGGCCAGGGCATCCTTCAGCACGCGGAGTTACGTGGGCCCGGGCATCTTTCCGGGCGGGAAGAAGCTGTCAGCACGCGAGGAGAAGCTGTCAGCACGCGGGGAGAAGAAGGCCCGGGCAATCCCTTCGGACCGGAGTCCGTCCCGCCGGCGACGGGCTCGGCCTCCGTTGTCTACTGGGTGCCCGGGCCCCTCCCGGATCCAACCCCCCCGTCCAGCCGGAGCCTGAGTAGCGGCCCCTTCCGCGCTGCGCCTGGCACGAGGCCGGAGCACATCTCCTGTCTCATGGCACAACGTGGCAAAGACGGCTGACCGCCCCGGCCGGCTGGCCCGGTGCTGGACTGGCTAGCAACTTACCGCCGATCGCAGTGATGTCAACCCGCCGGCCCGCGGGCCCTGACCCGCGGATCAGCGCCGGGCAGGGCCCTGTTCGCTGCTGCCGCGCGGCGATACGATGAAGCCCATCCCCGCGGGTAAGGGCGGGATGACAGTGTTGTCAGCGAGCGTCCGGAATACGGCAGAGGAACCATGGATGGGTTGCTTCGCCGGGTCTGCGCGCTCGGCATTTCATGTTCCGGCTGGAGGACGTCCGATGACAGAAAGCCCGGAGTCGCAGGTCTCTGAGTCACAGATCGCAGTGCACTGGCGCGAGGAGGAGTATTACTACCCGCCGGAGAGCTTCATAGCGCAGGCCAACGCCGCTGATCCCGCGATCTTTGACCGGTTCAGCGAGGAGAACTTCCCTGACTGCTTCAAGGAGTACTCCGACCTGCTCAGCTGGGACGCCCCGTGGGAAACGATCCTGGACACCAGCAACCCGCCATTCTGGAAGTGGTTCGTCGGGGGCCGGCTGAACGCCTCCTACAACTGCGTCGACCGGCACCTGGCGACCAGCGCCAACAAGGCGGCGATCATCTGGGTGCCCGAGCCCGAGTCGGTGGAGCCCGTCGCCATCACCTACCGGGACCTCTACCACCGGGTCAACGAGTTCGCGGCGCTGCTGCGCGATTTCGGCGGCGTCAAGGCAGGCGACCGGGTGACGCTGCACATGCCGATGGTTCCCGAGCTGCCGGTTGTCATGCTCGCCTGCGCGCGGCTCGGCGTGGTCCACTCCCAGGTGTTCGGCGGGTTCAGCGGGAACGCCTGCGGGACCAGGATCGCCGACTCCGGCAGCCGGATCCTGATCACCATGGACGGCTACTACCGCAGCGGCGTCATGCAGGACCACAAGGTCAAGGCCGACGAGGCCGTCGCGGAGGCGCTCAAGCAGGGCCAGGAAGTGGACAAGGTGCTGGTCTGGCGGCGCCACCCGGGCCAGTACGCGTCGGAAACCCCGATGGTGGACGGCCGGGACTTCTTCGTCGACGAGGTGATCGAGCCGTACCGCAGCCAGATCGTGGCGCCCGTCTCGATGCCCGCCGAGGCGCCGCTGTTCCTCATGTACACCAGCGGCACCACCGGGCGGCCCAAGGGCGCCCAGCACAGCACCGGCGGCTACCTGTCCTATGTCACCGGCACCTCGAAGTACTACCAGGACATCCACCCCGACGACACCTACTGGTGCATGGCCGACATCGGGTGGATCACCGGTCACTCCTACATCGTGTACGGCCCGCTGTCGCTGGGCACCACGACCGTGATCTACGAGGGCACGCCGAACTACCCGGACGCCGGCCGCCCGTGGCGGATTGCCGAGCGGCTCGGGGTGAACATCTTCCACACCTCGCCGACCGCGATCCGGATGCTCCGCAAGGTCGGGCCGGACGAGCCGAAGAAGTACAACTACCACTTCAAGCACATGACCACGGTGGGCGAGCCGATCGAGCCCGAGGTCTGGCGCTGGTACCACGACTCGGTGGGCAAGGGCGAGGCCGTCATCGTCGACACCTGGTGGCAGACCGAGACCGGGGGCTTCCTCGGCAGCTCGCTGCCCGCGCTGAAGCCGATGAAGCCGGGCAGCTGCGGTCCCGCGGTGATCGGCATCTACCCGGCCATCTACGACGAGGACGGCATCGAGGTCCCGGACGGCAAGGCGGGCAACATCTGCATCCGCAACCCCTGGCCCGGCATCATGGAGACCATCTGGGGCCAGCCGGAGCGGTTCATCTCGGTCTACTACGAGAAGTACAACAAGGATAAGGACAGCAAGGACTGGCACGACTGGCCGTACTTCTGCGGTGACGGCGCGGTCCGTGCCCCCGATGGCTACTACCGGATCCTCGGCCGGGTCGACGACGTGATCAACGTCGCCGGGCACCGGCTCGGCACCAAGGAACTCGAGTCGGCCGCGCTGACCGTGCCCGAGGTGGCCGAGGCCGCCGCGGTACCGGTGGTGGACGACATCAGGGGGCGCGCGGTCGAGATGTACATCGCGCTCAAGCCAGGCGTCGAGGCGGGACCGGAGATGGAGGCCAAGGTCGTCACGGCGATCGAGGTCGAGATCGGCAAGATCGCCCGGCCGAAGAACGTCTGGATCGTCGCGGACATGCCGAAGACCAGGTCCGGCAAGATCATGCGCCGGGTCATCGCCGCCGTCTCGAACTTCACCGACGTCGGGGATGTCACCACGCTGGCCAACCCGGAGATCGTGGACAGCATCCGGCACCAGGTGCAGAGCGCGAAGATCGCCAAGGGCGACGCCCCGCGCGAGCTGTCCGAGACCGAGAAGGCAGAGCTGGCGTCCTTCGGCTCCGAGTAACGGCGCGCGGCTCCGAGTAAGGCCGCGCTGCTCCGGGCGGCACCCCGGCTGATCGTCAGCCCGTGGGTGCCGCCCGGCGCGTTTCCGGGGCCGGTGCGTGGCGCCGGACTGGCCCGGCCCGACGCTGGCCCGGCCCGACGTCAGCCGCTGGGCGGCGGGGTGACGACCGTGCCGGTCGCGGTGACCACCACCAGCGGCTCGTCGAGGACATCGGCGGCGGACGGGCCGCGCGCGGGGTCGGCGCGGCAGGTTACCCGGGCCTCGAAGGCGATCTCGCGGCTGCGCCGCCCCACCCCGGACACCGCCGCGGTGACCTCGATCACGTCACCGGCCAGCACGGGCGCGCGGAACTGGACGTCGGAGTAGGAAGCGAGCAGGCCCTCGTCGCCGTCGGTCCGGATGGCGAGCTCGGTGCCGACGTCACCGAACAGGCCGAGCACGTACGCGCCGTCGACCAGGTTGCCGCCGTAATGGGCGTGGCTGTACGGCACGTACCGCCGGTGCGTCACGGTCAGGCCAAGCCGGGGGTCGGCGTTCACGCGGTGCCTCCTTCGCTCACTGGTTCCCGCTGGGGCGGAAACACTGGTCCTGCTCCGGCGGAAACGCGGCCGGGTGTTGCCGCGGATGCACTGGGTTCCCTGGCCAGGGCATGCACCAGGTAGCTCGCCACCTCCGCGGGTCCTGTTCCCTTTCCGAAGATCCTGTCCACCCCGAGCGCGGCGGCCGCCCCGGGGTCGAACCTGGGGCCGCCGACCACGAGCAGGGGCCGCGGCGGCCCGGCCGCGCGGAAGGCACCGGCCATCTCACGGGTGTTGGCCAGGTGCGCGTCCCGCTGCGTGACCACCTGGCTGACCAGCACCGCGTCGGCGCCCTCCGCCCGGGACCGGGCGACCAGGCTGGCCACGTCCACTTGCGCGCCGAGGTTCACCACGCGCATCTCCCGGTAGTACTCCAGGCCCTTCTCCCCCGCATGGCCCTTCACGTTCAGGATCGCGTCGATGCCGACCGTGTGCGCGTCGGTGCCGATGCAGGCCCCGACGACCACCA
>JBEKFH010000158.1:0-9930 GCA_050013415.1 Streptosporangiaceae bacterium | reverse complement strand
CTGTCCGCGGCCGGGGCCGCCCCGGGGCCGCGGCTGGCGTCAGCCGCCGGAGTGAGTGGCCGTCGGGCGGGGGGCCAGGCCGGCCAGGCGGCACTGGGGTTGCGTGGCCAGCGCGAGCTTGTCATGGCTGGCGAACGCCTCGCGGCACATGGCCCGGGCGCTGGCCCCGCAGCCATGCATGAGCCCCCCGCCGGTTGAACTCGGCATGCTGACGGTGACGCAGCCGTCGCGGGAGGCGCCGTAGGACCCCGGATGGCTCACGCCCCAGATGGTCACTCCGCCGACGACCGCGACGGCGAGCAGGGCGGCCGCCACCATCCGGCCGCGGCGGGGCAGGGGCCGGCCTGGTCCGGCGTCCTGCTCCGGTGAGTCATCCATGGTCTGCACAGTACAAGGAGACCGGGCCGCCGGGTGACGAGGAGGCTGGCCTCGACTGCATCCACGGCCGGCGACGGATCTTTGCGGATACCATCAGCTCACTTCGATTGCCTCCCCCGAGCAGCGGCCGCCGCGGCTTATTCCCGGGAGGGACGTGACGCTTTGCCCTCCATCAGAGCGGCTATCCGGGTGCAGCGGAGACTGCTCGGGTTGCGGACCTACCGACTGGCCGGCTTCGCGGTCGGCATCCGTCCGGCTGAGGGAGCAGACGTGGTCGCGGGAGTGGCCAGCGCGCTGGGCCGGATGGCCGCGGGCCTGATGGCGCATGTCGAGGCCGTGTGACCCCGGCACTGCCCGGCGGGCTTGTGAGATACGGCCGTTCCAGCATCCCGGACTACGCGTGAGCCGCCGTGGGCGCGCGCAGGTTCAGGCTCGGGCAGCCTGCGATCGAGCGATCGTGAGGTACCAGTAGCCACCCGCGAGATTCAGCGCCCCGAGAACCAGGAAGAAGGCTGCCCAACCGTAGACGCCGTAGGAGAGGCACACGACGCCCGCGGCGGCTGCGACACTGCCTCCGGCAATGCGCCCGACCCCGAAGAAGCGGAGGTGGCGGTACTCATAGGGAACGATCAGGCGCTGCATGCCGGTTCGCGGGGGAGATGCCCACCACCCGCGCTGACCCTTGGGAGCGGTGTTGTCGTCGGGTGCGTTCATCGGGATGGTCCTGTCTACCTGCGGTGTCGGTCATCCGACCACCTATCAAAATGATATCATTTTAATCAGTGATCGGGTGACCGTTCCTTGGAACAGAATTGAGGCGCCACCATGAGGACCCTCCTGCACCAGATGCGTCCCTGGCCACCCGCGTGGCGCAGGCCGGTGGAGGACCGGCCGCCCTACGCCGTGTGGGTCATCGGAGGCCTGATCGTCTGGGCATTCCTCTTGGCTGGCTTCATGGCATGGGACCTGCACAGCACCTCGCGTACCACCATCTGGGCCGTCTTCGCAGGCTGGTGCATCGGCGTGCTCGGTGCATCCATTGCCCGGAAAATCTACCGATAAAGGCGCCGTCAGCGTCGATCTCACGCACCCGGCACACCAGCGGTACCGGCCTGAGCTGCGGGGATGGCTTGCGCGCCTGAACAAGACTCGAACCTGCGGCCGGCTGCTGAGAAGGCTGCGGCCGGGCCGGGCCGTTGGCTATGTCTTCGGCACCTGGGTAGTTGCACGGGCATGGCTGACGCCGGTGATCAGATTGGTGCCCTGCACCTTGCAATGGCGAACGCCCGAAGGGCGGAAACAGGTGATCCGCTTCGGGCTGCAACGCCCCGGCTCCGCGCGCCTGGCAGGACTCGAACCTGCGGCCGGCTGCTTAGAAGGCAGCTGCTCTATCCAGCTGAGCTACAGGCGCCCGGACTTATTGTGCATGACGGAGGCCGCACGCTCATCCCGGTCCGTGCGGAATCCGCCGCGAGGCAGCCATCACGATTCCGCCGGCGCCGCTGTCGTGCGGCTGGGCGTGGTAGTTCGCCGGACGGCCAGAGCCCGGGCCAGTTCTTCGGGTCCGAGGTCAGCGGCCCGCTCGACGCGGACTTTCATATCGGGCTGCCGGAGAGCCAGCTTGACCGGTGCTCCGACTGCAGGGCGCCGGCCGTCGGAGGACGAGCAGGCGGCGATTGCGCAGGCCTGCGCCAGCGCGCACCAAGCCGCGCTGGCGGCGCTCACCAACCCGGCGCTGAGCGGTGACGAGCCAACAGGGCCGGTTCACGGACCTGGTGCTCGGCTTCCCGCTGGAGTTCGGGCTCGGCTACGCGCTGTCCGGCCCGGAGCACCATTACGGTCCGAACCAGGACGCGTTCGGCCACGACGGCTTCGGCGGCTCGGCGGTGGGCGCTGACCCCGCGGCGGGCGTGGCATTCGCCTACGTAATGAACCGGATGGGCATGAACCTGGCCGACGACCCGCGCAAGATTGCCGTCATCGACGGGATCTACCGGAGCCTCGCCAACCGCTAGCGTTCCGCCGTGCCTGCGGTCAGCGGCCGCAGCGTGGCGTGCCTCAGCGCGGGGATCATGGCGCCGAGCAGCAGCGCGCCGGCCACGCAGGCGAGGCCGCCGCTGACCACCGAGGTGGTCAGCGTGAACAGCTGGGCCACCCCGCCAGCCTCGACGTTGCCCAGCGCCGGGGCGCTGTTGACCTGAGCCAGGTACAGGCTGCTCACCCTGCCGCGCAACCGATCGGGCGTGTAGTGCTGCAGCAGGGCGTTCCGCAGCACCTCGGAGATCAGGTCGCCCATTCCGGCCAGCGCGAGGAACGCAAGTCCCAGGGCCAGTGTGCCAGCCAGGCCGAAGCCGACGATGGCAGCGCCCCACAGCGTGCCCGCCCCGATCACCACCAGGCCCGGCCGCCGCACGTGGCTCGTCCAGCCGCTGGTGGCCGCCCCGATGATCGCGCCCGCGGCCGGCGCCGCGGCCAGCAGCCCGAAGGTGGCCGGGCCGCCGTGGAAGTGCTCGCTCGCCAGCGCGGGAAACAGCCCGGACGGCATCCCGAAGATCATCGCGCTGGTGTCGATGAGCAGCATGCCGCCGATGACGCCGTTGCGCCGCACGTACCGGAACCCGTCGGCCAGCGCCTGCAGCCCCGGCCGCTGGCCACCCGGGGCAGGCGGCAGCGGGCGGATGAACCTGACCGCGACGCCGAAGAGGCCGAAGCCGACCGCGTCGATGGCGTAGCACACGGCCAGGCCGGGGCCGGCGATGAGGGCGCCGGCCAGCGCGGGCCCGCCGAGGTTTGCCAGCTGCCCGCTCATCGAGCCCAGTGCGGCGGCCGCCGCCAGCTGGCCGGGCCCCACCAGGGCGGGCAGGGCCGCCGTCGACGCCGGGGCGCTGAGCCCGGCCGTCAGGCCGATCGCCAGCGCGATCGCGTAGATCGGCCACAGCGCCGGACGGGGGAGCAGGCTGTTAGCCATCAGCATCACGGCAAGCAGCACCTGCGGTATCCGGACCGCGGCGAGCAGCCTCCGGCGGTCATGACGGTCGGCCAGCACGCCGCCGGCCATCAGCCCGGCCAGCATCCCCGCACTGTCGGCCAGGCTGACCAGGCCGACCTCCAGCGAGGAGTGGGTCAGCCCGTAGACCTGCCAGTTCGCCGCGGCGGTGGCCAGCGCGTTGCCGACCAGCGACGCCATCCGCCCGGCGAACAGCCAGCGGAAGTCGCGGCTCTCCCGCAGCGGTGCGATGTCGATGACGATCTGCCCGACCCGCATCCCGCCCCCGATCCGCAACTCCCCCGCGTTCGCAACTTACTGATCAGCGTGGAGGATCCGCACGCTGGGACCGGCCGGATCCTCCACGCTGAGGCGGTGCCCTGCGCTCAGGAGGCCCGACAGCTATTACACCATGGTAGAAATTTGGTGTAACATCAGGAACGTGGCTCTTAACATTAAGAACGAGGAGGTCGAGCGACTCGCCACCGAGGTGGCGCGCATGACGGGGGAGTCCAAGACCGAAGCCATCCGCCGTGCGCTCGCGGAGCGACGTCAGCGTCTCGCCTACCGGATCAGCCCGGGCGACCGGGCGGGACACGCGCTGCGGTTCCTGGAGCGCGAGGTCTGGCCCCGGATACCCGAAGACCAGCTTGGCCGCCGCCTCAGCAGGGACGAGGAAGATGAAATCCTTGGCTACGGGCCGGAGGGGGTGTGATCGTCGACAGCTCGGCGCTCGTCGCCATCACCTTCCGTGAGCCCGGGCATCAGGAACTCATCGCCAAACTGGCAGGCGCGCTCTCGGCGGGAATCGGCACCCCGACCCTCGCCGAGACCGGATTGGTGCTGTCGTCGAGGCTCGGCCGGGACTCGCTTGACCTTGTCATCCGCCTGCTTGGCGAGTTCGGCATCGTGGAGATCCCGTTCGGTGCGGAGCACTGGCGCGAAGCCGTTGACGCCTATCTGCGGTTCGGCAACGGGCGGCACAGGGCCCGGCTGAACTTCGGCGACTGCCTGACCTACGCGGTCGCGCGGCTGGCGGACGAGCCCCTGCTGTTCGTCGGTGACGATTTTCCGGAGACCGACCTCACGCAGGCCTAGAAACCCGCCCGTGGACCGGGCACAGGCCGCGCGGGCCGCTGGCCCGTCCCGGGCATGTACGCCGCAGGTGCCGTTCGGCATGATGGGGATAGGAACCTGGCGCGGGACCGGCGGCCGACGCTGCCGCGCGCCGTCGTGCCGTATGTACCGTCGTGCTCCAGGAGGTCGCCATGCACCAGCCGCCTATCCCGCATCTGGCCAGCGCGGACCCGGAGATCGCCGGGCTGATCGAGGACGAGGCACGGCGGCAGTTCGAGAAGATCCGGCTGATCCCGTCGGAGAACTACGTCTCGCTCGCCGTCCTTGAGGCCACGGGCACGGTGCTGACCAACAAGTACTCGGAAGGGTACGCGGGCCGGAGGTACTACGAGGGGCAGCAGTTCATCGACCCGATCGAGCGGCTCGCGGCCCAGCGCGCCGAGGCCATCTTCGGCGTCGATCATGCCAACGTCCAGCCGTACTCGGGGTCGCCGGCCAACCTCGCCGTGTTCCTGGCCTTCCTGAAGCCGGGCGAGACCGTGATGGGGATGGCCCTGCCGATGGGCGGGCACCTGACGCACGGCTGGCCGGTGTCGGCCACCGGCAAGTGGTTCCGGTCCGTTCAGTACGGGGTGCGGGCGGACACCGGGCGGGTGGATCTCGACGAGGTGCGGGACCTGGCCCGCCGTGAGCGGCCCAAGGTGATCTTCTGCGGCGGGACGGCCATTCCCCGGACAATCGATTTCCCGGCGTTCGCGGAGATCGCGGCGGAGACCGGCGCCATCCTGGTGGCCGACATCGCGCACATCTCCGGTCTGGTGGCCGCGGGAGCGCATCCCAGTCCCGTCGGCCATGCGCCCGTCATCACCACGACGACCCACAAGACGCTCCGCGGCCCGCGCGGAGCGATGATCATGTCGACCGCCGAGTATGCCTCGGCACTGGACAAGGCGGTCTTCCCCGGCCTGCAGGGCGGTCCGCACAACCACACCACCGCGGCGATTGCCGTCGCGCTGCACGAGGCCGCTCAGCCCGGGTTCCGCGCTTACGCGCATCAGATCGTGGCCAACGCGAAGGCCCTCGCGACCGCGCTGCTCGACCGGGGCTACACCCTGGTCTCCGGCGGCACCGACAACCACCTGATCCTGATGGACCTGACCTCCCAGGGGATCGCGGGCAAGCCGGCCGCCAAGGCGCTGGACCGGGCGGGCATCGAGGTGAATTACAACACGGTGCCGTTCGACCCGCGCAAGCCGTTCGACCCGTCCGGGATCCGGATCGGCACCCCGTCGATCACCACCCGCGGGCTGACGCAGGAGCACATGCCGCTGATCGCCGCCTGGATGGACGAGGCGATCACCGCGGCGGTCAAGGAGGACGAGCCCTCGATCGAGCGGATCGCTGGCGAGGTCCGCGAACTGCTCAGCGGCTACCCGATGGCCGGCTGGGCCTGAGCACGCCCGGCTCCGGCTGAGCCCGGCTGGGCCTGACCCGCCTCGCTGGGCCTGAGCCTGCCCGGCTCCAGGTGGGCCTTCCTGGCTGCGGATGAGCCTGCCCTGGCTGCGGCCGAGCCCGGCTGACGCGCCGGGCTCCGGCTTCCCCGTGCGTCGGCATTCCCCACGATTAGCGCATGAACCGGATCAATTAATTGCGCCTTTCCTAGATAACCCATTGATTCCCGGCAGTTATCTATTGTCGCGCAGGCGACTATATTCCGATATCTAATTTTGACCTCATATCAGGCGTTATTTGCTCGGCATGAATTGCGGGATTCGCCGTCCGTCCCGGCGAGTCGCCGAGGCTGCCGGATCGATAGCAACTAGCCTGCTTTGGGAAATGAATAACCGCATTAATTCCGCCCGGACTCGCCCGCGGCCAGATAAATCCCCGAGTGCGATCAGCTGAGTCAGCGGGTGGCCTGACGGATTGCACGGAAATGCCGGCGGGGGAGAGCGCACGGGGTCTCGCGGCTTCCGGGCCAGACGAGAAGGCGGTATTCGAGCATGCTCGCAGACCAGCTGCCGCGGCTCAGGCGGTGCGGGCAAGCGCTCGCCATCGGCTCCATCGTGGCGGCGCTCGCCGTGCCTGCCGCTAGCAGCCGTGCAGCCGCGAGCGCCGATCCGGGACGCGGCCATCGGGGGCACGACCGTCCAGCGCGCGACCGTCCAGCGCGCGAGCAGCCAGCGCGCGAGCAGGCGGGACGCGAGCAGGCGGGACGCGATGCTTCTGGACGCGATGATTCAGGGCACAGGGATCCGGGCCACGAAGATCCGGGGCGCAAGCAGGTCTGGTACCGGGGATACACGTTCGAAGTCCCGCGCGCCTGGCCGGTGATCAGCCTCACGCGCCGGCCGCACACCTGCGTGAGGTTCAACGAGCACGTCGTCTACCTGGGTGCGGCAGGTGGCAACCAGCACTGCCCCAGCTCGCTGATCGGTACGACGCAGGCATTCCAGGTGGCGCCCGCCGGGCGGCGGACCCGGCGCTCGTCGGTGGAGGATCCGGTCGCGCGCCAGATCACGGTGACCGTGCCGCGGATGCGGCTGACCGCGACCTTCGACACTGACCCGGCCCAGATCTACCGAATTCTGGCCAGCGCCAGGCTGCCCGCGCCGGTCATCCGCGTCCCGCGCCCGAAGCGGCTGCCGCCCGCCGCGCTGCCGGCCTCCGGCCAGGGCAGCGCGGCGGGCGGCCCGGCGAACCCGCTGGCCCTGAAGAGCCCGCGGATGGCCAGCTTCCCACGGGTGAGCCCGCCCGCGCTGCCAGCGAACGTCGCGAACTTCAAGGGCCGGGGTTTCGACACGTGCACGGCGCCGAGCCGGTCGGTCATGCGCGCATGGCGCAAGCACTCCAGGTACCGCGCGATCGGCATCTACATCGGCGGCTCGGACCGCGGCTGCGGCCAGCGGAACCTGAGCCCCCTGTGGGTCAGGAGACAGGCCGCCGCCGGATGGCACTTCATCCCCCTGTACGTCGGCCCGCAGGCGGCCTTCGGCGAGCTGCACGCGCCGCACCACCAGGGCAAGCGAGCGGCGGATGACGCGGTGGACGATGCCAGGAAGCTGGGCTTCGGGCCGCGAACTCCGCTTTACTACGACATGGAGGCATACCGGCACAGAAAAGCCAAGAGGGTCCTTCGCTTCCTGTCCGCCTGGACAAGAAGACTGCACGCGCTGGGTTACAAATCCGGTGTCTATAGCAGCGCCGATTCCGGGATCAAGGACCTATCACGGCATTTCTCCAGCCGCCGTTACAAGAGGCCAGACGTTGTATACGTCGCCCTCTGGAACGGATCAATGAGTACCAGGGCCATGGCGATCCCGAGGGGAGAGTGGACAGGTCATCGCCGGCTGCACCAGTACGCCGGCAATGTGACGCAGAGGCACGGCGGCCGAACGCTCAACATTGACAAGGACTTTCTCAATGTGCGGCTGCCCACGCCCGGCGGCACCCGCCAGGCGTCGCGCGCGGCGGCCGTCACGGGCGGCGGCCTCGACGCGTTCTACCGGGGCACTGACGGTCACCTGTGGTACCAGGGGAACGTTTCCGCTGCGGGCGGCCCGGCGCCGGTGGATCTGGGCGGTACGCTCGCCGCCCAGCCGACCGTGGTCTCTGGCGTTCCCGGCACGCTTGACGTCTTCTATGAGGGCACCGATCACCTGCTCTGGGAGGTGACCCGCAACGTGGCGGGATCGTGGTCGGCGCCCAGCCAGATCAGCCGGATGGGCGAGATCGGCAGCCCGCCGGTGGCGGTCGCGCAGCCGAACGGCGTTGTCGACGTGTTCTGGAGGGGATCAGCCGACGATCATCTCTGGCACGGCCAGTTCAGCCCCGGGAAGGGCCGGCAGGGCTGGAAGGGCCCGCAGGACCTGCGCGGCAGCCTCGCCTCGGATCCGTCGCCTGCCGAATCGAGCCCGGGCACGGTGCAGGTTTTCTGGAGAGGATCCGATGGCGCGCTCTGGCATGTGATCCGCAGGCCGGGGCGAAGCTGGACCCGGCCGCGCAGCCTCGGCATGGGGCCGCTCGGCGGCACGCCGCACGCTACCGCCCGTGGCGACGGCGCGATCGGCGTCTTCTGGCGCGGGCTGGGCAACGACCGGCTGTGGTCAGCATCGCTCGCCCCGGGCCACCGCTGGGCCGGGCCCCGGGAGCTGAGCGGACTGCTGGCCTCGGCTCCGTTCCCGCTGATGTCGTCCAGGGGGCGGGTACACGTCTTCTGGAAGGGCACCGACGGCCGGCTGTGGGAGGCGTCCCGCCAGCCAGGGACGGGCTGGCTGAGGCCGTTCAGCCTGAACATGGGCCCGGTTCGCGCCGGGCCCTTCGGGGCCGTCGGCGACGGCGGGGAGAGCCAGGTGTTCTGGCGCGGGCGGCGCGGTCAGCTGTGGTTCGCCGCGCAGGCGAGTGCGCAGCTATGGAGCGGCCCCCTCGATCTCGGCGGGCACGTCGGCTAAGAAGTCCGGGCATGACTATTTGCATGCAGAGGTCAATACTCATATGTCGGCGTAAAGTGCTGACCCTTAGCGGATCTACCGGGCTCAAAGCTGACGTTACGTCGGATAGTCCAGAACTGGATATATCAGTGCATAAAGTCATCTTTCATTCGATAATGCTCGCTGCCGGAGCTGGGGCTGCCGTGCTTGCAGCGGGAACAACTCTGGCAGCGACCGCACAAGCGGGCACATCGGCAGGGACTGCGGTAACACTGGCCGGCTCAATCGGAGCACTGCCTGCAGGATCGGGCACAATGCTTGTGGAGGCCCACATTTCGGAAGGAATCAACTCAGAAGATGTCCCGAGTCAATTCTTGGACATCACTCTCGCAAGTGCCCAGGTCAGCCGCGGGCCGTTCTCGATTCAGGTGCCGAAGTCGAGAGATCTGATGCGTGCAGAGCGGCTTGGGAACGGCTGGGTGAACTTCTCCATCGTCATTGACTCCGGGGATTACGTCACGTCACAGTACATCCCTGTGCCTATGGCATCTCGGGCTGCCAATGGGAGCCAGCCTGCCGCGCAAGAAGTGCTGGGGCACGCCGTCACCGTGCCGCACTTCCGCAGCTTCAGGGTAATGAACTCGTCCATGCGCCGAATTCTCACATCAGAGGGGGGACGTCCGGATGGGGTCGTCCCATGTGAGTGGCTCAAATACGGCAGTCAGCGTGAGGACGAGACGAGAATTGGCGAAGTACACACGGACACAGACAGCGGCTCTACGGATGAATTCAAGTATGCAACCCAGGCTGACAGCACTATCACAGTCGGCGTAAGCGCTAGCGCCAGCAGTGGCTGGTCGGGTGATGGCAGTGTCAAGATCTCAAATCACTTCGGCGGCTCCGGCAGCTTCCCCAACCCTGCTGGCACGCTCAAATACGCTCGGTCGGCGTCGCATGCGTCAGGAAGGTCGTCGGGCCGAGCTACCCAGGCTGTTCCGCCGCCGTCAGTAAAGCTGTGGCGGCGGTCCGGAAGATGATAGGCCTACCTGGATAGCCTGG
>JBEKFH010000157.1:0-9933 GCA_050013415.1 Streptosporangiaceae bacterium | reverse complement strand
ACCTGGTCGGTGCCGGGCGCGCGGCCGATGCCCAGGTCGATCCGGCCCGGATGGAGCGCCTCCAGGGTGCCGAACTGCTCCGCGACCACCAGCGGCGCGTGGTTGGGCAGCATCACGCCGCCGGAGCCGACCCGGATGGCGGACGTGCTCGCCGCCAGGTGCGCGATCAGCACGGCGGGCGCGGAGCTGGCGATCGCCGGCATGTTGTGGTGCTCGGCGACCCAGAACCGGTGGTAGCCCAGCTCCTCGGCGCGCCTGGCCAGCTCGGTGGTGTGCTGCAGCGCCTGGCCCGATGTCGTGCCAGCAGCGACCGGGGAAAGATCCAGAACGGAGAGCGGTACGTCGATCACGTACCTAGCCAACTCCGCCGGGACCCGGTTTTCTTCCGTCGAGGGAGTTATCCACTTCCGGGCGGCCCCGCCAGGGCGCAGAATGCTGACAGGCCGCAGGGCCGAAGGACCAGCCGGGTCCGAACGACCAGCCCGGTCAATGACAAGCCCGGTCAATGACAAGCCCGGCCAGAAGGAATAGCCCGACCGGTAAGACCAGCCCGACCAGGAGGCGCCGGTGACCAGTCCCGTCCCGTCCAGCTCATCGTCTTCGCTCGATGTGCGGATCGACGCCGCGAGCGCGCGGGGCTACGCGCGCGGGCCGCAGCTCCAGGAGGAGTTCATGGCCGCGGCGGAGCACCTGCGCCAGGTCGACGGATATCAGAACCCGGCGGATCCCCAGCGCGGCAGGCAGCTGCGTGCCGACCTGGTGCTCGAGGGCGGCGGCGTGAAGGGGATCGGGCTCGCGGGCGCGGTGCTGGTGCTGGACGAGGCCGGGTACTCGTTCGCCCGCGTCGCCGGGACGAGCGCGGGCGCCATTGCCGCGAGCCTGGTCGCCGCGCTGTCCAGGGCCGGGCAGCCGATGACGGCACTACGCGGCTACCTAGCCTCGGTGGACTTCACCAACTTCATGCCCGAGGGCAAGATCCACCACTTCCTCGATCACCTGGGCCCGGTCGCGGAGAAGGCCGCTGACGTGGCCATCCTGGCCCGCAAGATCGGGCTCTACCCGGGCACGTACCTGGCGGAGTGGCTGGAGCCGATCATGGCCGGGCTGGGGGTTCGGACGTTCGGCGACCTGCGGATCGACCAGGCGGACGATCCCGGGATGAGCCTGCCGCCCGAGCGGCGGTACCGGCTGCTCGTGCACACCTCGGACATCACCCGCATGCAGCTTGTCCGGCTGCCCTGGAACTACAGCTGGTACGGCCTTGCCGCCGGGGAGCAGGAGGTCGTCGCAGCGGTCCGCGCGTCGATGTCCATCCCGTTCTTCTTCGAGCCTGTCACGATCGAGGCCGAGGCGGCCAACATCAGCGTGCCGCTGCCGGGCGGCAGCTCGATCCAGCAGCACTACGACGCCGGGTCGGTCACCTGGGTCGACGGGGGCGTCCTGGCGAACTTCCCGATCAATGCGTTCGACCGCGAGGACGGCGGGCCGCCGCGCTGGCCGACGATCGGGGTCAAGCTGTCCGCGCTGCAGACGTCCTTCCCGGCGACTCAGGCGTGCGACTCCGCGCTGAGCGTGGCGCTCGGCACGATGCACACGGTGCTGAGCGAGTGGGACACGAACTTCGTCGATGAGACCACCGCCGCGCGGACCATCTTCGTGGACAACGCGAACCTGACGGCGACGCAGTTCGACCTGACGAAGGCCCAGCAGGACGAGCTCTTCCTGAACGGAGTCCAGGCAGCGACCAGCTTCGTGCTGGAGATGTCCCAGGCGGGCGGCGTTCCGCGCGGGGCCGAGCAAGCGGCGCGCCTGGTGACCAAGCGCCGGGCCGCCGCCGCCGCGCCCACCGCCGCGAGCGCCGCCGCGAGCGCCCAGGACCCGGCGTCCGAGCAGACCTGACCGCAGGTCACAGGACCGGGCGCTGGGCCCGGCCGCGCAGGCGGACGCCCACCCAGCCGACCCAGGTCGGCGGGGCCCGCTCACGACCGCTCATGACTGCTCACCATCCCGATTCCGCCCGTCTCCGGCCCGCTTTCGCCACTTATGCCGGATTCAGAAGGCCGGGCCGCGCGGCTACTTCCTAACCAGGGCATACTTATACCGGAATATTTGAGAGATATGCGACCTAGAATCCGAATTTATCTCCCATAATCCGGTACAGGTCAGATCCTGGGGAGCCGCAGGCAGCGCATCGCGGTTCTCGGCCGCCCTTGAGCCACCCGTAGGCCCGACAGCCAGCTACTCCCCCCAGGCCAGACTGACTTTAATTCAGCGTGGTTGGGACTTCACTGTCGCTGTTTCCGCAGCGGAGTCCCAACGACGCCATTGCCACCGTCGGCCGCGGCCACTTTTGCCAAGCTCAGTTGGCGGTATACGACCTAACATCCGAAATTATCCAGCCCAAGACAGTACAAGCTAAGAGTCCGGTGAGTGGCGGCAGTCCCGGCGGCGTGTCAGGCTGCGTTCGCGGGTGCTGGCGGCGCTGGCCGCCCGCGGCCACGGCCGCGCAGCCGCATGGCGGCCGTGGCGGGCAGGTAGAGCAGCTGCCGCGGAACGCGGGTGGTCGACTGGTAGAGAGCGCGCAGCGCCGCCGTCGCCGCGAAGTCCGTCAGCGGGCTGCCGGGAGTGCCGTACATCTTCCGCGCCCAGCGCGGCAGCGTAGCGAAAGCCAGCGTGCTGAACGGCGGGATCACCACCTTCAGTGCCAGGTACTGGGTCGGCACCGGCGGATTGAAGGAGCCCCGGAGCGCCTCCTTCGCCTCGTCGCACGCGTACAGGCCCGGCGTGACTCGCTCGTAGTAGGCGTCGAGATCGGCGACGCTGGCTGGCAGGCTGGCAGGATCAAGGCCGACCATGGCGCCGCCGCGGCGCTGCTCGCTCACGAAAGCGTCGAGGTCGGCGGCGGAGACCGGCATGCCGCAGCGGCGCGCTATGTCGACGTAGGACGCGACCTCGCCGCAGTGCACCCAGAGCAGCAGATCGGGCTCGTCGAGCCTGATGATGCTCCCGTCGGCGTCGGTCCCGGTGAGGGTGGCGTGAATCTTGCGCACCCGCCGTCCGGCCCGCTCAGCCTCCGCGGCGGTCCCGTACGTACGCACCCCGACGAACTCGGCGGTGCGGACGAACCGTCCCCACGCCTCGCGACGGTCGGTGAACGAGGTGTTCTGCCAGGTGGCCCGCATCGCCCGCGGATTCAGGGCCTGCAGGAAGAGCGAGCGGAACCCGGCGACCCACACGATCGGCTCGCCCATGATCCGCCACGTGACCGAGTCGGGGCCGAACAGTCCGTCTGCGCCGGGCCAGGCCGCCGCCTCGTCCGGCGATCCGCCATCATCCGGAGACTCGCCGGGCTCGGGGCTCACCGTGCTCATCTCCTCCGCAGTCAGGCCGGCCGTGTTTCCTCGTCTATCCAGCCCAGGTAGGCCGGCGATCCGGCGACTATCGGCATCGCTACTATCTCCGGTTCATCGTAGCTGTGCCGTTCGGTGAGGAATTCGGCCAGTGCCTGGTAGCGGTCTGCGGGCAGCTTGAGAACGAGTGTCCACTCCTCGGCTCGCTCCACCCCGCCGTCCCACCAGTAGGTGCTCGCGACCGGCCCGCCGACCTGAGCGCAGGCGGCGAGCCTGGCGTCGACCGCGGCCCGGGCGAGATCCATCGCCTCGGCCCGCGAATCGGTGGTGGTCTGCACCTGCAGGTACCGCACCTCGGTGCCGGCCGCCGCGCTACCCTGACTCGCCATGGCACCCGATCGTACGCCCGGGCCGGGCGGGCCGCGGCCTAACGTGACCGCTGTGATCACGTGGCCCGGACCCAGGCTGCGCCGGCCAGCAGCCAGCTGAGGAGGCGCCGGTGGACGGTCCGCTTTGCCTGGTTGTCAACCCTGCCGCGGCCGGCGGACGGGCCTCGCGCGCCCTGGGTGCGGCGACTGCGGTCTTTGATACCGCCGGCGTGTCATACCAGGTCAGCCAGTCGGCCAGCCTCGACGACGGAAGGGAACTGGCCGGCCGCGCGGCGCGGCGCGGCGATGTCGTCGTGGCCGTTGGCGGCGACGGCATGGCCGGCGCGCTGGCTGGCGCCGTGTCCGGCGCGGGCGGGGTTCTCGGGATCATCCCGGCGGGGCGCGGCAATGACTTCGCGCTAGCGCTCGGCATGCCCGCGGCCCCCGCCGCGGCGGCGCGCGCGCTGCTCGGCGGCCAGGTCGCAGTGATGGACCTGATCGGCGTCGGCGTTCCCGGTCACGCCGAGACGGTCGTCGCGATGAGCGTCTACCTCGGCGTGCCCGCCGTGGCCGGCGAAATCGCCAACCGGACCCGGCTGCTGCGCGGGCCGATGGTCTACCCGGTCGCGGCGCTGCGCGCGGTGGCGGGCTGGGCGCCTGCCAGCTTCCGGGTGGTGGCCGGGGACCAGCCCGGGATACCAAGTGGCGGCTTCGCCGCGTACGCGGTAGTCGTCGCGAACTGCGCCTACTTCGGGGGCGGGATGCGGGTCGCTCCGGCGGCCCGGATGGACGACGGCATCCTCGACGTGATCACGATGCGGCACGGTGCCCGGATCGCCTTCCTGCGCGCGCTCATGAAGATCCAGGACGGAACGCATGTCACGCTGCCGCAGGTCAGCGCCGGCCAGGCGGCGGAGGTGACCGTGACCGTGGACCGGGACATGCTGGCGGCGGCCGACGGCGAGCCACTGCCCTTCGCGGCGCCGCTTCCGGCAGGCACGCCGCTGCGGATCCGCGCCCTTCCCGGCGCCCTCCGGGTGATCAAGCCAGCGGTGCCCGCGCAGCCGGGCTCTCTCCCGCGACGCCGGCGATGACCGTGGTCACCATCACGGCGACGGTGCCAGCCTGGGGCGGGGCTCCTTTCCGGTCGGCAAACAGCAGGTGGGCGGCCCCGACCAGCATGGGCGCGAGCGTGTCGATGTCGGCATCGGCCGCAATGCGGCCCAGGCCGCGTTCCGCGGTGAGGTAGGAGGCGATCATGACCACGGCTTCGGTCAGCAGCGGGACCCCGGCCGGCCAGGCCTGGCGCAGCCGGACGCGCAACTCATCCCGGAAGGTGACGAGCGCGACGATCGCCACGGCGACTGGCCCGAACAGTGCCGTCAGCGCGCCGGTGAGGTTGCCGGCCACGGTGCCGGTCCCGGCCGCCGCGCGCAGGGCGGCGGCCAGCGCGTCGATCCGGCCGGCGCGGTCCAGCACAAGCTCGGCGAGGAAGGCATCGAAGTCGGCGAAGTGCCGGTGCAGGACCCCATGGGCGCAGCCTGCCTCCGCAGTGACCGCCCGGGTGGTGAGCGCGCTCGGCCCGCCGGCGAGCAGGACCCGCTCAGCGGCGTCGAACAACTGCTCGCGCGCATCCCGGATGGCCACTCCTGTCGGCACCGGGCACCCCTCCGGCCTTGGCTCGGCTCCACCCGATTGAAGAGTGGACATGTGTTCACTACAGTGGACGCATGTCCACTGTATCGTCAGGGCGAGCACGTCCGTCCGGCCTGGAGCCTCATCAGCACCGGCAGGCCGCGGAGTCGTTCGGCACGGACGCCGAGCGCTACGACCGGACCAGGCCCCGCTATCCCGACGCCCTGGTGGAGCGGATCGTCGCCGCCAGCCCCGGGCCGGCCGTCCTCGACGTCGGCTGCGGCACGGGCATAGCATCCCGGCAGTTCCGGGCAGCCGGCTGCGAGGTGCTCGGGGTGGAACCCGACGCGCGGATGGCCGACTTCGCGCGGCGCAGCGGGATCGCGGTCGAGGTGGCGACCATCGAAGCCTGGGACCCGGCCGGCCGGGAGTTCGACGCGGTCGTCGCCGGGACAGCCTGGCACTGGGTTGACCCGGTCGCGGGAGCGGCCAAGGCGGCGCAGGTGCTGCGGCCTGCTGGCCTGCTGGCGGCGTTCTGGCACGTATTCCAGCTCCCGCCCGGCGTCTGGGAGGCCCTGGCCGCCGTCTACCAGCGGGTGGCGCCCGACTCGCCGTTTACGTTCAATCTCCAGCCAGCGAGGCAGGCCCTGGATGCCTACCAGGTGCTGTTCACCAAGGCCGCCAACGGGATCCGGGATGCGGGCGGGTTCAGCGACCCCGAGCAGTGGCGATTCGACTGGGAGAAGTCCTACACCCGCGACGAGTGGCTGGACCAGATGCCCACGTCCGGAGCCCTCACCCAGCTCCCGGCAGGCAAGCTGACGGAGGTGCTGGACGGCGTCGGGGCAGCCATCGACGCGATGGGCGGCAGCTTCACGATGCCCTACGCCACGGTGGCCGTCAACGCGGCACGAACCGCCGCCCCCTGACCCGGCCCGCCGCCCCCTGACCCGGCCCGCCGCGGCGCTCGGGCGGATGGACCGGCGGCCTCTAGCGGATGGTGTTCGCGTCGATCTGGTCGAAGTCGCCGTAGCCGTTGTAGGTTCCGCCGCCGCCGCTCCACTGCCACATCAGGGCGTCGGCGCTGGACCGGGTGACCCCGCCGAAGAAATCGGCGCAGGTCGACGTGCCAGTCAGGCACCAGCCATCGGGATGATGGCTGAGGCTGCTGGTGTCGCCGCTGTAGGTCCACTCGTAGACACTGCTGACGGTGGCATACCGGCCGGTGCCGAAGATGTCGGCCCAGATGGATGGCGCGGAATAGACGCCGGGCTGGTAAGAGGAATGGCTGGTGAGGTAAGCCGAGAACCCCCTGAAATCGGCCCGGTCGACGCTCGCCGCGATATAGGTCGAGGTGGCGTGACCGCCGCAGGGCGAGGAGTACACGTCATTCCAGCCGTTGTCGGGAGCAGGGCTGATGCCCGGCGCGTCGCCGGGCAGCTCGACATCCATGAACACGACGGGGTAGTACTTCGTGCCGCCCATGTCGGCCAGCGCCCGGGCCGCCTGCTGCTCGCCCCAGTCGTAGGCTTCGGTCCTGGTGCCGTCGTAGTGCGGGTCGATGCCGGGACCGGCCATGAACCAGTAAACGCCCGTGCCGATGCCCCGGTTGTACGTGGCCAGGTCAGTGTCAGCCTGCTGGCTGTTCGCGCTGGACCAGGCGAGCTTGTCGTGGCAGCCCTGCCAGCGCGCCCAGTTGCCGATCATGCCGATGTACCCGCCGTACGCGCCGCCTGTCACCGGCTCCTTGTAGGGGGCCGACCCGCTGACCGTCACCGGGAAGCTGTCGGTGCCGTACCAGTACCCCGAGGGGCGGTCGCCGGCTGTCGCGGCGGCGGCCTGACCGGCCGGCACCGCCAGCAGCCCGGTCATCAGCGCGGCGCTGCCGCCGGCGGCCAGGAGCGATCTCAGCCACTGCCATCTCGTCATCTGCCCTGTCCGCCTTCGCTTGCCCCGGGCAGCCAGCCCGGGCTCATCCGGTCGACCGGCCGCTACTGGCCGAGCATGCCGCGCAGCGTCGCCGCGTTACGCACGGCGTTGGCCTCGCCGTCATTGTTGAAATATACGAGGACATCCTTGCCCAGCTGCTCCCATTCCGTTATCCGGTCAGCCCACCACATCAAGCTGTCGTCGGTGTAGGAGCCCGCGTACAGATGATCGTCATCGGGACCGTGCATCCGCACGTACACGAAGCCAGCGGTGCTGCGCAGTACGCAGGGCAGGCCGGCGCCGCTCATGACGCAGTAAGCGGCGCCATGCCTGCTGAGCAGAGTGATTACATCCTCGTGATGCCAGCTGGCATGACGGAACTCGACCGCGACTCGCAGCCAGCGGGGAAGTGCCTGGAGAAAATACGCCAGCCGGTCGTCGTCCCGGGTCTGCGCCGGAGGCAGCTGCACCAGCAGCGCGCCGCGCTTGCCGCCAAGCTCGTGCCAGCAGGCCGCAATGCGCTCCGCCCACGCCTCCGGCGCGTACAGCTTCCTGGCGTGGGTAAGTCCGCGCGGCGCCTTGACCGACATGCGGAAGCCGTCGGGCAGTCTCCGCTGCCAGCCGGCGAAGACCGAAGGCCGCGGCCAGTGGTAGAAGCTGCTGTTGACCTCGACCGTCGAGAACGCCGCGGCGTACCGGGCAAGCCGGTTCCTGGCCGGCAGGCCGGGCGGGTACAGCTCCGGCTCCCAGTGGTCATAACTCCAGCCAGACGTGCCGATGCTCGTCACCACGCAGACTCATCTCACCGCTGGGCGGGTGCCCAAACAGCCGCTGCCGCGTGATCGTGCCCAGCGCCGGCTGGTGGCGGGCAGCTCGGCCGGCCGGCCGGCCCAGGCAGCGCTGTTGCGTGATGGCGCCTAGCGCTCGTCAAAGGAGGGCGGCTCGGGCGGCTGGCCGGAGACGCTCATGACGATCTGGGCGGCGATGTCGCGGACCTTGACGTTGCGGTTCTGCGAGGCGGCCCGCAAGATCGCGAATGCCTGGGACTGGGTGCATCGCTCCTGGGCCATGATGACCCCCAGGGCCTGGTCGATGACTGCGCGCGAGGCCAGCGAGGCACGCAGCTGGCTGGTCAGGGCGGTGCTGGCGGCCTGGCGCACGGCGAGCGCGAGGGCGCCGGTAGCGTTCGCGGCAAGGCCCTCCGCCCGGCGCGTTTCCTCCGGCCCGAATGCCGAGGGCACCGTGGCGTACAGGTTCAGCGCCCCGATGTGCCTGCCGCCCGCCGTCAGCGGCAGCGACAACGTGCACCGGATTCCGCGCGCCGCTGCACGCGTGGAAAACCCGGACCACCGCGCCTCGCCGGAGGTGTCGTCAATGCGCACCACCTGCCCGGTGCGCATGGCATGCAGGCAGGGGCCGTCGTCGATGCCGTACTGCACCTCGTCCATCTGCTCCGCGAGCGTGTCGCTGCTGGCGACCGTCAGCGGCCGCCCGTTGGGCTGCAGGGTGATCCCGCAGGACAGGCCGCCGGTTACCCGGCGCGCGGCAAGCACCGCCAGCTCCTGCAGGAAATCCTCGATGTCCTGAGTACCCAGCAGCAGGTTCTGCAGCTCGGCGATGCTCGCCGCGACGTCATTGTCAGCCGACTCTTCGGCCATCGCAGCGCGCCTGTCCCGGGAGCCAAGCCAGACATGGCAGGTCCGCGTGGTGATCCGCTCCGCGATGGCCCGCCGGATGATGGGGCGGGCTCGGAATACCTCGAAGGCAGTCCGCCCATCCTACCGGGGGCTGCCCGGCAAGCCTTACTGGGCGCTGACCGGCAAGCCGCGTGGCGGCAGCGGCCGGCGGGACGGGCTCGCGGTGGCAGGGGCACGCGCCAGCGCGTCAGTGAAGGCGGCGGCCCAGTGCGCGACATCGTGCTCGCGCACCTGGCGCCGCATCGAGCGCATCCGGCGCCTCGCCTCGCCGGGCGAGACTCTCACCGCGTGCATAATGGCCTGCTTGAGCCCTTCGATGTCGTGCGGGTTCACCAGGAACGCGCTGCCCAGCTCGTCAGCGGCGCCGGTGAACTCGCTCAGCACCAGCGCGCCGGTCTCGTCCATGCGGCTGGCGACGTACTCCTTGGCCACGAGGTTCATCCCGTCGCGCAGGGAGGTCACCAGCATCACGTCTGCGGCAAGGTAGAGCGCGGCCAGCTCTTCTTGGGGGTAGGTCTGGTGGAGATAGTGAATTGGCGGGTTGCCGAGTTCCGCATGTTCCCCGTTGATCCGGCCGACCGCCACCTCGACTTCATCCCGGAGCAGCCGGTACTGCTCGACCCGCTCCCGGCTCGGGCTTGCCACCAGCACGAGCACGGCCTCGGCCGGGTCGAGCCGGCCTTCGCTGAGCAGTTCGCCGTAGGCAGTGAGGCGATGGAGTATGCCCTTGGTGTAGTCAAGACGATCGATGCCGAGCAGCACGGTGGCCGGGTTGCCCAGCGCCTCGCGGATGTCCCGTGCGCGGGCCCGGACGGATTCCTGGCCGGCCAGCTCCGCGAAGTCCGACGAGTCGATCGAGATGGGGAATGTCCCGGCCAGGACTTCACGTCCCGGCCGGGCTTGCGGGTCCTCCCGGGCTTGCGGGTCCTCCCGGGCTTGCGGGTCCTCCCGGGC